>JAEUKJ010000587.1 GCA_016792665.1 Deltaproteobacteria bacterium | reverse complement strand
GTCGACTTCATGGCCCAACGCGCCACCTGGATCTTGAAAGACGCGAGCGACGGCATCGAGCACACCATCCCGCCGACCCCGTTCGCCATCACGACCAACGGCGGCCAGCCGTTCACCGCCGCGCCGAATGCCCAGGGCCAGATCACCCTCGAGGGCACCGCCTGGGTCGACGTCTCGACCCTCGCCCTCGCCACCACCGGCAGTCCCTTGCCCATTGCGCCGAGCGCCATCACCTGGCTCGACGACACCCACTGGCGCCTCGCGCTGACCCTTGCCCCCGGGACGCACCCGGTCGTCATCGCGGGCCTCTCGCCGCGCGGCGCGACGGTCGCCACCGCCACCACGTCGATCACGATCACACCGTAGCCAAGCGCCCTCGACGACCTCAGCCGCGTACTGCGATGGGCAGGGTGTAGCCGTGGTCGCGGAAGAGCCGCACGCACGCGGCCGCGACCGCTGCATCGTAGAGTCGCCCGGCCCCTCGCTCGATCTCGGCCAGCGCCGCCTCGATCCCCAGCGCCGCGCGATACGGGCGATGTGAGGCCATCGACTCGACCACGTCCGCCACCGCCACGATGCGCGCCTCGAGCACGATCGCCTCGCCGACCCGACCGTCCGGATAGCCGCTGCCATCCATGCGCTCGTGATGTTGGCGCGCGACCTCGGCCACCGGCCACGGAAAGTCGATCCCCTTCAATATCTCGTAGCCATGCTCTGCGTGCGTCTTGATGAGGGCATACTCGGTCGGCGTCAGGCGCCCCGGCTTCGACAAGATCTCGGCCGGCGCGGTGATCTTGCCGACGTCGTGCACGAGCCCCGCGAAGCGCAACCCGGCGCAGCGATCGGACGGCAAGCCGAGCTCGGCCCCGATCGCCGCCGCGATCTCGCCGACGCGTCGCTCGTGCCCCGAGGTGTACGGATCGCGCAGCGACATCATGCGCGAGATCACCTCGAGCGTGCCGACCACCGATCGCTCGAGCCGCTGCAGATAGCCCTGCGCGCGCGCCTGGGCCTGCCGCTCCTCGGTCACGTCCTGCACCACGCCGACGATGACCTTGCGCCCTCCCAGTGCGATCGCGTTGGACCCCACGGCCATCAAGACCTCGTGCCCGTCGCGGTGCCGCGCACGCAGCGTGACGCTCTCCTGGACGTTCTCGCCACTCTCGTGCTGGTCCTCGCGCTGCCCGACGAGCCCGTGGTCCGCGACCGCGATGTGGTCGTGCACCGGCTGTCCGACGAGCTCCTCCGGCGCGTACCCGAGGATGGCGGCACCGCGGCGGTTGATCCAGAGGATGCGTCGATCCGAGACCAGGTAGATCCCCGCGATCGACTGCTCGGCGATCGCCCGGAACTTCATCTCGGCCTCGGTGCGCGCGGCCTCGTCGCGCTGGCTCCGCACGAGCCGCCACACCTCGCGGCCGACGACGCTCAGCGTCTCGCGGTCGTCGTCCTCGTCTTCGGTCGCCGCGCCACACCCGACCAGCATGCGCACGTGTCCGCCATCGAGGATGCGGACCTCGATCGGCAGCGGCTTGTCGGCCTCGCAATCGGCTGCCACCACGACCACGCCCGCTCCGTCCTCGGGTTGGACCGACGCCGAAGGCTGCCCTTCGCCTATCGACGCCGATGGCCTGGCGGAGCCAGGCTGCCCTTTGCTCATCAATGCCACGCGGGCACACCCACTCGACACCAGGAGGCCGAGCCGCTCGACCGCGAATCGCAAGAGGTCACGCTCGGAGTGCTCGCGGGCCAGCGACTGCAGCTCCAGCAGGACCTCGGCCCGGCGCGCCAGGAAGCCCAGGCGGCGCTGATGTCGACGTGTCTCGGTGACGTCGTGGACCATGCCGTTGATGACCAGGTTCGCACCCGAGGTCGCGCGCGCGATCTTGCCGCGCTCGTGCACCCATCGGATCTCCCCATCCGGCCTCACGATCCGGTGCTCGATGTCGTAGGTGTCGTCGTCGCCCTGTGCGGCTGCCGCGAGGACCGCGCGCACCGCCTCGCGATCGTCGCCGTGGACCGCCGCGAGGAAGCTCTCGACGCTCGGGACGAAGTGCTCGGGGTCGACCCCGAAGATGCGGCAGACCTCGGCACTCCAGTGGACCTCACCCGACCCGAACTCCCACCGCCACGACCCGAGGTGGGCGATCGACTCGGCGATGGCGTGCGTCGTCTCGAGCTCGGCGAGGTGGGCGTCGACGCGCTTCTGCTCGGTGACGTCCGTATGCGTGCCGAGCGCGAACACCGGCCGCCCCTCCGCGTCACGCGCCACCACCTTGCCGAGGCTCAGGACCCAGCGATAGGCCCCGTCCTTACAGCGGATGCGATGCTCGCTGCTGTAGAACGGCGTCTTGCCTTCGAGGTGCCGCACGAGCGCTTCCATGGCGGCCGGCAGGTCCTCCGGGTGGACGCGCGGACTCCAGGCGTCGACGCCGTCCTCGATCTCGTCCTCGGTGTAGCCGAGCACCGCCTTCCACTGGCGCGAGTAGGAGATCTGCCTGCTCGCCAGGTTCCACTCCCAGGCGCCGTGCCCCGCCGCCTCGAGGATGGACAGCCAGCGCTGGGCCTCGCGCTCGCTCGCGACGAGCATGCGCCCCCGCTCCTCGTCGCGCGCCAAGCGCTCGAGCGTCAAGGCCAACGTATGCGCGAGCCCGGTCAGGGCGACCAACATCAGCCCGTCGATCTCCCGCGTCGCGCCGAGCTCGATGTGGATGGCCCCGAGTCCCCGCGCCCCGACGCCGCCCACCGCGATCGGCATCAGCGCCCGCCCCGTGTGGCGCAGCGCCTCACGCCACGGCGACCCGACCTCGGGCGCGCCCGCGGCGCCCTCCTCGACCCAGGTACAGCGTGCGTCGAGGTGCTGGCCGATGAGATCCGACACCGCCTGCGCCAGCAACCCGCGATTGGCGATGACCGCACACATCGACGTCACCGCCTCGACCAGGGCGTAGGCGCGTTGCTCGTCGGCCGGCTCTCGCGGCGCGAGCCCGTGGGACGAGTTGTCGATCGGAGGCAGCGTCATGCAAGGGGGACCCTCGCATCCCCCCTCCACTTGATACCCTCTCCCGCCAACTCACAAGCTCAGGGTCGTAAGGCCTCGACCCCGCTAGGACCGTGCACCTGCTGCGCGCCCGCGACCCGCGCCTCGGCCGCGAGCATCACCTGCCGCACGAGGGCCTCGAAGTCCTCGGGGTCGAGCTGGAGCTTCTCGTCGAGCGCGTCCAGCGCGGCCTCCACATCGACCCGCTCGATCACGAGTCCCCGCACCGGCTCCGACGTCACCGGCGCCACGTGCGGGTAGCTCCGGCGTACTCCGTTGTTGAACGCCAGCCCGACCGCGACCAGCAACGCCGAGCTCAGCAGCACCGGCACGACGACGTACCCGAACCCCAGCCCATGGATCACCGGACCCCCGACGACCGCGGTCAACGCCACCGCCCCGCCCGGCGGGTGCACACACCTCCCGAGCGACATCAGCCCGACGGCCCCCGCCACCGCGATGGCCGCCGCGATCGTCGGGTCGGGCACGAGCTGCGTGGCCAGCACCCCCGCCAACGCCGAGAGCCCATTGCCCCCGACCACCGACCACGGCTGCGCCAGCGGACTCGAGGGCACCGCGAAGACCAACACCGCCGACGCCCCCATCGGAGCGATGATGAGCGGCAGCCTCGGGTCCACCCCGAGCAGCGCGAGCGCCATGGCAGTGATGGCGATCCCCGCCAGCGCCCCGACGAACGCGACCACGCGCTCCTGGCCACTCATGGCGGTCTGCCGCGGGAGGAAACGTCGAAGCCACTGGGCGGTCTGCGAGCTCATGGGGCGCGGCTTCTAACCTCTCCATCGAATCCTGCACCAAAAAAGCGGAGACCTCACCCGGGCCCTGTCTCCGGTGGACCTGCCGCTGGCAGATCGTTAGGTTCCAAACCGTATCGCACCCCATGAGGTTCGCTTGGCCCGCACGACCCCTTCCAAGTCCCGTCCTCCCGACCCGCTCGCCGACACCCAGCGCATCTTCGACGCCCTGCGCCGCATCGTGCGCGATCTCCGCAGCGGTGCCACGCGAGGCCTCGGGACCGCGCGGCTCTTCGTCCTCCAGCAGATCGCCGCCCACGCCCCCATCGGTGTCGTGGATCTCGCGACCCTCACCCACACGACGCCTGCGACCGTCTCGGGCGTCGTGCACCACCTCGTCACCGACGGGCTCGCGCAGGTCGCGCCCGATCCCGACGACCGCCGCCGTCGCCTCCTGAGCCCGACCCCGCAGGGCCGCGCCGCCCTCCGCCGCGTCGCTCCGGCTCCGCAGCGCCGCCTGTCCGCCGCCATCGAGACCCTCAGCGCGACCGAGCGCCGCACCCTCGCGCGCCTCCTCGACAAGGTCGCCGGCCCCGGCGCCGCCCCGCTCTTCTTCGAAGATCGCTGAGGTCGAGATCGTTAGGTTCCAAATGATCTGTTGCCTAACGAATTGCCTCGTGGCACCGACGGCAGGTCGCGCCCCCGACCTCCGCGGACCCCCGAGGACCGATGAAGCAGCCACACCGCATCCCCATCTCCCCCTCGCTCGCGCCCACCCTCCAGCGTGAGGGCATCCACGACCGCCCCCTCGGCGACCGCCGACGCATCCTCATCGTGAGCAGCCTCGCCATCGTCCTCGCGATCGCGGTCGGCTTCACCGCCATCGGCCTCGGCCACCTCATCGACCTTTTCACGAACCTCGCCTTCTTCGGGCGCCTCTCGTTCAGCGAGGCCCACCCGGCCGAGGCCTCCCTCGGTCCCTGGCTCTTCGCCGTCACCATCGCGGGTGGGCTCCTGGTCGGGCTGCTCGCGCGCTTCGGCTCGCCGGCTATCCGGGGCCACGGCATCCCCGAGGCGATGGAGCGCGTGCTCGAGCACGAATCGCGCATCCCGCTGCGCATGACCTTCCTCAAGCCCTTGTCCGCCGCGATCGCCATCGGCACGGGCGGGCCGTTTGGCGCCGAAGGACCGATCATCGCGACCGGCGGCGCCCTCGGCTCGGTCCTCGGCCAGCTCCTCCCGACCAGCGCACGCGAGCGCAAGGCCCTCCTCGCAGCCGGCGCCGCGGCCGGCATGGCGGCCACCTTCGGCACCCCGGTGTCCGCGGTCCTGCTCGCCGTGGAGCTCCTGCTCTTCGAGCTCTCGCCGCGCACCCTGGTGCCGGTCGCGCTCGCGGCCTCGGTCGGCACGCTCATCGGCATGTCCTCGCGCGGCCCCGAGGCGGTCTTCGCGATGGACGCCATCGCCGCCCCCGGCACCGAGGCCTTCCTCTGCTACCTCGTGCTCGGCGGCTTCGTGGGCCTGCTCTCGGTCGGCGTCACCGAGGCGGTGTATCGCGTCGAGTCCTGGTTCGAGCGGCTGCCGCTTCACTGGGCCTGGTGGCCCGCGCTCGGCGCCATCGTCGTAGCCGCGGCCGGCCTGGTCGTGCCGCGCGCGCTGGGCGTCGGCTACGACAACCTGAGGGACCTCGTGCACGGCGCCATCGCGGTCGGGCCCCTCGCGATGCTCATCACCTTCAAGTTCATCGCGTGGTCCGTCGCCCTCGGCAGTGGCACCTCGGGCGGCACCCTTGCGCCGCTCTTCACCTTCGGTGGCGGCGTCGGCGCGCTCTGCGGCGTGGCGCTGGCCGCGGCCCTCCCGTCGGCCGGCGTCGACCCCCGCCTCGCCGCGTTGGTCGGCATGGCCTCGATGTTCGCGGGCGCCTCGCGCGCCCTCCTCGCCTCGATCCTCTTCGCCTTCGAGACCACACGCCAGCCCCTCGCGCTGATGCCGCTGGTCGGCGGCACGAGCATGGCGTTCTTCGTCTCGTCGTTGCTCATGCGGCACTCGATCATGACGCGCAAGATCGTCGCGCGCGGCGTCGCGGTGCCGACGGAGTACGGGCCCGTGCCGCCCGATCTCAGTGCGTCTTCGCGCCCTTGACGATGGTCGCGACCACCGACGGGTCGGCCAACGTCGTGATGTCGCCCAGGTTCTCCGGCTCGCCCTCGGCGACCTTCCTCAAGATGCGTCGCATGACCTTGCCCGAGCGCGTCTTCGGCAGGCCCGGCACGAACTGGAACAGGTCGACGCGCGCGTGCGCCCCGATGATGGTGCGGCACGCCGCGTTCATCTTCTTCTCGAGGTCCTCGCTGGCCTCGAAGCCCGGCTGCAGCACGACGTACGCGTAGACGCCCTGACCCTTGATGGGGTGCGGATAGCCGACCACGCCCGCCTCGGCGACCTCGTCGACGTTGACCAGCGCGCTCTCGAACTCGGCCGTGCCCATGCGGTGCCCGGCGACGTTGATGACGTCGTCGACGCGGCCCGTGATCCAGTAGTAGCCGTCCGCGTCGCGCCGGCACCCATCGCCCGTGAAGTAGTAGCCGCGGAAGTGCTGGAAGTAGGTCGCCACGAAGCGGTCGTGGTCGCCCCACACCGTGCGCGCCTGGCCCGGCCACGGCTGCGTGAGACACAGGAGACCATCGCCCGGGCCGCGCACGATGCGGCCCTCAGGGGTGAGCAGCGCCGGCAGGACGCCCGGCAGCGGCAGGGTCGCCGAGCCCGGCTTGGTCGCGGTGAGAGGTGCCAGGGGAGAGATCAAGGCCCCGCCCGTCTCGGTCTGCCACCAGGTATCGACGATGTTGCAGCGCCCCTCGCCGACGACGTCGTAGTACCAGCGCCACGCGTCCGGGTTGATCGGCTCGCCCACGGTCCCGAGGACGCGCAGCGAGCTGCGGTCGTACTTGGCGACGAAGGCATCGCCCTGGGCCGCGAGCGCACGCAGGGCCGTCGGCGCGCCGTAGAAGATGGTGATCTTCAGGCGCTCGACCATGTCCCAGTAGCGCCCCGCGTCGGGGTAGGTGGGCACCGACTCGAACATCAACGTGGTGGCACCGTTGGCGAGCGGCCCATACACGATGTAGCTGTGGCCGGTCACCCAGCCGACGTCCGCGACGCAGGCGTAGACATCGTCTTCGCGCAGGTCGAACACGACCTGGTGCGTGTAGCTGACATACGTCAGGTAGCCGCCCGTCGTGTGCACGACGCCCTTCGGCTTCCCGGTCGAGCCCGACGTGTAGAGAATGTAGAGCGGGTGCTCTGCCGGCACGATGACCGGCTCGTGGTGGGCGCTCTGCCCCGCGACGAGGTCCTTCCAGAAGACGTCGCGGCCTTCCTTCATCGGGACGTCCGCGTGCGTGCGCTGGAAGACGAGGACGCTCTTCACGCCGTGCTCGCCGTCC
>JAEUKJ010000559.1 GCA_016792665.1 Deltaproteobacteria bacterium | reverse complement strand
GCGCGGCGCACCTTC
Source organism: Deltaproteobacteria bacterium (assembly GCA_016792665.1). GTDB lineage: Bacteria > Myxococcota_A > UBA9042 > PHBI01 > PHBI01 > WYBB01. The sequence continues at coordinate 3,625 of JAEUKJ010000559.1, read as the reverse complement.
TCAGGTACGCCCTCGTGCTCCCGTCCTCGCTCGTCGCACCTGACCCACTTTGAGCAGCCCGCCCAATTCTGGACGGTCACTTGGTGACCTCGAGTCGCCTGCCGATGTCTCGACGGTCATCGGCGCGCTCGACTCGGGCCGCCGGTCTCCCGGGACGGCCCGCGCGCTCAGCGCTTGAGCTTCGACTCGAGCTCGGTGCGCAGCTTCTTGGCCTGGCGCATCGCCATGCCGAGGTAGTGGTACGGCGGCGTCGGGCTGTTCTCGTTCTTCGGCTGATACTCGTCGGTGAGGTAGGGCACGTACATCGTGCGGCGCAGGCTCTCGGGCCCGACCACCGGCGACCGCTCGACCCGGTGCCACGCCTGGCCGTCGTGCACCGTCAGGTCGCCCGGCTCGGTCTCGATGGCGATCTCCTTGGCGTCCGGCGTGTGCGACACGAAGTACGCCTTGCGGAACAGCGTCGAGGCCAGGCCCTGCTTGTGCGTGCCCGGGATGATCCGCAGGCCGCCCGTCTCCTTGGTGCACTTGTCGAAGTGCAGGCCGACGTTCAGCTGCGGCTTGATGCCGCGCAGGTAGAAGATGTCGCGCAGCCCGTCGGTGTGCCAGCCGAGCGACTTGTAGGTCGTCCCGGGCACGTTCAGGTTGCGGTTGAAGACGACCCCGTCCTTCTCGTTGTCGCCGACGCGCGCGTTCTCGCCGACCAGCCGGCGCACCGGCTCGAAGCGGGCGTCACGCACGAAGTCTTTGATCTTGTCCGAGAACATCGACGTGAACGCGAAGCGCTGGATGAACGGCGCGCCGTGCTGGTCCTTGCCGACGAACAGCGGGATCCCGAAGACCTTCTTGCGCCCCTCGGCCAGCCAGCGGTCCTGGATGCCGCAGATCTCGCCGTAGATCGTGTCCAGCTCGGCGCGCGTGGCGACCTGGCTGAAGAGGATGAACCCGTGCCGATCGAAGAAGGCCTTCTGGATCGGGGTGATCTCCGCGCCGAGCGTGAAGCGCGTGTCGAGCGGGAGCTGGTCCACCTCGGCGGAGAGCTCGGTCTCGGTGACGCGCTTCTTCTGGCGATCGAAAGACGACAGTCGGTCGATGACAGCTTGCATGCCTATTCTTCCTTGAGGTTCGACGTGTTGGGCTTTGCTGGACCCGTCGCGGACAGACGTGCTGCCCGACCGGTCCCGCCGTCGAGTTATTGTTCGACTATTCAGTTGCGTTCCGAGCGTCAAGCAAAAAGCGCAACGCGGCCGTCCCGCTCAGCGGGAGGCCTGCAAGCACGAAGGTCGTCGCCGTTGGCCCCGGAGCAACCCGTTCAGGGCGCGGTCCAGCCCACGAGATAGCGCGACGCCTCGAGGGTCGGGTCGGGGAAGTAGGTCCAGACCAGGCTCCCACCTTCGACGGTGTCGACGAACTCGGCGATGCGCGTCGGGTCGATGACCTGGCATCCCCACGACAGCCCCATGCGACCGTTCCGCTCGGCGTAGCTGTCGGCTGCGTAGCTGTCCGAGTGGATCACGATGGCCCGCGCGTAGACCTGGTCGTTGAGCCCGCGCTCGAGCCCGCTCAGTCGCAGCGAGAGCCCGTTGCTGCCGCTCATGTAGCGCGCGCCGGTGCGCATGAGCCCGAGGCTCGACTTGTGCGAGCCCTCGACGTTCGAGAATGCCACCGCCCAGCCCGTGTCCTGCGCGTCGGCGGAGCCTTCGCCGTGGCTCACCCGCTGCGCGAAGAGGAGCTCGCCCGAAGCGAGGTCGAGGGTCCAGAGGCGCGGGTGGATCGAGTGCAGCGAGAAGTCGATGACGGTGTACTCGAAGCGCGTCGTGTCGCGCGCCTTCCACGCCTCCGAGAACGCGTAGAGCCCGGCCGAGAGCACCGCCTCGTCCAGCCCCACGGCCTCGAAGTCACCGGCCGCCACGAACGAGACCCCGAGCGTGTAGTCGCCAGCCAACGCCTTGCCATTCGCGTTCACCCACGAGTCGACCACGATCCAGACCGCACCCGCCGGCGCCAACGCCGCGCTGTCCCAGTGCCCGCGATCGAGGCAGGTCGCGGCCGCCGGGCTCTCGCCACCCGCGAGCACGTGGACGTCGACATCGACCCCGCTCGGCAAGCCATCGAGGCGCGCAACGACGAGGCCGGGCTCGGGCAGGAGGACCCGGTAGACGCGCTCGGGCCCGCCCTCGTTCTTGTCGGGTGCGCACGCGTAGCGGTCCAGGTTCGACGCGCCGAGCGACGTGTCCCCCGTGTCATAGAAAGGGAACCCTTCGAAGCAGGTCACGCCCGCCGGGCAGGCCAACGGGCCGGGCGGCACCTCGGGCTCGGTCGGCCCGGTCGGATCGGTCGGCCCAGTCGGATCGGTGGGGCCGGTCGGCTCGCCGGGATCGGGCTCGCTCGGGTCCGGCTCGCTGGGCTCGGTCGGCTCGGTCGGATCGGGCAAGGGCGTCTCGGGATCGCCCGTCGGATCCGTAGGTTGCGGGACCGTCGCGCCAGCCGAGGCCGCGACCGCGGGGTGCGAAAGCGAAACCTGCGTCGCGATCCGCGTCGTGTCCCCATCGCACGCCGCAAACAGGGGCAGCGCGACGAGTGCCAGCGGCGCCAGCCACCTGGCGCTCGAAACCACCGAGAAAAGCGAGAGTCTCTGCCACCCCAAGGCGTCCTCCTCGAATCGGTCCCCCTGGCCTCCGAAGTCGCCCTCGCGCCGACGGCATTGCCAACGGCGCGCACCATATCACAACCAAGTGGTCACGGTATGCTGGGGTCGAATAAAAAACGAGCGCTCGCCCTGATGGCGTAACCTTCTGAAAATACGAAGGTCACTCGATCGGCTGGCTCGCGACTCCGCCGAGCACGCGCGTCTCGGCGCCGCGTCGCTGCCAGACCCGCCAGTCGAGCTCGGCGAAGATCGGCGACCGCCACTCGAGGTCGGCGAGGTGCGCCTCGTCGATTCGACCCTCCATGAGCTCGTGATAGAGCCGGTCGAAGTTCGCGAGATGCAGCTTCGTGCGCTTCACCGCGTACGGCACGGTCGTCTTCATCGAGATGATGAAGGCCCAGTCGGACGACTGCGCCAGCAACAGCTCGCGCCCTGCCTGCACCAACGCCCGCGCGCCGACGCCATCGGCCTCCTGGAAGCGCGTCGCGAGCTCGACCATGCGCTCCTCGGCGCGATGGAGGTGCCGGTAGATCCAGGCATTGTCGCCGTTGAGCCAGACATCCCAGTAGCCGCGATCGCCCCACGACGAGGGCGCCGGGTCCACGATCTGCGCCTCGGGGTGGTCGACGAGCCAGTGTCGCGGCGTCGTCAGGGTCAGCTCTGGAAAGTCCTGCGCCGCCCGGAACAACGCGTCCAGGAACTGCGGGCCCTCGTACCACCAGTGCCCGAAGAGCTCGGCATCGTAGGGCGCAACGAGCAGTGGCTCGATGCCGATGCGCTCACGCACCTCGCGCACCTGCTTCACGCGCTCCCCCAGGAAGTGCCGCGCATGCGCCCGCGCGCGCTCGGCTGCCCACGCCGGCACGTACGGCTCCTTCTGGTGCAGCGCCACCTTCCCGGTGATGCGCGCGAGCTTCACGCCCACGTTCTTTCGCGGGCCACCGCCCAGCAGATCGCCCAGCAGCCCGAGCGGCGCAT
>JAEUKJ010000544.1 GCA_016792665.1 Deltaproteobacteria bacterium | reverse complement strand
GACCATGCAACTGGCGAGTGTGGCGTCGGCAGGCCCCTCGCGCGAAGTGCTCGCCGGCATCGCCAGCGCGCTCCCCTCGTGGTTCGGGGCCCCCGAGTGGCGCATCCCGGGTTCTCGTCTCGCTCGGCACAGGGCCGAGTGCGAGACGGTCCCCCAGCACGCAGCCTAGATCACATGCCGCCCATCAGGCCCTTCATCGCGGCCTTGAGACCCTCATGCTCCTTCAGGCCCGGGATCTCCTTCTCGAGCTTCTCGGTGCGCTCCTGCATGGCCTTCATCTTCTCGCCCATGGCCTCCTGCAGCTTCTTGGCCTTCTCGGGGTCCTTCGCCGCCATCTCGCCGAGCTCCTTCATGGCGCCCGCGAAGGCTTCCTTGTTGGCGTCGACGATGGCCTGGACTTCCTTGGCGGCCTTGTCGAGGTCACCCTTGTTCGCCTCGACGGCCGAGAGGGCCTTGTCCATGATCGAGTACATCTTGTCCGCAGGGCCACCACCACCACAGGCGAGGAGGAAAGCAGCGGAGGCCGCAACAACGAGTCCCTTCACGAATCGCATGGATATCTCCAGAATCGTCCGGACGAACCGGCATCGGAATCGCACCGCTCTCCGAGACCCTCCCGGGGCGACCGCGACACACCGCGAGCAAAGCTGAGCTTACAACGCGCGTGAGCCCGGTCGTCTATGGCGGCCCGAGCGCCCTGTCAATCACCTATGTGGACGCTTTCCGATCATATTGCTTCGCAAACGACGGCCTCGCGGCACCCCCGTCAGAGGTCGTCGAGCGCTCCCAGTGCGACCCTCACTTCCTCGCGCACCATCAAGTCGGGATAGCGCTCGAGCAGCCGCCGCCGGCGGTCGAACACCGACGCCATCGCCGGCTCGAGCCCCTGCATCGCCCCCGCCAGTGCGTCCGGGTCTCCCTCCAGGAGTCGCCGCTCGCCACACAGCCGCTTCATCTCTTCGCCGTGGTCGCGCAGGTACGCATCCAGCCGCGGCTTGGTCGCCGCCCAATCGCCCGCACCCTGCTCGAGGATCCCGAGCAGCGCCGCCTCGTGCCCCAGATGCGCTTCGAGCACGGCCGACACGGCCATCCTGCGACCCTCCGCCGGGGTCTCGCGCGTACACCCGTACAACAGCCCAAGGGCCAGGATCGCCCCTGCGACGGTCTTGGTGATCTTCACGGTCCGGGACTTTCCGCCCGGCGCCGAGCCGCGTCAAGCGCCGGCCCGCTCCCGCCCATCGACCATGGCCGCCTCAGTCGGGGGTCGGAGCGTCCTCGGGATCGTCGGTGCCGCGCCCCTTGTCACTGTCGGGCGGAGTGCCCTCGCCGCGGCCCGCGTCGCCCTCACCCTTGTCCTCGTCGCCGGCCCCCTCGCTGCTCGGCCGCGCTCGCCTGAGGATCTCGATGTGATAGTGCGGCGGCTTCGACTCGTGGATGACCCGCATCCCGCCGACCTCCGCCAGCGCCGCCATCAAGGCCGCCCTCTGCCCCTTCGAGAGCCCGACCGAGCGCACGTCGAAGGCCCGCCCCTCGAGGTGTCGCGAGATGTGCTCGCCTCGCGCGACCTGCGCCGTCAGCACCTCGGTCATCGCCGCGATGACCTTCTCGCGCTTCCACTTCTTCCGGCGCCCCTCACGGTATGCGGCGATGATGGGATCGACCAGGCGCCGATTGCGATAGATCGCGAGCGACCCACCGGCCTTGAGCTTCGCGTACATCGCAGCGGCCTGGCGCGGCGCCGGCCGATACCCCGAGGTCACCTCGAGACGCCGCTTGGTCTTTTCCCGATAGACCCGCGCCACCGCGTCGATCGCCGTCCGCAGCTCGGGCGTGAGCTCGATGTTGCCGCGCGCGATCCACGCCGGCCCGCGCAGGCCGGGCCCGGGTCGCGCCATGGCCGGCACGTCGGCCGCCATCACGACGGCCACCACCAACCCAACCAACGTCATCCAGCGTCGCACTCGCGTGTCACTCCGCGGGGGGCGCGAGCGGCTTGCCCGCGAGGAAACGGCGCCCGAGCGCCTCGACATCGGCCACCTTCTCACCCGCGCCCAGTGCCACCCAGCGCGACTCACCCTCGACCTTCACCTTCACGAGCAGCACCCAGACCTGGTCGAGGTTCTTCTCGGTCGCGTTGTCGCGCACCGAGGTCCTGAGGATCACCCCGGCCCCATCGCCGACCGGGCGGCTCGCGTCCTCGTCGAAGACCAGCCGCCACCCCTTGCGCGCGCCCTGCGAGAACAGGCTCTCCAGCGTGTTGCCGCTGCCGCCGACGAGGTTCACCGCCCACCCACGCTCGTCGCACAGGGCCTTGCCGCGATCGCCCTCTCCGGACTTCATCGCGGCTTGCGAGGCCAGCACCCAGCGTCGCGCCTCGGCCGGCGTCTCGAAGCCGCGGACGAAGATGGGGCGACCGGGGCGCAAGTCGGCCCGCGCCGCGGGCGCGAGCACACCACACGAGGCGGCGAGGACGATGGCGAGGGCGAGCTTCATGGTGACTCCACGGGTTCCAAGGGTGCGTTGGGCGTCGCCGCTAAAGGCGACCCTCCGGGAGACGATTCCTCGTCCTCGCTCTTGAAAAGTGGGTGCCGCGCGTCACTTCGGCGCCATGCGCAGGGCACCGTCCAAGCGGATGACCTCGCCATTGAGCATCGCGTTCTCGAGGATCGACACGACGAGCTGACCATATTCGTCGGGGTCGCCGAGCCGATTCGGGAACGGCACCGTCTGCGCGAGCTGGGTCTGCACGACCTCGGGCAACCCGGCCAGCATCGGCGTCTTGAACAGGCCCGGCGCGATGGTCATCACGCGGATGCCGACCTTCGACAGGTCGCGCGCGATGGGCAGCGTCATGCCGACCACGGCACCCTTCGAAGCCGCGTAGGCGGCCTGTCCGATCTGCCCGTCATAGGCCGCGACCGAGGCCGTGTTGACGATGACACCGCGCTCGCCACCGGCGTTCGGCGCGTTGTTCTGCATGCGCGCCGCGGCCAGGCGGATCACGTTGAAGGTCCCGCCGACATTGACGCCCACGACCCGCTGAAAGGCGTCCAGCGGGTGCGGTCCGTCCTTGGTCAGCGTGCGCTGCGCGATGGCGATGCCCGCGCAGTTCACGACCAGGTTGAGTCCGCCGAAGGTCGCGTACGCGAGCTCGATGGCCGCGCTCACGTCCGCCTCGTTCGTCACGTCGGTCGCCGCGAAGCGCGCGTTCGGCCCCAGCGCCTCGGCCTCGGCCTGGCCGCTGCTGCGTCCGAGGTCCGCGATGACCACCTTGGCGCCCGACCGCACCAACCGCTTTGCGGTCGCCAGTCCGAGGCCCGAGGCTCCACCCGTCACCAGTGCGACCGTGGTCTGAACGTCCATGTCTTCGACTCCTTGTGCTTGCGCTCTTGCGCGCATGACGCGCCGCGCGCGCTCACGCCCCGCGGCATCGCGACGGCCCTAGCACGACCGCGGCTCGACCTCAAAGGGGCTTTACGCGCGCCGCTCGAGCAGGCACACCGTCCCTATGAGCGACCCCGCCTCCCGACCCGCCCCGATCTCGCCCCCTCCGCCGTCCTCCGACGACCCCGTCGAGATCGCTGTGAAGGACGCCCTCACGCGCTGGATCGAGGGCGCCGTCATCGGGCTCCGCCTCTGCCCCTTCGCGGCCTCGCCCTGGAACGCCGGCGAGGTGCGCCTCCGCGTGAGCCGCGCCACGACCCCCGAAGACGCCGTGCGCGACGCCCTCGACGAGGCCCTCCACCTCATGGAGGTCAGCGAGGACGAGGTCAGCACGACGCTCGTCGCCTTCCCCGACACGCTCGCCGACTTCGAGACCTTCCTCGACGCGCACGAGACCCTCGACCACATCCTCGACCAGGCCGGCTCCTCCGGCATCCTCCAGGTCGCCTCGTTCCACCCCGACTTCGTCTTCGCCGACGCCGACCCCGCCGACCTCGGCAACTTCACCAACCGCGCCCCGGTCCCCATCCTCCACCTCCTCCGCGAGACCCAGGTCTCGGCCGCGGTCGACTCCCACCCCGATCCCGAGGCCATCCCCGGCGACAACGTCGAGCGCCTGGAAGACCTCGGGCGCGACCAGGTGCTGGCGCTGTGGCACGCCTTCGCGGTGCGACGCGCCCCATGAGCTCCGAGCGCGGCCTCCCCGAGTGGCTCGAGCACACGCTCGCCAACACGCCGCGAAAGCCCGGCTGCTACCTCATGAAGGATCGGCTCGGCGAGATCGTGTACGTCGGCAAGGCCCAGGATCTGCGCGCGCGCCTCGGCCAGTACTTCCAGCCCTCGACCTCGGACACCCGCTTCTTCGTCGGCCTCCTGGACCGCGTGCTCGGGTCGATCGAAATCATCGTCGCCCAGAATGCCAAAGAAGCACTGATCCTCGAAAATGAGCTCATCAAGCGGCACCAGCCGCGCTTCAATGTCAAACTCAAAGACGACAAGAACTTCCTGAACATCAGGATCGGCGCTGACCACGCCTTCCCGCGCCTGCAGGTCGTGCGCCGCCGCAAGAAAGACGGGGCCGATTATTTCGGTCCCTATCACTCCGCGACTGCCATTCGCGCCACACTGAAAGTCGTCAATCGACATTTTCAATTGCGCACCTGTCGCGACACCGACTTCGCGCGCCGCACGCGCCCCTGCCTGGAACACCAGATCGGCCGCTGCCCGGCCCCCTGCGTCCTGCCCGTCCCGAAGGACGAGTACGCGCGCCACGTCGACGACGTGCGCCTGTTCCTGGCCGGCAAGAGCGACGCGCTCGTGTCGCGCCTCCGCGCCAAGATGGCGGCCGCCTCGGAGACCCTCGAGTTCGAGCTCGCCGCCCGCTATCGCGACAGCATCGACGCCATCGAGCGCTCGCTCACCCCGCAGAAGGTCGTCTTCCAGGAGGCCCTCGACATCGACGCCCTGGCCCTCTATCGCGAGGGCGAGCGCGTCCTCATCCAGGTTCTCCGCCTCACCCAGGGCGTGCTGGTCGGCTCGCAGAGCTACCCCGTCAAGCGCTCGTTGCTGCCCGACGACGAGATCCTGGACGGCTTCCTCGGCGCCTATTACGACGGCTCCCGCCCCGTGCCCGACCTCGTCCTCCTGCCCCTCGAGCTGCCCGAGGCCGAGGTCTGGTCGGAGCTCCTCTCCGAGGCGCGCGGCAAGAAGGCCGAGGTCCGCTATCCGCAGCGGGGCGACAAACTCCGCCTCATCGAGCTCGCGCTCGAGAATGCCAAGGCGACTTTCCAATCTGCCAAGAAATCCGACGAGGACTTCGCCGAGACCCTCGAGCGCCTGCGCGAGCGCCTGCACCTCGTCAATCTGCCGCGCCGCATCGAGTGCTATGACATCTCGAACATCCAGGGGAAAGAGCCCGTCGGGTCGATGGTCGTCGCCCTCGACGGCAAGATGGCCAAGCAGGAATATCGCACGTTCAAGATCAAGCTCGGCGACACCCCCAACGACTTCGCCATGATGCTCGAGGTCCTGTCGCGCCGCATGAAGCGCGTCCAGAGCGGCGAGCCCGGCCCCGACCTCATCCTGGTCGACGGCGGCAAGGGACAGCTCGCCATGGCCGAGGAGGCGTTGAGGACCCTCGGCGTCACGACCGTCGAGCTCGCGTCGCTTGCCAAGTCGCGCGTCCTCGACGAGCAGGGCCACGTCGCCCGCGGCAAGGTGAAGCAGCGCCCCTCGTCCGATGACATCGATCGTTCGCCCGAGCGCGTCTTCCGCCCAGGTCAGAAGAACCCGATCGTCTTGCGCCAGAACTCGAACGAGCTCTTCCTCCTCCAGCGCCTCCGCGACGAGGCCCACCGCTTCGCCATCACCTTCCACCGCAAGCTGCGCGACAAGCGCATCCTCGGCTCGGCCCTCGACGCGCTCACGGGCATTGGACCGGCCCGCAAGAAGGCCTTGCTCGTGCACTTCGGCTCGGTCGACAAGATCCGCGAGGCCACGCCCGCGGCGCTGGCCGAGGTCCCCGGGATCTCGCTGAAGCTCGCGGCGCGCATCCTGACCGAGCTGCACGCGGCCCCCGCGCCTTCGTAAGGAATGGCGAAGTCGACGAGCGGCGTTGTCTGCCGACCTTCCGGGTGTTACCTATGCCGTCCCATCGCTGGCGGAGGTCGTTCAGCGGTGGTCGACCCGAGGGCAGCCTGGCTCTGCCAGGCCTTCGGCGGTTGCCTCCGGGGCTGGAACTTCATGGGGATCTCGAGACGACAGCTTCTGGGCGGCACGCTCACCGCGGGCCTCCTCTCGCTCGTCCGCGGCCGCGCCGACGCCCTCGGACCCCAGCAGCTCGTGACCGCCCTCCGCCTCCAGCACTCCGGGAACTGGAACGTCAACCCCGGCGCCCTCGACTGCCTCCTCGAAGAGACGCGCCTCCGCACCTCGACCGACACCTCCCAGTCCGAGCGCGCCGTCGCCATCGACTCGCCCGAGCTCAGCGACTCGCTCTTCGCGGTCCTGGCCGGTGACGGCCCCTTCTCGCTGACCGACCTCGAGCGCGAGCGCCTCTCGCGATGGCTCGGCCTCGGCGGCTTCCTGGTCTTCGACAACGCCGGCCGCACCGCCCCCGACAAGGGCTTCGAGCGCTCGATGCGCAACGAGATGAAGCGCATCCTGCCCGGCGCCACCTTCGAGCGCGTCTCGCCCGAGCACGTCCTCTATCGGACGTTCTATCGCCTCGACTATCCGGCCGGCCGCGCCATCTTCCAGAGCTACGTCGAGGCCGTGCGCGTCGGCAGCCGCTACTGCGCGGTCTACTCCCCCAACGATCTGCTAGGTGCCCTCGCGCGCGGACCGGACAAGCGCTT
>JAEUKJ010000503.1 GCA_016792665.1 Deltaproteobacteria bacterium | reverse complement strand
ATTCGATGGCCATCGAAGAAGCCCGCGCTGCTACATGGCGGTCCACTGGTACTGCTCGCGCATGCGGATGCCGCGCGAGCCGAGGTTGGTGACCGAGAGCTGGGCCACGTAGCCGCGGTAGCGGAACTCGCGCAGCGTCTGGCGGAGCGGCTGGGCGGCGAGCCAGGTGGGCTCGACCTCGCCGTGGGTCTTGGTGGCGGGGCCGACGCCCTTGACGAGGACGTCGCTGACCGAGGCGAGGTGGGTCATGGCCTGGGTCGCGTCGCTCTCGGCGTAGATGACGTCGACGGCGACGAGTACGTCGGCGTCGAACTGGAGGTGGAGGTCGCCGACGGGGAGGCCGGCCGCCGAGCTGGCGAGCTTCGGGTTCTCACACGAGAGCGCCTGGCCCTCGCGCAGCGGCTTGCACTGGGAGATCGCCGGGCCGAGCCAGGCCTCGACCTCTTGGCGTGAGGTCTTGCCGAGCTCGAAGGACGAGGGCACGCCGGCCAGCGCGGGGCGCGTCGAGCCATGCGCAGGCGCAGTCCCGGCGGTGCGATCGGCGAGCGACTGGCGGCGGAACGCTTCGACCTTGGCGGGGTCGCCCTCGCCGAAGCCGGCCGGGCAGCCGGGGACGCCCGAGAGCCAGGCCAGCATGGGGCGACCCCAGGGCGTGTGGGCGAAGGCGACGAAGGCGAAGAAGAGGACCGCGACGAGGCCGGTCCACTTGAGGGCTCTCTTCCAACCTGGCTTCATCGGGGTCAGCTTCATGGCGTGCTCCATTCGCAGTGTGGCAGGGGAACCGTGAGGGGAGTCGCGGGCCATCGGGGCGGCGGACTCGCAAGGGAAAGGCGGCGGACACCCGCGCGGCGCGGATGGTCGAGCGCGACTTCGTGAGAAGGCGAGCTCTCCGTGCGGATGTCCGCCGGAAGAGCGACCTCGGGCCGCCGTTGCTGGTCATGCAGCGAGGACCCGAGGGCGCGGTGCGCCGAAGGCAGCGCACGATCTTCGCCGAAGGCCTGGCAGAGCCAGGCTGCCCGACGAAACGATCTTCGCCGAAGGCCTGGCAGAGCCAGGCTGCCCGACGGGAAGGACACTCGGACGTCTGCTACTCGCAGACTTCCTTGGTCGGCATGGTGACGTTGGCCTGCTCGACGATGTCGCCCTGCAGGCCCAGCAGCACGCCAGCGGCCGCGTTGAACTCGGCGTCGCTGAGGATGCCGGCCGTGCGCAGCGGCGTCACGAAGGCGACCACGTCCGCGATGAGGGCGTCGAAGTCGCCCTTCGAGATGTTGAGCCCGGTGTGCGTGGTCTTCATGTCGCGGCAGGCCACGCCCGCCGAGTCTTTCGAACCGGCATAGGTGACGCCTTCGCAGCCGAAGAGCTCGGCGACCTGGGTCGCGAGGCACTCGCCGACGTGGTTCAGCGCGGTCGGCGTGAGGCCGGTGAAGAACGCGTTGATCTTGCAGTCGGCCGCGAAGGTGCCGACCAGCGTGCCGGAGTCGACCGGGTTGGCCGGGTTGTAGACGGCGCCACGTACGCCCGCCGCGCCGCCCGCGCGGTCACAGGCGTTGCACGACTTCTTGGTCGGGGTGGTGACCTCGGGCTTCTCGACGATGTCGCTCTGCAGGCCGAGCAGCACGCCGGCGGCGGCGTTGAACTCGGCCTCGGTCAGGACGCCTGCGTCCTTCAGCGGGGTGACGAAGGTCACGACGTCGCCGATGAGGGCGTCGAAGTCGCCCTTCGAGATGTTGAGCCCGGCGTGCGTGGTCTTCATGTCGCGGCAGGCGACCCCGGCCGAGTCCTTCGAGCCGGCGTAGGTGATGCCCTCGCAGCCGAAGAGCTCCTGCACCTGGGTCGCGAGGCACTCACCGACGTGGTTCAGCGCGGTCGGGGTGAGGCTCGTGAAGAACGCGTTGATCTTGCAGTCGGCCGCGAAGGCGCCGACCAGGGTGTTGGCGTCGACGGGGTTGGCCTTGTTGTAGACGGCCCCGTAGACGGCCGCGGCGCCACCGGCGCGCGAGCACGGCGTGGCGGCGACGACGGTGTCGGTGTCGCCCACAGTGGTGTCGCTGGCGTCGTTGCTGTCGGCGGTGTTGGTATCGGTCGCGTCGACGGTGTCGGTCGTGTCCGTCGCGGTGTCGGTGGTGTTGTCGTCATCGTCGCTGCACGCGCCCTGACCCGCGCCGAGCGCGAGCCCGAGCGCCGTCACGGCGATGGTCGGCCTGAAAGAAAACATGGTGGGTTGCTCCTCGCATCGAGTGGGATCAGATCAATTCTCGGACCCCGACATGAGGGCCCGAACCTTCGTCGACGGGCGCGAGACCCGACGACCTGGAACGCGCCGCGACGGAACGCGGGCCACTGCCGGTACGAGGGGCGGGCGAGCTCGGATCGGAGAGATTTTTCGCGGCGCTCCGAATCGTGCCTCGCCGCGGTCGTTGGCTTGCGGGCTGGCCGCGCATCGGTGATGCTCTCGGGTCGGAGGGTGCCATGTGGTTCAAGGTCAGGGCCTCGGACGCGACATTCGTGGAGGCGTCGAAGAAGCACTTCGTCTATGACTTCCGAGTCGAAGCGCCCGCCGCGGACGTGTTCGCGTGGGTCACCGCGCCCGAGCACCTCGGTCGTTGGATGGCGGACCTCAAGGCGGCGCGCTGGGTGACCGGGTCGCCGCACGGGGTCGGCAGCGTGCGCGAGGTGCAGCTGAAGACCATCGCCGTGCACGAGCGGGTCCTGGCGTGGGAGCCGGGAGAGCGCTTCGTGTTCACGATCGTGAGAGCCAGCGTTCCGATCCTGAAGCGCATGGTCGAGGACTATCGCTTCGAGGCCACGGGGACGAGCTCGACGCGGGTGCGCTGGACCATCGCCTATCAGCCACGGACCCTGGCGATGCCGCTCGAGCCGCTGCTGGCGCCGCGCTTTTCCAAGATGTTCGAGGCCTCGTGCGCCAAGCTCTCGCAGCTCGGCGCGGTGAGGTGAAGGTGGCGCACGCGACGACCAGGCTCGGGCCGCGGCAGATCCGACGCATCGAGTGGGCCATCGCCGAGGCCGAGCGCGGACACCGCGGTGAGATCCGGGTGCACGTCGAGGGGCGCTATACCGGTGACGGGCCGATCGCGCGCGCGGCGGCGGTCTATCACGCACTGGGGATGGACCGGACCCGCGACGACACCGCGGCCCTCCTCTACATCGCGCTGGACGATCGCAAGGTCGCGGTGTGGCACGGGGCGGGCCTCGCCGGGGCGGCCGACGAGCGCTTCTGGAGCGGCGTGACCGAAGCCGTGGCGGCAGGCTTTCGCGCGGGCAGGCCGGCCGAGGGCATCGCGCAGGCGGTGGCGGAGATGGGGCGGGTCATGCTGAAGGCTGCACCGGGCGAGGACGTGCGCGGCAACGAGCTGCCCAACAC
>JAEUKJ010000496.1 GCA_016792665.1 Deltaproteobacteria bacterium | reverse complement strand
CTCGGAGGAGACGTGGCGCTTGAGCGCGCTGGAGGTGCGAGACCTGATCCACTCTTCGTTGGTGCAGGTCGTCGGAGGCATCCGACTCCGGACGCTCCCTCGGGGATCGGTGCGTCTCGAAGGAGTCCTGGCTCTTGAGCGCGAGCGAGCCGAGATGTCCGGCAGGAGGCCCCGGAGTCGAGCGACGAAGCGACCCTCAAACCGGCCGCGCGTGCCCACCCATACGAGCGCGAGCGAGCCGAGATGCCCGCCAGGAGGCGCCCGAAGTGAGTGACGAGGCGACCCTCAGGTCGCCGCAGAAACGAGCGAGGGACCGACGCCGCGGGCGCTCGGCGCAGCCGCGCGTGCCCACCCACACGAGCGCGAGCGAGCCGAGATGCCCGCCAGGAGGCGCCCGAAGTGAGTGACGAGGCGACCCTCAGGTCGCCGCAGGAACGAGCGAGGGACCGACGCCGCGGGCGCTCGGCGCAGCCGCGCGTGCATCACTCTCGGCGCAGCCGCGCGTGGGCTAGAGCTGGATGCGGAGGCCGTCGTCGGCGAAGGTCAGATCGATGTGCGACGGGGCCTGGGCGAGGAGCTGCGGGATGTTGTCCCGGACCTCGCGCGAGAGGTGCGAGAGCACGATGCGGCGCGCGCCCGCCTGGGTGATGAGCTCACGCCAGTTCTCCCACGAGAGGTGGCGCCCGCATGGGGGGCGCATGCCGGTGCACTCCGCGACCAGCAGGTCGGCCCCGCGTGAGGCGGCGAGGAAGCCGTCGCAGAGCTCGGTGTCGCCCGAGAAGGCGACGGTCTTGCCCGAGGGGCCCGTCACGCGCAGGCACAGCGGCACGTCGGGCGGGTCCATGTGGTCGGCTGCGAACGCCTCGACCCGGTAGCCGGCGATCTGGTGGACCTCGCCCGGGGCGATCTCGGTGAGGCGGGTCTCGAAGGGGCGGGGCCGCGACGCGATGTCGACGTAGAGCGCGTTCATGAGCGCGTCCAGGCGCTTGCCGAGCCCGAGGGCGCCAGCGAGCTCGAGCGGCGTGGTGCGCGGCTCGTGGTACATGGCATCGAGGAGCAGGAAGGGGAGGCCGCCGAAGTGGTCGCCGTGCAGGTGCGTGATGAGGACGGCGCCGAGGTCGAGCCCCGAGAGCCCCTGGCGTCGCAGCGCGTAGAGCGAGGTCGCGCCGAAGTCGATGGCGATGGAGGGGAGGCCTTCGTCCCGGAGGACATAGGCCGCGTGGCAGCGGGCTGCGCCGTTGAAGGCGTCCGAGGAGCCGAGCACCAGGAGTTCCATGCGAGGGACCTTATCAGAACGCCGCGATTCGGGTAGAGGCGCGAGGCCCCCGAGAAACCAGCGGGCCTGCAGTTCACCGCAGGTCAGCGTCAGCGACGGGGCGCGCGGACGGGCCCGGACTTGGCTCCGAGCGGGTCCCGCGGCGCGCGTGGAGCCGGTTCAGATCCGGCTCAGAGCCGGGTTGGAGATGGGGCCGAGATGGGATCGGGAGGCGTGATGTTGCGCGTGGCGGCGGCGGTGGTGGTGGCGGACGCGGAGCATGGGCCGGCGCTGGACGCGCATGTGCTGAGCGGGCAGGGCTGGGTCGAAGGCGCAGTGCTGCTGGCGCGGCGGCGACCGGAGAAGCGCCAGGGCGGGCTCTGGGAGCTGCCGGGCGGGAAGATCGAGGTCGGCGAGAGCGCGGCCGAGTGCCTCGAGCGCGAGCTCGACGAGGAGCTCGGCCTGCGCGTGGAGGTCGGCGCGCATGTCGCGACCTCGGTGCACGACTATGGGAACGGTCCGATTGCGCTCGAGGCGTGGGTGTGTCGCCTCGTCGGGGGCACGCCGAAGACAGTCGACCACGATGCCCTGGCATGGGCCCTGCCGAGCGCGCTGGAGGACTTCGCGCTGGCGGCCGCCGACGTGCCGATCGCCCGCGTCCTGGCCGGCCGTTGAGCTGCGCCAGGCCTTCGGCGTCGATCAGCGCTGGACGACGCGCAGGATGACCTTGCCGACCCGGCGCGGCAGGGTGACCGCCGCCTCGATGACGAAGGCATCGGCGCCGTCCTGGTCCTCGGCGAGCTCGACCGACAGCGCGAAGCCCGTGATGCCGCCGCGGGCGCGCTCGGCCTGGAGGAGACGCGAGGCCTCGCGCCGCAGCGTCGCCAGTGCTGCCGGGCCGCGCTCGAGGCGGTGGGCGAAGCGCTCGGTGAGGGCGCCCAGCGCGGTCTCGAGCCCGGCGACCGCGGGGTCGCTCGGCCCGTTCGGACGGGTCGCCTGGCTCGGTTGGCTCGGCGTCGCGGGCGTCGCATCGCCGTTGGGCGCGTCGTCCGAGAGAGCATCATCGTGGTCCAGGCGCGGCGGGAAGAGGGGCAGGGTGCCGGGTGCGAGGGCCACGCGCGGGCCACTCCGCGGCGGCCGACGCAGCACGAGGTCGACGAGCAGCGGCGTGCCGTCGTCGGGCGGGAGCGGCGGCGCGTCGAGCTCGCAGAGCGGTAGCAGCGTGGGTGTGCCGAGCAAGAGCGGCAGGGCGAGGGTCGTGCCCGACGCGGGCTGGCGGCGGAGGCGACCGGGGAGCTGCACCGAGCCGCGCGCGCGCACATAGCGGACGGTCGGGGAAGGCGGCGGGTCGCGGCCTTCTTTCGGCAGGTCGAGGACGAGGGGCGGGCGCGAGGGGAGGGCGCCCAAGAAAGTGAGAGTCTCTATCGATACATGGCCGGGCAGCGCCACGACGTCGACGTCCGACGGGAGGTCGGCGACCTCGCGCGTGAGCACCACGCGGACCGCTCCGGCGCGGTGGAGGAGGAGCACGGCAGCGCACAGGACGGCCTCGGTGGGGGCGCTGGCGGGATCGAGCAGGCGCTCGAGGTCGGGCCAGCGGCTGGCGGTGAGGCGGGGCGGCGGCGCGGGCAGGTCGGGGCGCGCGCTGAAGGCGCCGACGATGGCGACGGTGG
Source organism: Deltaproteobacteria bacterium (assembly GCA_016792665.1). GTDB lineage: Bacteria > Myxococcota_A > UBA9042 > PHBI01 > PHBI01 > WYBB01. The sequence continues at coordinate 11,768 of JAEUKJ010000496.1, read as the reverse complement.
GCTTCGAAGGGTGCATGACCGGACGCGTGCCGCTACTGGATGCGACGGTTCACGAGGTCGCGCAAGCTCGGGAGGTCGAAGGGCTTGTCGATGGTCGTGTTGGTCGTGGTGGCGAGGAACTCGCGGGCGCGCGGGGTGAAGCCGCCACCGGTGAGGAAGACCATGGCGGCGGCGTGGTCGGGGGCGGACCTGGTGAGTGCGGCGTGCACGTCCATGCCGGTCATGTCGGGCATCATCACGTCGCACAGGATGAGGTCGAAGCGCTGGCCGGCCTCGATGGCGGCCACGAGGTCCCTCGGGCTGAAGGCGACGACGTCGTGATCGTGGCCGAGGCCGCGCTGCAGGGTGGCGACCACGAGGGCCTCGTCGTCGACGACGGCGATGCGGCCGCGCCGGGTCGGGGGAACGCGCAGGTCGCGCGGGGCGACCTGCTCGACGGGGCTGAAGGGCGCGGGGAGCTCTTCGACGGCCGGCAGGGTGACCCGGAAGGTGCTGCCGCGGCCGGGCTCGCTGGTCACGGTGATGGTGCCGCCGAACGAGGTCACGATGCGGTGACAGATCGAGAGGCCGAGGCCGGTGCCGACGCCGCGCGGCTTGGTGGTGAAGAACGGGGTGAAGAGGCGGCGGCGGATCTCGGGGGGCATGCCGATGCCGGTGTCGTTGACCTCGATGACGATCGAGGCGCCGTCGCGGCGGGCCACGACGCGGATCTCGTTGGCCTCGGCCTGACCTTCCTCGATGGCCTGGGCGGCGTTGATGACGAGGTTCAGGAAGACCTGGCCGAGCCGCGACTCGCTGGCGTGCACGAGCAGGCCCGACCCTTCGACGGCGTGGTCGCGGCGGCCGTTCGCGTCGGGCGGCGTTTCGATCTGGAAGTCGCGGACCAGGCGCGCGCGGTGGCGGATCTCGGTCCAGGCCATGCGCAGCGAGGACTCGAGCACGGCGACGATGTCGACGCGACGGCGATCCTCGTCCGAGGTGCGGGAGAAGATGCGCAGGTCGCGGACGATGTCGCGCACGCGCGTGGCGGCCTCGCGCGCGTCGCGCAAGCCGGCGGTCAGGGCGTCCAGGGTCTCGGAGGGGCCGTTCTCGTCGTTGAGGTCGGCGGCATCGGCGAGGGCGGCGTGCAGGTTGGCGAGCACGGCGGTGAGGGGGTTGTTGATCTCGTGCGCGACGCCGGCGGCGAGGATGCCGACCGAGGCCATGCGGTCCGAGACCATGAGCTGCTCCTGCAGCTTCCGCAGGTCGGTGATGTCGGTGACCATGGCGAGGACGCCGTTGGCGGTGCCCTGCGAGTCGGTGATGAGGCTGGTCGAGACTGAGGCCCAGAACTCGCTGTCGTCGTGGCGGCGGAAGGCGATGACCGAGGTGTTGGCGTCTCCGGAGAGGTAGAGGGGGGCGTCGGCCGGGTTGACGAGCAGGTCGGTGTGGCGCGTGCCGAGGAGCTCGTCGACGGGGCGGCCGAAGAGCTCGGCCATGCGGCGGTTGGCGAAGGTGGTGCGGCCATCGGCGTCGAGGACCCAGATCCCTTCCTGGGCGGCGTCGACGATGCGGCGATGGGTGCGCTCGCTCTCGCGCAGGGTCGCTTCGGCGAGGCGTCGCTCGGTGCGGACGCGAGCCTCACGCAGCTCGCGGTCGATGGCGGGGAGGAGGCGTGCGAGCTGGTTCTTCGAGATGAAGTCGTTGGCGCCGCCCTTCAACGCAGCGACGGCGGTCTCTTCGCCGATGGTGCCCGAGACGATGATGATGGGGAGCTCGGGGCGCAGCGAGGTGAGGAGGTCAACGGCCTCCTTGGCCGAGAACTCCGGCATGCTGAAGTCGCTGAGCACGAAGTCCCAGGGCTCGGAGAGCGCCTCGCGCATGGTGTCGGCGCGCTCGACGCGACGCCACGAGACCTGCCAACCGCCGCGCCGCAGCTCGCGCAGCAGGAGGAGGACGTCGTCCTCGGTGTCTTCGACGAAGAGGACCCTCAAGGTGCGGGATGGTGGGGACCGCGGGACTTCGACCGAGCTCATGGCGCATTCCTTCCGGGTTCCCCAAGGGTCCAACTGAACGTCGCGCCGCGCGAGGGTGCGCTGTCGACCTGGATCCGGCCACCGTGTCGCTCGACGATGCGCGCCACGGTCGCCAGACCGACCCCGGTGCCAGGATAGTCTTCGGTGGAGTGGAGTCGTGAGAACGGGGCGAATAACTTCGACGCGCGCGACATCGCGAAGCCGACCCCGTTGTCGGCGACGAAGTAGACGGGCCGGCCCTCGGCGTCGGGCGTCATGCCGAAGCGGACCTCGGGGGTGGCGACGCCCTTGGTGAACTTCCAGGCATTGCCGAGGAGGTTGACGAGCACGATGCGCATGAGGCGGGGATCGCAATGGGCGACGAGGCCGGGCTCGATGGTGAAGTCGACGGTGCGCCCGGGGTCGCCGAGCTCGAGGTCGGCGGCGACGTCGCGGGCCAGGAAGGAGAGGTCGACGAGCTCGGGGGAGAGCTCGCCGGTGCCGACGCGGGCGAGACGCAAGAGGGCCTCGATGAGCTCGACCATGCGGTCGGCGGCGCGTCTGACGCGCATGAGGTAGTCGCGACCGGCGGCGTCGAGCTGGTCGGCGTGGTCCTCGAGGAGGGCCTGCGAGAAGCCCTCGATGGTGCGGAGTGGCGCGCGCAGATCGTGCGAGACCGAGTACGAGAAGGCCTCGAGCTCGCGGTTCTTGCGCTCGAGCTCGGCCACGAGGCCGGCACGGGTCTCGGCGAGCTCGTTGGCGGCGCGGGCCTCGGCCGACTCGCGCTCGATGCGCGCGAGCTGGGCGCGGAAGCGGCGGGCCTCGTCCTCGAGCTGGCGGCGGCGGAGCTGGGCGCGGACGCGCGCGCGCAGGATCTCGAAGTCGCTGGACTTGGTGATGAAGTCGTCGGCGCCGGCGGACAGGCCCTCGAGGACTGCGTCCGGTCCGTCGAGCGCCGTCAACATGACGACCGGCGTGTCGCGCAGACCCGGGGCGTCCTTGATGCGACGGCAGCACACGGAGCCGCCGATGCCGGGCATGATCACGTCGAGGAGGACGACGTCGACGGACTGGACGGCGAGGAGGTCCAGGGCTTCTTCGCCCGAGCGCGCGAGGATGACGTCGTAGCCTTCGCCGTGGAGCTCGGCGCCGAGCTCGTGGAGGTAGGTCGCGCTGTCGTCGACCGCGAGGACGCGCTTCGGGCCCGAGAGGCTGGCCCCGTAGTTGGCGCTGCGGATGGCGCTGCTGCGAAGGGTCGCGGCGATGCGCGCGAGGACCAGCGAGAGGTCGCTCTCTTTGCGGAGGAAGGCGTCGGCGCCCGCATCGAGGGCGCGGAGCTCGGCGCGCTCGTCCTCGCTGCCGGTCACGAGCAGACACGGGATGTGGCGCAGCGCGGCGTCGAGGCGCAGGCGCCGGATGACGATGGCGCCGTCGATGTCGGGCAGGTGGCCGTCGACGAGGATGATGGACGGCATCAGGTGGGCGGCGCGGCGCAGGCCCTCTTCGCCGGTGGCCGCGGTGACGACGTCGTAGCCCTCGCGGGCGAGCGCGGCCGAGAGGGCCTCGCGCCAGGTGGCGCTGTCGTCGACGAGCAGCACGGTGGGCCGCGCCTCGGCGGTGGGCTCACGGCGCGAGAGCTCGCGGGCGCGCGCGATGAGGTAGGTCGGGTCGTAGGGCTTGCCGACGTAGTCGTCGGCGCCCGTGGCGAGGCCGCGCAGGCGGTCGTGGACCTCGGCCTCCGACGACAGGACCAGGACGGGCAGGGCGTGGTTCTTGCCAAGCCGGATCTCGCGCAGGAGATCCATGCCGTCGCCGTCGGGCAAGAGCACGTCGAGGACGACGAGGGCGAAGGGACGGGTCGCCAGCGCGAGGCGCGCGTCCGCGAGGTTGGCGACCGGCACCGGTGCGAACTCGGCGCCGGCGAGGAGGCGCGCGAGATCCATGCGCACCGTCAGGCTGTCGTCGACGATCAGCACGCGCGGGGCGGACTCGGTGCTGGTGCGAGAGGTGCGTCGCGTGTTCATCGCTGCCCCTCGGGCGTTGGTGTCGTGGTGGCGATCATCGCGGCGATGCGATCGAGTGGCAAGACATGGACCGCGGCGCCAAGGGCGTGGGCCTCGCGCGGCATGCCGTAGACGGTCGAGGTCGCCTCGTCCTGGGCGATGGTCAGGGCGCCCTGGCGGCGCATGGCGAGGAGGCCCGCGGCGCCGTCCTTGCCCATGCCGGTCAGGAGGACGCCGACAGCGCGGGGGCCGAGCTCGGCCATCGAGCCGAAGAGGTGGTCGACCGAGGGGCGGCACGAGTGGAGGGGCGGCGCATTGAGGAGGCGGAGGCGGTCCCCCTGGAGGACGAGGTGGCGGTCGGGCGGGGCCAGGACGACCCCGAGGCGAGGCAGCGCCATGCCGTCGGTTGCGACCGAGATGGGAAAGGGCATGGCCGTGGCGAGCCAGTCGGCGAGCGCCGAGTCGAAGCCCGAGGCGAGGTGGACGACGACCAGGATGGGCAGCGGGAAGGTCGGCGGGAGCTGGCTCAGGACGGTGCGGAGAGCCGCGGGTCCGCCGGTCGAGGCGCCGATGCCGATGACGCGCGCGGGCGGGGAGGTGGCCTCGCGGATCGCAGGGGAGGGCGCAGGAGGGGGCGCGGCGGGCGGCGCGCTGGGCAGGCGATCGCGCATGAGCGCGCGCGGGTGCGTGATGACGCGGATGCGGGCGACCATGCGCACGGCGGCCCGGTAGCGCGCCGACCAGGAGTCGGCGTCATGAGCCTCGTCGGGCTCGTCGCCGAGCGGCTTCTCGAGGATGTCGACCGCGCCGGCGGCCAGGGCCTCGTAGGTGTCGAAGAGCTCGCCGCGGTTGGCCGACGACGACACGATGAGGATCGGCGTCGGGTGGTGGGCCATGATCTGTTCGGTGGCGAAGAGGCCGCTGCCGCGCGGCAAGACCATGTCGAGGGTGACGACGTCGGGGCGGAGGGAGCGGCAGAGGGCGATGGCCGACTCGCCGTCGACGGCCTCGCCGACGATCGTGAAGCCGTGGTCGGCGTTGAGGGCCTTGCGGAGGTGGGCGCGCACGGTGGCCGAGTCGTCGACGATGAGGACGCGCAGGACGCGCGGGGGTTGGCTCATCGTGAGCCTCCGGCGCGCTGGGTCGCGCTGTGATCCACAGCGAGGTGTTGGATGAGGGCGAGGAGGTGGGTCTGGTCGAAGGCGCTCTTCACGATGTAGGCCGAGGCGCCGACGGCGCGGCCGCGGGCCTGGTCCTCGGGGGCGGCGCGCGAGCTGACGAGGATGGCCGGGGTGGTGGCGAGGGTCGGGTCGGCGCGCGTGAGCTCGATGAAGGTGAAGCCGTCGATGCCGGGCATCTCGACGTCGACCAGGAAGAGGCCATGGGGGCGGCGGCGCGCGAACTCGAGGCCCTCTTCGCCCGAGGTCGCGAGCTCGACCTCGTAGCCCGCGGACTCGAGGATGCTCTGCTCGAGCATGCGGGTCGTGAGGGAGTCGTCGATGACCAGGATGGGGTCGACGCGGAGGTGGCGCTTGCGGTCGTCGGCGGGCTGGGCGGCCGGGGCGAGGGCGACGAGGCGGGTGAGCTCGGCGACGAGGGCGTCGGGGTCGAGGACGACGAACTCGCGATCGTCGCGCGCGGCGAAGCCGGCGATGAGCGGGTCGGTGGGGGTGAGGGGAGGCGGCGGCTCGACCACGAGCTCGACGACGCCGATGACGCGATCGACCTCGAGCTCGACGGTCGGGCCGAGCGCGAAGGTCGACGCGCTGGTGGGGCGCAGGGTGAGGGCCATCGCGTGTCCGCGTCGGCCGCGCTGGTCGGGTCGACGGCTGCGGCCGACATAGAGGTTCGCGAGCCGAAGGCGCGGGGGCCTGGGAGCGCCGGCATCGGAGGTGCCCGGGTCGAGCGGCGCGTTGGCCGCGTGGACGTGGACGACGGCGCCGAGCGGCACGGAGACGATCTCGCCGGCGACCTCGACCACGAGGAGGTCGAGCGCGGTCGCGCGGGCCGGAAGCTGGAGCGCGATGCGTGTGCCGGCGGGGCTCGTGTCGATCGTCATGCGACCGCCGAGGCGGGTCGCGGCGGCGCGGGCCACGTCGAGGCCGACGCCACGGCCGGCCAGGCCATCGAGGCGCGGCGCGGTGGAGATGCCACCGCGGGCGAGGCGATCCACCAGCGCGGTGGGCGAGAGGTCGGCGCGCGGGTCGAGGGCGCGGACGCGGGCGGCGACGGCCTCGAGGTCGATCCCGCGACCGTTGTCTTCGACCTCGACGATGAGGTTGCGGCCGGCACGCCGCGCGCGGACATGCAGGGTCGGCGGTGCGCGGGGCGGGGTGACGTGAGGCGCGAACGGACCGCGGAAGGCGTGGACCGCGGCGTTCTTGACGAGCTGGACCAAGGCCGCCTTGAGCTCGGAGTAGACGAGGGGTTCGACACGGAGGTCGAGGCCCTCGGCGTGGAGGGTGGGCTCGGACCCGAGGCCGGCGTGATCGGCCGAGTCGGCCGCGGTGCGCATGAGGTCGAGCTCGAGCGAGCGCAGCGACACGAGGCGCAGGCGGTCCAGGTGCTCGCGCGCGAGCGAGAGCTCGGACAGGGCGCGGGCCGCGAGCGGATCGTCGCGGCGCGTGCCGAGCAGGGTCAGCGTGCGCTCGAGGGCGGCGGTCGCGGCGGCGAGCTCGCGGAGGTCGAGGCTGGCCTCGGGGGCGGTCGGCAGGGTCTCGGTGGGTCGGGTCTCGGTCCGGGTCTCGGTGGGCCGGGCCTCGGTCCGGGTCTCGGTGGGTCGGGCGTCGGTCCGGGTCTCGGTGGGTCGGGCGTCGGTGGGTCGGGGCTCGGTTCGGGCGTCGGTGGGTCGGGTCTCGACGGTGGCCACGGGCTCGGGTCTCGGCGCGCTCGCTCGCGGCGGGCTCGGAGGTGCGGCGGGCGATCGGGTGCGGCCGTCGTCGCTGGGGCCGAGGGTGTCGAGGCGGCCTCGGATGGCGACGATGTGAGGGCGCAGGGCCGAGGCGGCAGCGCGCGTCCAGGCGGCGCGATCGCGGAGCGGTTGGAGGACGTCCTCGATCGCGTGCGACGCCTCGGCGATCTCGGGGACGCGCACGATCCGGGCCGCGCCCTTCAGCGTGTGAGCGGCGCGCAGGAGGCGCTGCACCAGGTCGCCCTCGGGCGGGCCGCGCTCGAGCGCGAGGAGGCCGCGCTCGAGCACCTCGGTGAGCTCGGCGGCCTCGACGCGGAAGTAGCGGAAGGGATCGTCGCCCATGTTCAGTTGGCCCGCTCGGGCTGGATCATCTGGAGGAGATCCTTCGAGAGCGAGGCCAGCGCGGTCACGGTCTGCACGGCCTGACGCGCGCTCGCCTCGTTCTCGCGCGTCGCCGTAGCGGCGCCGCCGATGGCGATGTTGACCTGCTCGACCGCGGTCGCCTGTTGACGGGTCGAGAGCTCGATCTCGCGCGCCGCGTCCGAGGTCGTCGCGACCAGCTGGGCGATTTGCTTCAGGCTCTGCCCGAGCTCGGCGAAGCGCGCGGTCCCGGCGTCGACCGCCTTCGAGCCCGACTCGGTCGCCATCACGGCGCCATTGACGCCTGAACGCATCGCGTCGAGGAGGGCCCGGATCTCCTGGGTCGACCCCGCGACGCGATCGGCCAGGCGGCGGATCTCGTCGGCCACGACGCCGAAGCGGCGACCCTGCTCGCCCGCCCCCGCGGCCTCGATCGTGGCGTTGATGGCGAGGATGTGGGTCTGGGCAGAGAGCTCTTCGACCAGATCGAGGACGGCCCCGACGCGCTGACTGGTACGTCCGAGGTCGAGCATCTGCCCGACCACCTGATCCATCTGGCGGCGCGTGCCGGCGAGCCCTTCGTTGGTGCGGTCGACCAGCGTGTCGCCGTGCTTGGCCGCGCGCGAGGTCTCGCCGGCGATCTGCGACACGCTCTGCGCGCTCTCGGCGATCTGCCGCGAGGTCGCCAGGAGCTCGTTCATGGTCGTCGTGATCTGCGTCATCGCGGTGGCCTGTTCGCGGGCACCGCTCGCCTGCTGCGCGGCCGAGGCCTGGAGCTCGGCCGAGGAGCTCTGGACCTGCCCGACCGCGGCGCCGATCTGGCGCTTGAGGCCACGGGCCAGGAGCAAGGCCAGAGCCGTCGCGATGATGGCCAAGACGATGACGAGGACGGTGACGAGGGTGCGGGCGTTGTCGGCGGCGTCGTTGGCAGCGGCGACAGCGGCCTCGGCGGCGGCGGCTTCGCGCGCGACAAAGACGTTGATCGCCGAGGTGAGAGCCTCGCGGGTGGGACGGACCTCGGACTCGAAGCGCGCGATGACCTGCTCGATCGGCGTTTGCTGGATGCGCAGCGCGATGATGGCCTCGAGTGCCTGCTGGTTGGCGCGCTCGCGCTGCCCGATGTCCACGAGCTCGGCGCGTTGGGCCTCGGTCGCGATCGTCGAAAGGCGGTTCAAGGTCTCGAGCAACTCCGCGCGGGCGCCCTCGAGCATGTGCTCGTAGTGCGCGACCGGGTGCAGGAGGTAGCCGCGCACCGCGCCGGCCTTGCGCTCGGCGAGGGTCTCCAGGTGGTCGGCCAGGACGCGCCGCGTGGTGTCGACGGTGATGACCTCGTCCTGGGCGTCGATGGCGTGGCTCAGTGTGAGGAGGGCCACGAGACAACCGGTGACGCCGAGAAAGGCGGTTGCTGCAAAGCCTGCCGCGAGCTTGCGGCCAATGGTCCATCGCTGCATGGGGACTGCTCCTGGAAGGCGAAGGGACTCGGAGGTGAGTGAATCCCAGTGATCTCGCGTGACGACTAGAGTCCGGGGAGGACGGCGACGAGGCCGAGCGTCGTCGCAATGAGAGCGCCGATGCGGTCGAGCTCGAGCTCGGTGGCGCGTTCGCGCGTGTCGACGAGGGCGTCGAAGGCGAGGCCGAGGAGGCCGTGCGCGGTCTTGGCGACCATGACCCACTCGGGCGGCGTGGTGGGCGGGACGAGGGCCGCGCTCGGGTCGAGGTGGCGTGCGATCCAGGTGAGGTCCCAGACCGCGAAGCGCAGCGGCGTCGCGCCACGGATGCTGGCGATCCCGAGGAGACCCGGGCGTGGTAGTGGCCACGGCGTGACCTCGAGCCCGCGCGCGACATGGGCCAGCTGTGGGTGCGGCGCCGACAGGACGAGCCCGGAGGCGCGCACCGTGATGCGGGAGATCTGGGCGACCGTGGTGGCTGGCGGCGAGGCGAAGCTGGCGTCGAAGCGCTGCCGGAGATCGGCCACGCGCGCGAGGTCCAGGTCGTGTCGGGGCTGGCTCATCGCGGGGACCTCCGCATATCGGAGCTGGTGGTCAGCGCGGCGAGCTCGGCCTCGCACGAGGCGATCATGGCGTGGTTCGGAAAGCCTCGCGCGAAGAGGGCGATGCGCTCGGCCGTCTCGCCGGGCAGCCGCGCGAGGGCGCGCTCGAGGGCCGTGCGGCTCGCGGCGAGATCGCCCTGGCGCCGGAGGAGGCGACCGAGGTGGAGCTCGGGGAGGGCGAAGGCGGGGTCGGTCGCGGAGGCGCTGCGATGGAGGTCGGCCGCGCGTGAAACGTCGGAGCGAGCCTCTGCGGCGAGGGCCAGGACGAACCGGGCGGTGGCCTGGGTCGAGAGGTCGGGCGCCGCGCGTGCGAGAGACTCGGCGCGGTCGGTGGCGTCGTCGAGGCGGCCCTGGTCGAGGGCCGTGACCGCGCGCACGAGGTGGGCGAGCGGGGTCGCCGCGAGCGTTGGGGGCAGCGCGTCCAGCGCGGCGATGGCCCCGGCGATGTCGTCGGCGGCGATGGCGGCGAGGACTGCGTCGAGGGTCGTCGGGTGTCCGGGCGTCGCCGCGTCTTCGAGGGTCGTGCCGGGCCCTCGGCTGGCAAATGGTGCAGCGCGGCCGAGCTCGGCGATGCGCTTGCCGGCCTCGGCGATGCGCGTGGACCAGTGCGCGTCGGGGTCTTCGAGCTCGGTCGAAGGCGCGAGCGAGGCTTGTCGCACTGAGTCGGGCTCGGCGTCGTATCGGCTCTCGGGGCGGCTCTCCGGTCGGGCTTCGGGGCGGCTCGATGCGGGCGCGACGGTGCGGCGGTAGAAGAAGGTCTGATCGCGATGCTCGACGACCAGCGCGCTCGGCTCTTGGCCGGCGCGGCAGAGGGTGCGGAGCGTCTCGGCGTGGCCGAGGAAGAGGACGCCACCAGGGACGAGCGACGCTGCGATGCGGGCGACGATGGCTTCGGCCTGCGCGGTCTCGAAGTACATGAGGGCGTTGCGGCAGAAGATGAAGTCCCAGGGCTCGGCCCAGAGCGTCGCGGGCGGCGCGACCAGGTTCACGTGCTCGAAGACGACGCGACGGCGCAGCTCGGCGGAGAGCTCGAAGCCCGAGCCCTCGCGGCCGTCGACGCGCGTGAACCAGCGGGCGCGCTCAGCGGGCGGGGTGTCGCGCAGCGTCCACTCCGCGAAAATGCCGCGGCGTGCGCGGGCGAGGGACGCCTCGTGCAGGTCCACGGCGCGGACCTCGACGTCCCAGCCTGCCAAGAGCCCGCCCAGGCGTTCGAGCAACATCGCGATGGTGTAGGGTTCCTCGCCCGAGGAGCACGCGGCCGAGAGGATGCGCAGGCGTCGGACGTGACCGCGCGCGGCGATGCGCTCGGGCAGGAGGTGGGTGTAGAAGGTGTCGAACTGATCGAGGTTGCGGAAGAAGTGGGTCTCGTTGACGGTGAGCTCGCTCATCATGCGCGCGAGCTCGATCGGGGTGCGCGAGGCGACGCGCGCGACCCAGGTGGCAGGCGTGAGCTCGGCGGCGGCCGACTCGCGCAGGATGAGGGCCGCGAGCTCGGGGCTGCGCGAGGGGTCGAGGGCGAGGCCGACGGCGCGCGTGACCTCGGCCGCGAAGCGCTGCACGGTCGAGGGCGACGGCTCGGCCTGACCCTCGAGGTCGCGCATGGTGCGGCCGGCCGGGCGGCTCACGGTCGGGCCTCGCGCGTGGTGCCGACCAGGGCCGCGTGGGCGCCCTCGGAGAGGATACGCGACGACGCGAGCACGGCGACGAGGGCGGTCTCGTAGCGCATGAGGCGCGCGATGGGGTGGTCCTGACCCATCAGGGATGGCCACTCCCCGGCGTCCTCGAGATGGTTCACGACGCGCTCGGCGCGCTCGACCTCGAGGGCGACGAAGCGCCCGGGGCCGACGGCCACGCGGAGCCAGTGCCCGACCCGGGTGGCGGGCTGGCCGTCGACGAGGCGCGCGGTGTCGAGGACCGGGGTGGCGAGGCCGCGGACGATGGCCACGCCGCGCACGAGCCCGCCGAGCGTGTCGTGCGGGGCTTCGAGCAGCGGCAGGGGGCGGAGGATTTCGGCGAGGTCGCGCACCGGCAGGGCGATCCAGCTCGCGCGCACGCGAGCGATGAGGTGCTGCGTCGCCACCGTCATGCGGTGTCCCAGCGTGGCGTGTCCAAGGTCGGGGAGGGACGCGCGACGAGGTAGCCCTGGATGAGGTCCGCGCCGAGGCTCGCCAGGGTGTCGCGCTCGGCGGCGGTCTCGACGCCCTCGGCCACGGCGAGGATGCCCATGTCGCGCGCGAGCTTCAGCATCGAACCCGCGAGGCGTTGCTTGGTGGCCTCGGTGTGGATGTCGCGGACGAGGGACATGTCGAGCTTCAACACCTCGGGCTCGATCCAGGCGAGGCTCGAGAGCCCTGCGTAGCCCGCGCCGAGGTCGTCGACGGCGAGGCGGAAGCCCATGCGGCGCAGACTGGAGACGCGGTTCTTCAGGTCGGGGATGCCCTCGAGGGACA
>JAEUKJ010000437.1 GCA_016792665.1 Deltaproteobacteria bacterium | reverse complement strand
AAGTGGAGGTCGAGGTTGCCGCCGGTCGGGCCGGTGTCGCTCGCGTCGGATGTGGTGGGGGTGTTCCAGATGAGCTCGACGTGGAGTGCCGCGGGAACGGTCACGAGCACCTCCTTGGTCAGGGTCACGAGCCGCTGTCCTTCGGGTCCGGTGAGCTCGACCCGGAAGGTGTAGTCGCCGATGATGTTGGCCTCGAGGGCGGGGCTCGGCACAAGCGACGACGGAATGAAGGTCGAGACCGAGCCTGCCGGTTGGTCGACGGACCAGCGATAGCCCGCCACGCAGGCGGTGCCGGACCCCGTGACCGAAAGGCGGAGGAAGGTCTGCGGTAGGACCTCGTCGCCCTCCGGGATGACGAGGGTCACCGAGCTCGGATCGAACGGGTTGCAGGTCACCGGTGCGCTCGTGTCGATCGCCTCGGACGTGTCCGTGTCCAAGGGGCTCGCATCGTCGTGCGTGTCGCTCGTCAGGTCCGCGTCGGCGGTGTCCTCCGGGCGGCTCGTGTCGGCAGCGTCGGCGTCGGTCGAGAGCGAGATCGGGCTCGGCGTGCCGACACAGGCAGCGAGGGCGAAGGCGATGCAGAACACGTGCTTCATGGAAGGGCGTTTGGGCCGAACGCCTGCATCCGTCACGGGCCAGGCACGATTGTTCGTGGCAGCCGGATCGGCGACGGGTCGGCTACCAGCCGCGCGCCCGGGCCGCGACCGAGAGCGCCGTGTCGACGACCGAGCCGTCGACCATGCGCGGGGCGTCGATGGGGACCTCGGTGTGCTCGTAGCGGTTGGCGCGCGACATGAGGCGCGTGAGCACGTCGATGGGCTTCATCTCTTCGAACAGCAGCGCGTGCACGGCGCGCGTGATCGGCATGTCGACGCCGAGGCGGCTCGCGTGCTTGGTCGCCGCGAAGGTCGTGTTGACGCCCTCGGCGACCTTGATCGAGTCGGCCTGGGCCTGGGTCAGCGTCATCCCGGAGGCGAGCTTGCGGCCGAGTGTGTTGTTGCGTGAGAGCGGCGAGGCGCAGGTCGCGACGAGGTCGCCGAGCCCGGCCAAGCCGAGGGCCGTCAGCTTGTCGGCGCCGAGCGCTTCGCCAAAGCGGCTGATCTCCGTCAGGCCGCGCGTGAGCAGCATGGCCAGCGAGTTCTGCCCGTAGCCCATGCCAGCGCACACGCCGGCCGCGATGGCGATGATGTTCTTCAGCGCGCCCATGACCTCGACCCCGACCAGGTCGTGGTTGCCGTAGACGCGCAGCGTCGGCCCGGCCAGCAAGAGCCCGGCCTTCTCGATGACCTCTTCCATCGGGCTCGCGATGACCGTCGCCGTCGGGTGGTTGTCCATGACCTCGTCGGCGAGGTTCGGCCCGGAGATGGCGCCGATCTTTCGACAGCACGTCTCCTCGCGCAGGATTTGCGACATCCGTGTCAGGTTTTCGGCCTCGAAGCCCTTGGTCGCCGACAACAAGATCTGGTCGCCCGAGACGACCTCGCCGAGCTCGAAGGCGACCGCCCGGAAGTTGGCCGACGGGATGGCGACGATGATGGTCTCGGCGAAGCTCGCGGCACTGCGGAGATCCGAGGTCGCGACCACGCGCTCGTGGATCTTCTTGTCCTTGAGGTAGCGGCTGTTGGTGTGCTGCTCGTTGATCTCGGCGACGCGGTCGTCGCTGCGCATCCAGAGCTGCACCTTCACGCCGGCGACCGCCATGAGATGCGCGAGCGCCGTGCCCCAGGAGCCACCGCCCAGGACCACCGCGGTGGCCGCCTTGCCGTTGCCGAGCGACGCGGGAGGGGTCGACGGGGCCATCACGCGACCTCGCTCTTGAAGAGGGGCTCGAGCTCTTTCTCGAGGCTGTAGCCGCGCAGTCGGTTCGAGTAGTAGTTCAAGAGCTTCATGTCCTCGCAGAAGACGCGGTCGCCGCGGCGCACGAGCACGGGGCGCGTGTGGTAGGTGCCGAAGTGGCGCAGCGCGGTCTCGAGGATGCGCGCCGCGTCGCCGCTCTGCACGGCGCCCGCCTCGAGGTGGAGGAGGTGCCGCTGCGCGCGGTCGTGCAGCGCCTCGTAGACCTTCAGGACGCGCTGGACGAGCGTCGTGATGGCGGTGCCCGAGCCCTCGTCGCCGGTGCGCAGGAGGCGGTACATGTCGAGCTCGCGGTGGCGGTGGCGCAGCGTCTCCCACAGGGTGAAGGCGACGAGCTGCGTCGCGACCACCACGTTGTGTTTCAGGAACTCGGCCGCGATGGCCTGCCCTGCGTCGGCAGTGTAGACGCGGTCGCGCTGGGGCAGGTGGGTGGGCGTGCCCTGGCGGTCGGTGACGTAGCGGCGGATGTCGATGCTGCGGCCGTGGCGGTCGACCGACTCGCCCGTGGCCGGGTCGACCTGGTTGCCGAAGGGGTCGATGGGGTCGCCGATGTGGACCGTGATGCGCGCCTCCAGGTTCACGAGGTTCTGCGTGAAGTTCAGGATCTTGCGGGCGCGCGTCGATTCGTCGTCGAGGATGATGTACTTGGCCTTGCCCTCGCGCTGGAGGTGGTCCTCGATGAGGGACTCGGCTTCCAGGACGAGGTGGTAGTTCAGCGTACAGGGCACGATGTAGATGTTGGGCTTGTCCTTCTTCGTGAGCAGGTTGTTCACGTAGGCGCGGAGCCCGGACGAGAGCAGGCCGAGCTTCAGCTTCTGCTCGATCTTGCCCGAGCGCACGCGCGTGCCGGCCGGGAAGAAGAGGTTCGGCTCGCCGAGCTCGAGCGAGACGGTCGCGTACTCTTTGAGGACGTCCTTGTAGAGGGGCGCGGTCTTCTGGCGGTCGACGCGGTAGGCGCCGAGGTTCCGCATGAACAGCGACATCACGGGGTTCGAGAACAGGTTCAGGCCCGCGCCGTAGGTGAAGGCCGGGAGGCCCATCGCGTAGATGGCCCAGCCGATGACGGGCGAGTCGAGGTTCGACACGTGGGTCGGCGTGAGGATGACCGTGCCGAGCTCGTTCATCCGGCGCAGGCCCTCGACGTTGCCCTGGATCTGGACCGTGTCGGCGATGTCGGGGAGCCCGCGCGACAACAGGCGCTTGGGGCTCATCGCGTTCAAGAGCACCGGCAGGGCGCGCGGCAGGACGCGGGTCGCGACGCCGTAGAGGGTCGGGTTGAAGTTGCCGCGGATCTCTTCCGTGAACCGGCCGATGATCTGCTCGAGCGTGGCCTTGACCTCGGGCTCGGAAGACCGGCCGAGCCGCGACTTGATGCCGTCCCAGAAGGCGACGTCCTCGGCCCAGGTCGGCGACTTCCGGTCGATCTCGAGGCGCTTCCGCTCGTGGTAGAGCGTGTCGTTGACGAGGACGTCGAGCGGCATCCCGTCTTCGAGGCGGCTCTGCATGAGGCAGGCCTCGAGGACGCGACTCCGCACCTCGACGATGGCACGGTCTCTCAGCGTGTTCTGCATGGCGCGGGGGACCTCTTTCGCGAACCCGATGGGGCGGCCGTGCAGCGACCCGGAGCGCGGCGCGCCGGGACGATACACCGGAGGTCGCGGGGCGAAAAGGGCCGGAAGGTGGCCACCGATGGGCATCCGTTGGACGCCGTGCGCGCTGCGCCCCCGCGGGGTGTCCGCTAGGGTCCGGCCGAGGGTCGCGAGACGGCCCAGGTCGGAGGTCGGTCATGGTCGGACGTCGGGTGGTCGTTGCGTTGGCGGTCGTGGGGTTCGGGGTCTGGGGTGCCGGCTGCGGCGAGGGTGCAGGTACTGCCAGCGACACGCATGACACGGCCGCCGAGGTCGACGACGGCACCGACACCGGTGAGGACGATGGCGTCGGCGACACCGCGGTCGAGGGGGACGCGAGCGACGCGGTCGACACGAGCGATGCGATCGACACGAGCGATGCGGTCGACACGAGCGATGCGATCGACACGAGCGACGCGGACGACACGAGCGATGTCGACGATGCGATTGACGGCACCGACACGAACGTCGGGGACGACGCGGACGATGCGGACGATGCGGTCGATGCCGCGGATGGGATCGATGCGAGCGACGTGGACGACGTGGCCGACATCGGACCCGACACGAGCGAGCCCGCGCCGCGCTCGTTCTTCACCTTCCAGGACGCCGACCTCGTCATCGGCCAGCGCAACTTCCGCGACCACGGCAAGCGCCCCATCGGCGCATCGACGTTCACCTACCTCTGGGGTTCGCCCGAGCTCGCCGAGGGCGTCCTCTACCTGCCGGACTACGACTCCCGGCGTGTGCTCGGCTTCTTCGGCGTGCCCACGTCGCCAGCGACGCCGGCCGACTTCGTGCTGGGCCAATCGGACTTCGTGTCGAGCGACGAGGGCACCGGCGCCGGTGAGATGTCCGGGCCCCAGGTCGTGCGTGCGCACCGCGGTCGCCTGTATGTCGACGAGTACCGGAACAACCGGATCAGCGTCTATCGCACCCTGCCGCGCGCGCACGCCGAGGCCGACTTCGTCATCGGGCAGGCCGCCTTCGGGGTCAGCGACGAGACCTGCGACGACCGCACCCTGTCGGCACCCGAGGACCTCGTCCTGGTCGGCGACCGCCTCATCGTCGTCGACGCGGGGCACCATCGCGTCCTCATCTGGAATCAGATCCCCGACACCTTCGACGTGCCCGCCGATGTCGTCCTCGGACAGCGGACCTTCACGACCTGCGAGCCCAACGACGACGACGGCGACGGCCTGAGCGAAGACCACCCCACCGCCCGCACCCTGAGCTACCCGGCCGGCGCATGGAGCGATGGGCGTCGCCTGGTCGTCGCCGACTCCGCCAACCACCGCGTCCTGGTGTGGAACGAGATCCCGACGACCTCTTTCACGCCGGCCGACTTCGCCCTGGGCCAGCCCGACCTCGAGAGCGGCGACGAGCGCGAACCTGCCGAGGGCTTCGGCTACCCGTGCTACATCGCCGGCGACGACATGCAGCTCCTCGTGGTCGACGCGACGCGCAACCGCATCCTCGGATGGAACGGCCCATTGATCGCCGATCGCCCGGCCGACCTCGTCCTCGGGCAAGGGGGCTTCGACCTCGACACGCCCAATGACGATGACCAGGACGGCCTGGAGGACGCCACCACCTCGGCCCGGACCCTGAGCCTGCCGGCCGGGCTCACGCTGCACGACGGCGCCCTCTACGTGACCGACAGCGGCAACTACCGCTACCTGCGATTCTCGTCGCGGATCTGTGCCCCGGGCCAGGTCGACTTCCCGGTCGGCAGCGCCCTCTGCATCGAAGACCCCTGCGTCGGCCAGGCCTGCGGCACGGGCGCGTGCGATGCCTCGACCGGCAGCGCGGTCTGCACCTGCCCGCCCGGCACCTTCGGCGCGAGCTGCACGCCGTGCGCGTGCGTCGACGGATCGTGCGACGACGGCCCGAGCGGGACCGGCGCCTGCACCTGCCCCACGAACCGCCGCGGCACCTCGTGCGAGGCCTGCGCTCCGGGCTTCTACGGGGCCGACTGCGGTGCGTGCGCGGCCTGCGGCGGCGGTTGCGACGATGGCGTCGAAGGGACCGGCGAGTGCCTCTGTGCCGACCCGCGTCTGGGCGGCGCGGCCTGCGACACGTGTGCGTTCGGTCGGCGCGGCGCGGACTGCGCGCTCTACTTCCCGAGCTGCTCGGCCATCAAGGCAGCCCAGCCCGCGGCCCCGAGCCGCGACTACACGATCGACCCGGACGGCGTCGGCGGGGCCGATCCGATCACCGCCACCTGCGACATGGACACCGACGGCGGCGGCTGGACCCTGGTCCTGAACTACGTCCACCGCGGCGGCACCAACCCCGAGCGCGTGGTCTTCCCTGCGACCTTGCCGCGTCTCGGTCGCGGTGAGCTCGGCGACGACGAGTCCGGTACCGCGAGCTGGGGCCAGGGCGCGCCGAGCCTCATCACGCGCCTCGACCCCGCCGAGGTGCGCTTCGAGGGGAAGAGCTCGGGACACGATCGCATCGTGGCGTTCTCGACCGCCAACGTGCTCTGCGTCGGCCTCCTCGTGAGCGGCAACGGATCGTGCGCGTCGCTGGAGCCGTTCACCCTCGAGCCTGAGCACTCCGCGTCCCTGCCGATGGCCCTCACCGAGGGCAAGACCGGGGTCGTGGTCGAGGACACGCTGACCGAGTTCCCGTTCCGCGGCACCGACGAGTTCCTGTGGAACGTGCGCGCCGAGGACCATCGATGGGAGGTCGACGACAACGCGGACAGCGACCTGAACGACACGATCCACCGCGTGTGGGTCCGCTCGGGGTGCGCGACGGGCGTGGGCGGCAGGGCGTGCGAGCGCGTGTGCCCCGCCTGCGGCGAGCACGGTCGCTGCGACGCGGGTCGCACCGGAGATGGCACCTGCGCGTGCGACAGCGGGTGGACCGGGGCGAGCTGCGAGCTCGCGTGCCCGGCGGGGATCGCTGGCCTCGCGTGCCGTCCTCTCGCGAGCTGCAACGCCATCCACACGGCTTTCCCGACCGCGCCGAGCGGGGTCTACGCGATCGATGTCGACGGCTCGGGACCGCGCGCGCCGATGTCAGCGTCCTGCGACATGAGCACCGATGGCGGTGGCTGGACCCTGGTCCTGGACTACCTGCACCAGGGCGAGACGAACCCGACCCGCTACTACCGACAGGCCTCGCTGCCGCTCCTCGGACAGGACACGCTGGGCCGCGACGAGAGCTTCTCCCAGACCTGGGGGCACGCGACCCCGAGCCTGCTCGCGACCCTCCCGAGCTTCGGCGAGATGCGCTTCATGTGCCGCACCTCGGCGCACGCACGCGTCATCGACTTCAAGACCACGTCGACCCGCTGCCGCGACTATTTCCGCACCGGTAACGGGACTTGCGACGACGTCGCGACGACCTCGGTGGCGCTGCCAGGGCACACCGCGAACCTGCCGTTCTCGGCGACCGCCGCCTTCGACGGCTATGGGATCGAGGCCCTGGTCGAGTTCCCGTTCTATCGACCGGGGACCCACCACTGGGGCGTGCGCGGCTTCGGCGGCCGCTGGGAGTGCGACGAGTACGCGAACGGGCCGCAGTTCGACACGCTGCATCGCACCTGGATCCGCTAGTCAGGTGCGGGGTGTCGGGTGATCGAGGGTCGGCCCGGCAGCCTTCGCGGCCGCGTTACGCGACGGCCGTGAGGCGCGCCGGAACGCGCTTGTGCCACGGGGTGCCGACGAAGGGGTCGCGGTCGGCGGTGTCGGTGAGCTCGTTCGGGGCGATGCCGGTCACCGCGTCGTCGTAGCCGAGGCCGAGGCCGTTGGGCAGCGAGAGGTGGCCGCGCTGCATGGCGTCGGAGACCTCGACCGGGACGACGACCGAGTCGCGGCGTGTGGTGAGGCGGACGCGATCGCCGCTCGTGAGGCCGAGCGGGGCGGCGTCGTCGGGATGGATGCGGAGGGCGCCGGCCGGGTCCTTCTTCCGCCACTCGGGGTCGCGGATGATGGTGTTGGCCGTGAACGAGCGGCGCTCGCCCGCGGAGAGCACGAAGGGGAAGTCGGCGTCGTGGGCTTCGGGCGTGGCCAGCGCGAGCCGCAGCGCGTCGGCGAGGTCGGGCAGGTAGAGGTGGAGGCGCTTGTCGGGGGTCTTGATGCGGCGGCGGACCTCGTCCCAGGTGTCGACCGCGAAGACCGTGCCCGACGGCGAGTCCAGGATCGTGTCGAAGAGCGCGCTCGCCAGGTCGAGCGGTGAGCGTGCGTCGGGTGCGTGACCGGCGCGGCGCAGCGACGGCCCGTGCTCGAGGGCGGCCTTCAAGACGAGGCCCAGGACGACCGCGCCTTCCTTGCGATCGTCGGGCAGCGGCAGGGTCCGATAGAGCAGCACCGGAGCGAGGCCGGCGAGTCGCGGGTTCGGCATGACGCGGCTCATCAGCGCCCCGAGGTAGGCCGCGCGGCTCTGGCTGGCGGCGGCGCGGAGCGGGGCGTAGTCGGCCTCGGTGATGGCACCCATGGCCTCGCAGAGGCGCGCGTGGATCTCGGCCTCGGGCAACGTCCCGGGCAGGGGGTCGAGGAGGCGGCGGCGCAGGTGGAAGACGTTTTCGGGAAAGTCGAAGTTGAAGAACGTCGCTTCGGCTTTCTCGAACTGGGACGACGCCGGCAGGACGTAGTGGGCGAGCTTGGCGGTCTCGCTCATGGCGGTGTCGATGACCACCAGCGTGTCGAGGGCGGCGAGGGCCAGGCGGGTGCGCTTCGAGTCGGCGAGCGAGTGGGCGGGATTGGCGGCCTCGACGATCATCGCGCGGTAGCGGGCGGGGTGGTCGTTCAAGATCTCGTCGGCGATGACGTTGCAGGGGACGAGGCCGCCGACGATGCGGGCCTGGGCCACGGGCGAGAGGCGCGAGCTGGCGCCGTTGCCGAGGTCGACCAGCGTGGTCGCGGCGAAGTGGGTGCCCGGCTTGCCGAAGCTGCCGGTGAGGCAGACGAGCAGGCGATGGAGGTAGCTCACCAGGGTCGAGTCGCGGTTCATCTGCACGCCGAGGTCCTCGAAGCTGGCCAGCGCCTTGGCGTTGGCGAGGACGTCGGCGGTGCGATGGACGAGCGCCGGGTCGAGGCCCGTGCGGGCGATGCACGCGTCGATGTCGATCTCCGCGAGGAGGTCGAGGGCGAGGGCGAGCTCGCCGGGATCGGCATGGGCGTCGAGGAAGGCGTGGTCCAGGCGGGCGCTGTTGGCGGGCGCGACGAGGAGGCCCAGCAGCGCCGCCATGAGGAAGAGGTCGGTGCCGGGGCGGACGGCGAGGTGGATGTCGGCCAGCTCGGCGGTCTCGGTCTTGCGCGGGTCGACCACGATGAGGGTGCGCGCGGGGTCGGCGGCGATGGCTTTCAGCGTGACGCGAGCGCGCGGGATCGAGTGCGAGTGCCAGGGGTTCTTGCCGAGGAACAGGGCCACGTCGCAGTGCTCGAAGTCGGCGCGCGTGGCGGTGCCCATGACCCGGTCGGAGACCCAGAACTCGCCGGTCTTCTCCTGGGCGAGCGCGCTCGAGCGATAGCGCGAGCCGAGCACCTTGCGCGTCGCGGTGGCGTAGGCGCCGGGCAGGTGGTTCCCCTGGCCGCCACCGCCGTAGTAGAAGATCGTATCGCCGCCGTGGGTGTCGCGGACGGCGGTGAGGCGGGCCGCGACCTCGGCGATGGCCGTGTCCCAGTCGATGGCCTCGAAGGTGCCGTCGGGTCGGCGTCGCAACGGCGAGGTCAGGCGGTCCTTCCCGTGCTGGTAGTGGTCCAGGCGGTGGGCCTTCTCGCAGGCGTAGCCGCGCGAGCCGGGGTGCCGCTTGTCGCCGCGCAGACGGACGAGGTGGCGGGCGTCTGGGCCGCCGAGCTCGACGTCCAGGCCGCAGTTGCACTCGCACAGGATGCACGCCGTCGGGGTCCATGAGTCAGTCATGGGGTGCATGCTCGGGGTTTGGGGGCTCGGCTGCAACCCCTGGGGGTGCGGATGGCGCGCGGAGAGCGGAAAACTTTGCGGGAGGGCCCGGGTGCATGAGACTCGGCGGATGCGCGAGCGGAGACCACGCTCGGCGACTTCTCTTGGGCCTTGGGGCCGCGCGTGACCCAGTCGTGGTACCACATCGTCGTCGTCGGAACGGAGCTCGCGGGCCTCGTGTATGCGGCGTTGGCGGCGCGCGCGGGGTATCGCGTGCTCGTCATCGGGCAGGGCGATCGACCGAACGCGTACAAGCGCGAAGGCTTCTGGTTCCTGCGGCGGTCCGAGCTCTACTTCGGGTTCGCGACCTCGCCCGCCGTGATGCGTGCCTTGTCCGAGCTGTCGCTGGGCCTCGAGATGAAGAACCGTCCGCAGCCCCTCGAGCCGGCCTTCCAGGTCGCGATGCCGGGGATGCGCCTCGACGTGGGCGGGGTGCGGCGTCTCTGGGAGCGCGACCTCGAGCGCGAGCTGCCGGGGTCTCTGGCGCACTTCGATGCCTTCGAGCACGAGGCGGCGGCGATCACCCGGGCGAGCCACGGCCTCACGGGGCCGGGCTTGCGCGCGACTCCGAGCGTGGCGCGCGGCCTCGGGATCGACAAGGCCGCCCCGATGGATGGCCTCATGCTGCCGCCGCGCGGGCTGCGCGAGAAGGCGTCGTTCAAGCGGCTCGGCGAGGACCTCGACGGGCTCCGGGCAGGCGAGGGGGACGTGCGGCGTGACCTCCTCGGGGAGCGCTTCGAGGACGACCGCGCGCGGGCGGTGATCGAGGCGCCTCTCTCGCACTTCTCCGGCGTGCACGCGGCGCGCCTGGCCCCGGTGTCGGTGGCGCGCCTGTGGACGCACCTGCGCGCGGGGTTGCACCGGTTTCCGGGCGGGCTCGACGGGCTGAAGCAGGTCTTCATCCGCAAGGTGAAGGACCTGTCGTGTGACTATCGGGCCGATGCCTTCGCGCAGCGTCTGGTGATGAAGCGCGGCAAGGTGACCGAGGTCGTCCTGGCCGAGCGCGGTGAGGCGATCGGCTGCGATCTGGTGGTCGGCAACGTCGAGCCGCACCGCGTCATGAGCTTGATCGGGCCCGACGACCGCGACGAGGGGTGGCACGCGCTCGTGACCGGGCGCGAGCCGGTGGCCTGGCGCCTGGTCGTGAACCTGGGCGTCGACGCGCGCGTCCTGCCGCGCGGCATGGCGCCCGAGCTCGTGTGGGTGCGCGATGGGCGCGAGCGGCTGACCGGCGACAACAACCTCTGGATCTCGCGGCCCGGCATCGGCCCGCACTCGGGCGGCGATGGGCGGCCTGGGCCGGGCGTCATGCAGGTCTCGGCGCTGCTCGAGGCGCGGGCCGCGACCCCGACGCTCGGCGGCATCCAGCGCACCGTGACGCTGGCGGTGGACGCGGTGCGCGGGCTGGTGCCGTGGCTCGACGAGCACCTGAAAGTGGTGGATGTGCCGGCCTTGAAGCCGCAGCTCCGCGATGGCAAGGCGGTCGAGCCGATCATCGATCTGGACGAGCTCCAGCCCGTCTACGGCGAGGCCCTGCCCGACACGCTGGGGCTCAGCGCGTTCTCGCCGGAGACGCCCTACAAGAACATGATTCTCACGGGCGACCAGCTCTTCGCGGGGCTCGGCTTCGAGGGGGCATGCTTGTCGGCGCTGCAGGCGATCGCTCATACGCAAGAGCGCGTGAAGCTCCGGAGCGGGCTCCGCGGAGACCGGTCGCTGGTCTGAGGCGGGGGCGCAGCGTCGATTCGCGCCTTCTCGCAGGTGGTTGCGAGGCCCTCGTCGAGGTGTCTCACACCCTCATGAAAGGCGGCTCAGGTCGATTCTTG
>JAEUKJ010000418.1 GCA_016792665.1 Deltaproteobacteria bacterium | reverse complement strand
CGTCGGTTCTTTGTCGGTGCGGCCACCTTCGAAGGGGCCGTCGGAGGACACGCGCTCGACACAGGCGTGCGACTCCGGGGTCGCGCGCCGGCGCTGCTCGGGCCTCTCGGGGAAGGGCCCTCGTCGCGCTGGCGAAGCGAGTAGATCAAAGCCGGGATCCCTCGTCAAGCGCATCTCTGGCCGAGATCACGAGATCGTTATTCGGCGCGGGTGCGAGATCGGTCGACCAGGCGAAGGCGATCGGTCGGTCGCTTCCACGAGGGTCGCGACCAGCGCAATCGGGTCACTCCTCGATGGGGACGAGGCGCAGCATCTTGTCGCCGATGCGCAGCGAGATGACGCCCTTTTGCTCGGTGCGCTTGAGCTTGCGGATGATCTGCGCGGCCACGACCTTGGTCGGGTCGCTCTCGGAGAGGCCCAGGGCGACGACCTCGACCCGCACGTTCTTGCCGGCGTCGATGGTGCCGACCTTGTCGGAGCGCGCGAAGTCCTTGTCCCAGGCGACCGGCTTGCCATGCTCGAGGCGGCCTTCGCGGATGGAGATCCCGCCCGAGACCTTGCCGAAGTCGAGGCGGCACACCTTGCCGAGGCACGCCTCCCATTCGGCGGGGGCAGGCGTCGGGGCCGGGGCGACGGTGTCGGCGACCACGGTGGGCGTCGCGTCGCCCGCGGGTCCCGCGTCCGGGCCGGCGGCAACGGCAGCGTCCGCGGCGGGGGCCGGGGTCGTGTCGGGCTGGGCCTGGGCGACATCGGCCGTCGCGTTCGTGACATCGACGGGCGCGGTCGTCGCGACGGGCGCCGGGGTGGCGGCGGGCGCCGTCGCGGTCGCGGGGCGCGAGGCACCGCGATCGGGAGAGCCGACGAAGATCCAGGTGATGCCGTAGCCGACGCCGAAACAGGCGACGAAGACGAGCACGATGACGAGGAGGCGACGTTGCATCGAGGGGGGTTTAGTGCAGCGGAGGGGGTTGGGCAAGTAACCTCATACGGTGCGTCGCGGAGGCGTCGTCGGAGCCAGCGGGAGGGGGTCGGCGCAGCCTCCGAAGCGTGATGCGCCGCGAGCGTCGCATCGCTGCGGCTCGCACGTGGGGCTTGGAAACGGGCCAGACCATGAATATCCTCCCGCCGCATGGCGTTCCCCAACGCTGCCCGACCGAGAGGTTCCGATGTTTCGTGCTGCCCTCCTCGCCTCGCTCACCACCGTCATCGCGCTGACGCCGCTCGCCGCTCGCGCGGACGAGCCCGAGTACGCGGTGACCGTCAAGACCGCGCCGATCGCCCGAGGGCAGACAGGCACGCTGGAGGTCGCCTTCGTCGCCAAGGGACCGTGGCACTGGAACGCCGACTTCCCCGCGAAGCTGACGCTGACCGCGCCCGAGGGGCTCGCCGTCACCAAGGCGACGCTGCTCCAGAAGGACAAGGACTTCGCGACCAAGGACGGCAAGCAGGTCGCCGGGTTCGAGCTGAAGGCGGCCAGCGCGGTCACGGCCGAGGGCCGCATCGTCGGCAAGGTCGGGTTCTGCGACGACAAGGTGTGCATCACCAAGAAGATCGACCTGCCCGTGCAGCTCGTCGCGAAGTGATCTCCGTGAGAGACGCGGTGGGGCCGGGCTGCCTGGCACCCCAGCGCCCCGCCCTCGAGACTTCCGAGCGAGCTTCCTGACGTCGCGCAAGGGTTCTGGTAGGGTGCTCGGCCATGACCGAGCTACGACTGCTGCGTGATGTCGAAGACCGCATGGCCCGCTCGTTCGCCGAGCGGCGCGCGGTGCTCTCCTTCGATGCGTTCTTCGCGTCGTTCGTGGCGGAGCCGCGGCGCTACTTGCGCTCGGCCGCGCAGTACATGCGCGACTGCTTCGAGCACTTTGGGTCGACCGTGGTCGAGAGGCCGGGCGGCAGCGTCGTGCGCTGGAACCTCTTCGATACGCCCTGGGCCAACGGCAAGGATCGCGTGGTCGGGCAAGAGGAAGCGCAGGGCGCGATCTATCGGCTGCTCCACAACTTCGTACGCGAGCGTCGCGTCACGCGGCTCGTGATGCTGCACGGGCCGAATGGGTCGGCGAAGAGCTCGCTCATCGAGTGCCTGGGGCAGGCCCTCGAGCACTACTCGAGCCTCGATGAGGGCGCGGTCTACCGCTTCAACTGGGTCTTCCCGAGTAGCCGCGTGTCGAAGAAGCGGCTCGGCTTCGGGAGCCAGGCCGAGCGCGACGCCTTGCAGAGCTATGCGCTGCTCGACGACGAGGACGTCGACGCGCGGCTCCCGGCCGACCTCCGCGACCACCCGATCCTCCTCCTGCCGCAGGCCGAGCGTAAGGCGATCCTGGCGCGTCTCGTCGCCGAGGGGAAGGTCCGGAGCGACGAGCCGCTGGCCGACTACTTCTCGGAGGGGGACCTCGCGCCGCGCTCGCGCGCCATCTTCGACGCCCTCCTGAACGCCTATCACGGGGACCTCCAGCGCGTGCTGCAGCACGTGCAGGTGACGCGGTTCCAGTTCTCGCGGCGCTATCGGCAGGGGGTCGTCACCATCGAGCCGCAGCTCCACGTCGACGCGGGGATCCGCCAGGTCACGATGGATCAGGCGATAGGGTCGCTGCCGGCGACGCTCAAGAACCTGAGCCTCTACGAGCCGTTCGGCGACCTGGTCGACGCGAACCGCGGGCTCATCAACTACAACGACCTCCTGAAGAAGCCGATCGACGCCTTCAAGTACCTGCTCGCGACCTGCGAGAAGGGGACGGTGGCGCTGCCCAACGCGATCCTGCACCTCGACTGCCTCTTCCTCGCGAGCTCGAACGAGACGCACTTGAGGGCCTTCAAGGAGTACGCGGACTTCGCGTCCTTCAAGGGGCGCATGGATCTCGTGCGCATGCCGTACCTCCGGTCGTACGAGACCGAGCGCGCGATCTATGACGAGCACCTCGCGGCTGGCGGGCTGGCGGACGAGGTCGTGCCGCATGCGACCTGGGTGCTGGCGCTCTGGTCGGTGCTGACGCGCTTGAAGCGTCCGCGCCCCGAGCACTTCCCGCAGCGCGTCCGCGACGTCATCGCGAAGCTGACGCCGCTCGAGAAGGCCGAGCTCTACGCGCGCGGGCGGGCGCCGCGCGAGCTGAATGCGGAGCAGACGCGCGAGATCCTGGCCGCCCTGCCCGAGCTGCTCACCGAGGACCAGGACTCGGGCGAGTCCGAGGGGCTCTCCGGGGCGTCGCCGCGCGAGATGAAGCAGGTGCTCTTGAACGCGCTCCAGAACAAGCGCTTCTGGGGGCTGTCACCGCTGGGGATCCTCGAGGAGCTGCGCGAGCACGTGAAGCTGCGGAGCGTCTACGAGTACCTCCAGACCAAGCGCGAGCAGGGCTACCACGACCACGAGGGCTTCATCGACCTCGTGCACGACCAGTGGCTCGACCGCGTCGACTCCGAGGTGCGGCACTCGATGGGCATGGTCGACGAGCAGAAGTACGAAGACCTCTTCGCGCGCTACCTCTTGAACGTCACGTATGCGCACAAGAACGAGAAGCTCTACAACGAGAAGACCGGCAACTACGACCCGCCCGACACGAAGCTCATGGCCGAGCTCGAGCGCACCTGGGAGATCGCCGGGGACCCCGAGCGCTTCCGGCGCGACCTGGTCTCGCGCGTGGGCGCGTGGCGGGTCGAGCACCCGGGCGACGGTATCCCGTGGAGGAAGCTCTTCCCGAAGCTCATCGAGCAGCTCGAGCAGGACTACTACGCCAAGCAGAAGGTGCGCGTGAAGCGGCAGCTCGAGCAGTGCGTGGTGGTGCTCGGGGCCGACCATGTCGGCGAGGACGCGACGCATCGAGGCATCTCGGCGCCCGAGATCCTGAAGGCGCGCGAGATGCTCGACAAGATGGTTGCCGACCACGGTTACCCGCGCGGGGCGCTGCGCGAGGTGGTCGGGGCGCTGCTCAAGAGTCGATATTGAGAGCGCGCGAGAGCGCGAAGCAGACAGTGTCTACTCCACGGGTCTCTTCCACCTGACGAGTGGGCGCGAGACCTTGGACGACAAGGCCTCGCGCGGGTCGAACTCAGTTGACACTGTCTACTTGAGGACCTTGCCGTCCGGGTCGAGGCGCACCACGCCGCCCTGACCGAAGACCTTCTCGTCGGCGAGGCGCTGGATCTCGTCGGCCAGCGTCTTGCCCTCGACACCCTTGGCCGGCGCCTTGAGGTCGCCCACCACGAGCACCACCACGTCGGCTCCGTCGCCCAGCAGATGCGCCTCGGCCGCGGCTTTGACGGCCTTCGCGTCGACCGCCTCGAGGCGCTGCTTGTAGCCATCGAACCAGTCCGGCGGGAGGCCGAAGAAGACCAGCGAGCGCAGCTCGTCGAGCGCATCGCCCGGGGTCGCAAAGCGCGCCGGCAAAGCCAGGAGCGCCCCGTCGCGCTCACGCACGAGCTCGTCCGCGGTCGGCTCGGTCGTGCGCATCTTCTTCACCTCGGCGGCGATCTCCGTGAGCGACAGCGCCGTGGTGGTCGTCTCGACGCTGGCGGCGGTCGCGAAGTGGCTGCCGGCGCGGCGGTACGAGAAGCGCCCCGAGCTGCCGTAGGCGTAGCCCTTGGCTTCGCGCAGGTTCATGTTGATGCGGCTCGAGAAGCTGCCGCCATAGATCTGCGCCATGAGGAAGTTGGCCTCGTAGTCGGCCGCGTCGCGGCGCGGTCCGGGGAACCCGACCAGCACCATCGACTGCACGGCGCCATCGACCTGGACCGCGTAGATGGCGCCCTTGGGGGCCGGGGCCGGCGGGATCTCGCGGGCCTTCGGGGCGTCGCCCGTCCAGCTCGCGAGCCGCTTCTCGAGCTCGGCGACGAGCTCGTCCTTGCCGATCTTGCCGGTCACCCAGACGCGCGCACCCTTGGGCTTCACCTGGCCGATCCAGGCCTTGCAGTCCGCGAGCTTGATCTTGTCGAGGTGCTTGTCGGTCTGCACGCGACCGTACGGGTGCTCCATCCCCCAGACGAGCCCCGGGAAGAGGCGTCCGGCGATGCCGTTGGCAGTGCCGCGGCTCTGCGCCAGCGCCGCCTTGCGGTCGGCGATGATGCGCGCGAAGTCGTCTTTGCGCATGCCGGGCGAGGTCAGGAGCTCGCTCAAGAGGTCGAGAGCCGGCCCCATCTCGGAGACCAGCGCGCGTACCGCGATGCTCGAGGTCTCGAGCGCGGCCGGCGAGAAGATCTGGACCGCGTGGTCGGCCAGGGCCTCGGACCACGCGACCTTGTCGAGGCGGGCCGTGCTCTCGGAGAAGAGGTCGAGGCACACGGACGCGAGGCCGATCTTGTCGGCCGGGTCGTCGATGGCGCCGACGTCGAGCTCGATCGTCATCGAGAACGTGGGCAGCGTGGACTGCGGGATGAAGTAGCCCTCGAGCCCATTGCTCAGGGTGAATCGCTCGACCTTGGGCGCCTCGACCCCCTTGATCTCGCTAGGGGTCGGACGCGTCGCGCGGAACGCCTCGGGATCGGCCGCGCCGGCATCACCGGCGACCGCCTGCGCATCGCCCTTGGCCTGCGCATCTGCCGCGACGGCCTGCGCATCTGCCGCGACGGCCTGCGCATCTGCCGCGACGGCCTGAGCGTCGCCCTCGACCTTGGCCTGCGCGTCTGCCGCGACCACCTGAGCGTCGCCCTCGACCTTGGCCTGCGCGTCGCCCTCGACCTTGGCCTGCGCGTCTGCCGCGACGGCGTCGACGCCCCCACCCTTTTTGTCGCAGGCGCCGAGACCGCAGCCGATCACCAGGGCCAGGATCCCCCGCCCGACATTCGTTGCCATGAGCTTCATCGGGGCACCTCTCCCGCCTTGGCGGGCACGCTCGTCACCTGGACGTACGGCTTGGCGAGCCAGGTCTTGGCCGCCTCGTTGATCGCCTGGACCGTCACGCCACGCACCTTCGCGAGGTGCTTGTCGGCGTAGCCCGGGTCGGCGGCGTAGTGGTTGAAGAACTGGAGCTGGTCGGCGCGGGCCGCGAGGTCTTCCAGGCCCCAGACCAGGCTGCTCTCGTTGGCCACGACCACGCGGCGGAGCTCGGCCTCGGTGATCGGCTCGCGCTGGACCCGCGCGATCTCTTCGTCGAGGGCCTTCTCGACCTTCTTGCGGTCAGCGCCGGGCTTCAGCTGCGCGATGACGAGGATCTCGCCCGACAGCTCGCGCCCGTCGAGGCCGACCCGCACCGAGGTGCAGAGCCCTTCCTTCACGACGAGGCGCTTCGAGAGGCGGCCCCAGCTCTCCGAGCCGAGGACATCGAGCAACACGTCGAGCGGGTAGCTCTCGTCCGAGAGCATCTTCGGCCCGATCCAGGTCCGCTGGATCTGGGTCAGCTTGGCGAAGGGATCAGGCACCTCGACCTTCACGGTCTCGGTCAAGGTCGGCGTCGGGACCGGTCCGGCGGCCGCGCGCGGCGCCGTCGGCAGACCGCCGAACCACTTCTCGACCAGGGCCTTGGTGGCCGCGAGGTCGAAGTCGCCCGCGACGGTCAGGGTCGCATTCGACGGGGTGTACCACTGGCGGAAGAAGGCCTTCACGTCGTCGACGCTGGCGCCGGTGAGGTCCTCGTGCTTGCCGATGGTGAGGTACCGGTAGGGGTGACCCTCGGGATAGAGGGCCTTGGCGACCTCGAAGCGGGCCTGGCCGTACGGGACGTTGTCGTAGCGCTGACGGCGCTCGTTGCGGACGACGTCGACCTGGTTCTTGAAGCTCTCCTCGGTGAGCGCATCGAGGAGGAAGCCCATGCGGTCGCTCTCCAACCAGAGGGCCGTCTCGAGCTGATGGCTCGGCACGGTCTCGTAGTAGTTCGTGCGGTCGCTGTTGGTCGTGCCGTTGACGTCGCTCGCGCCGATCTGCTGGAGGATCGGGAAGTGGACGTCGTTGCCGGTGTGCTTGGTCCCCTGGAACATCATGTGCTCGAAGAGGTGCGCGAAGCCGCTCTTGCCGGGCACCTCGTCGCCGCTGCCGACGTGGTACCAGACGTTGACCGAGACCAGCGGGGCGGCGCGATCCTGATGGAGGATCACCTCGAGCCCGTTGGGCAGCGTGTACTTCTCGAAGGCGATGCCGATCGCCGGGGCCGGTCGCGCCTCACCCGTCGCCGGCTTCGGATCCGGAGCCTGCGTTCGCGCGGGTCCGACCGCCGCCGTCACGA
The DNA here is from genome assembly GCA_016792665.1 of Deltaproteobacteria bacterium. Taxonomy (GTDB): domain Bacteria; phylum Myxococcota_A; class UBA9042; order PHBI01; family PHBI01; genus WYBB01. Next base: position 18,990 of record JAEUKJ010000418.1, on the reverse strand, counting down.
GCGCGGCCGCGCCCATCCACCTGGCCCATCTCACACGTGCTCGCATGCAAACCTCCCCGCGCCCGGTCGGCGCGGAGTGAGGCTATGCACCGATCGGCGCGCCGAACAAGAGCTACTCCGCCCCAGAGTACATGGCGGCGATCTCGCCCTTGTACTTCTCGTTCACGACCTTGCGCTTGACCTTCATGGTCGGCGTCAGCTCGCCACCCTCGACCGACAGCTCGGTCGCGAGGATCGTCACCTTCTTGATGGTCTGCACCCGCGCCAGGCGCTGGTTGATCTTTTCGACCTCGCCCATCATCCAGGCGTTGAACTTCGGGCACTTGGCGGCCTCGGCCGGGGTCCTGGCCGGGCTGCCAGCGGCGGCTGCGTCGGTCGGGAGGCGCTCGGGATCGAGGGTCACGAGCGCGGTCAGGAACTTCATGCGATCGCCGAGGACGACAGACTGCGACACGACCGCGATGCCCTTCAGGAGGCCCTCCAGCACCTGCGGGGCGACGTTCTCGCCGCCGGCCGTGATGAGGAGATCCTTCTTGCGATCGGTGATGCGCAGGAACCCGTCGGGGTCGATGACGCCGATGTCGCCCGAGTGCAGCCAGCCCTCGGCGTCGATGGTCTCGGCCGTGGACTCTGCGTTCTTCAGGTAGCCCTTGAAGACGTGGCGCCCGCGCATGCAGATCTCGCCGTCGGCCGCGATCTTGAGCTCGGTGCCGGGGAAGATGAAGCCGGCCTTGCCGGTCTTGTAGCGGGTCGGCAGCGACACGGTCGCGGGACCGGTGCACTCGCTCATGCCGTAGATCTCGTAGATGGGCACGCCGAGCGAGAGGAAGAACTCGAGGGTCGACTTCGAGATGGGCGCGGCCGCCGTGATCTGGAAGCGGCAGCGGTCGAGGCCCAGGCGCTCGCGCACCTTGGAGAAGACCAGCTTGTCGGCGAGGCCGTGAAAGGCCGGGCGCGACTTGCCTTCCTGGTCGGCGTAGCCGGACTTCAAGCCAACCCCGCGGGCCCAGGTGGCGATCTTCTTCTTGAGGCCCTTGTTCTGGGCGCCGGCCGCCATGACCTTGGCCTGGATCTTCTCCCACACGCGCGGCACCCCGAGGAAGGCGTGCGGGCGCACCTCGCGCAGGTTGTCGGGCAGCTTCTCCATGCTCTCGGCGAACCAGGTCGTGATGCCGGCGTACATCGGGCCGTGCACCGACACGATCTGCTCGGCGATGTGCGAGAGGGGCAGGTAGCTGATGATCGACTCGCCAGGCTTGATGTCGATGAGGCCGATGGCCTTCTCGGCGGTCCAGGTGATGTTGTCGTGGGTGATCATCACGGCCTTGGGCGGCCCGGTCGTGCCCGAGGTGTAGATGAGCGTCGCCATGTCGTCGGGCTTCTGCGCGGCGATGCGGCGGTCGAGCTCTTCCTCGCTGATCTCGGCGCCCAGCGCGGCGAGCGACGCGTAGGCGTAGATGCCCTTGGCGGCGTCCGCGCTGTGCCCCTGGCTGTCATCGATGACCACGATGGCCTTCAGCTTGGGGAGCTGGTCGCGAATGGAGAGGTACTTGTCGAGGTGCTGCTTGTTCTCGACGATGGCGACCGCGGCGTCACAGTGGTCCGTGATGTACTGACACTGCTCGGCCGAGGAGGTCGTGTAGATGCCGGCCGGAACGCCGCCCGCGAAGATGGCCGCGATATCGACGACGAACCACTCGGGCGAGTTGTAGCCGATGATCGAGACGCCCTGCCCGGGCTCGAGCCCGAGCTTGATGAAGGCCTTGGCGACTTGGCGGACCTCCTTGCGGTAGTCGCTCCAGCTGGTGGCCTGCCAGGTGCCGCCGCGCTTGACCTTCATCGCGGGCAGGGACGGCCACTTCTTCACCGCGGACTCGAAGATCTCCATGACCGTGCGCTTGGGCTCGGAGGCGGACACGGGGGAAGGTGACGACGGTGACGGCGCGGACATCGTGGCTCCAGGGCTCGGGTCGGAGAGCGAGAGGCCTTCCGTGATAGCCGAGGATCGATCGATGTCAAGGGCAACCCGAACGATAGGGCCGAGGCCAATCGAACCTTCAGCCGATCGCGTAGAAGGTGCCTTCGGTCGTGCCGATGTAGATGACCCCTCGGATGACGACCGCGGTCGAGTGGATCTTGCCGCCGAGCTTCAGCTTCCAGAGCTCGCTGCCGGTCTTGGCGTCGACGCAGTGGAGGTGCCCACCGAAGTCGCCGATCAAGAGCTTGCCGTCGACCACGGTCGGGCTGCTCCAGGTGCCGTCGCCCAACGCCAGGGTCCACTTCGACTTGCCGGTCTTGGCCTCCATCGCCTCGAGCTTGCCACCCGCGGCGCCGATGTAGAGGGTGTCGCCGACGACGGCCGGCGTGCCCCAGAAGCCGCCGTTCATCTTGTGCTTCCAGACCTCTTTGCCGTCCTTGCGGTTGAACGCGAAGAGGTAGGGCGACTTGTCTTCGGCCGCGGCGTAGACGAGGTCACCGGCGACGACGGGCGAGCTGTCGGTGTCGTCGCCGGTCTTGGCGATCCAGCGCTTCTCGCCGGTCTTGGCGTCGAGGTTGAAGAGCTCGCCGTCGTAGGTCGCGGTGTAGTACTCACCGTCGACCACCGCGGGCGAGGTCTCGCTGCCGTAGGATCCGGGCTTCGGGCCGCGGTTGATGCCGCCGACGAACGTCTTCCAGATCTTTTTGCCGGTGAGCGGGTCGAGGCAGCGGGCGTTGCCGTTCTCGCCCGCGATGTAGAGGCGGCCGTCGACGATGCTCGGCGAGCTGTCGAGGTCGTGCCCCGTGTTGAGCTTCCAGAGCACCTTGCCGGTCGCCGCGTCGAAGCAGCGCAGGTGGTCATCGACGCAGCCGATGTAGATCTTGTTGTCCCAGAAGCAGCCCGATCCCTTGATCTGGCGCGGGCACTCGAAGCGCCACATGACCTTGCCGGTGTCGGCCTCGAAGCAATAGAGGCTCTTGCCCTGGCTGCCGATCCACACGTAGCCCGCGTACACCATGGCCTGCCCGGTCCAGCCGGTGCCGCGCCACACGAAGGGCTCGCCGTAGTAGAGCGACGGGAAGTCGATCATCCGGTGCTTCCAGCGGATCTTCGGCTTCTCCGCCGGGATGGGGCCCGTGCCGTAGAACGTGTGCGACGGGTTGCCACGGAACATGAGCATCGCGTCGGTCGCGGTCGACGCCTGGCCGTGCGGCCACGGCGGCAGCTTCACCTCGCCGTTGACCTCGACGGGCGAGTCGCCCTTGCCCTTGCCGACCTTCGGCTCGTCATTGCCGCTGCTGCCCTTCTTGGCGTGGGCGCGCGGGGCGAGGAGTGGCGCCGCGAGGGCTGCGGCCCCGACGAGGCCGAGAAAAGAACGACGCTGCATAGGACTCTCCCGCGGGAGGCTGGCCCCCACGACGGTTCGAAGACGGTCCGGAACGACACCCGAGGCGATGGGATTCCGAGACCGACCCGCGGACGTGGCCCGGCTCGAACCGTCTCAGTCGTTGAGCTTCCGCGCGTTGCGGATCTGCTCCATCGTCTTCTTGTACTCGACCTCGTAGTCGTTGGTGCCTTCCTGCAGGTTGCGGATGCGCGCCTTGACCTGCTTGTCGAGGTCCGAGTCGACGTGGAGTTCGCGCTTCAAGACCGGGCCCATCGCGCCGCGCAGGTCGTTGTCCTCGCCGAAGATCTCCTCGACGTGGACCGACTGGTGGAAGGTCTCGATGATCTGGTCGGCGATCCACTGGACCGCCTCGTCGTTCAGGCCGAAGCCGCGCTCGGCGGCGAGCTTCGACTTGAGCTTGAAGGTCTGCGAGTAGTCGAGGCCGCGGGTGGCGACGAGGTCGCGCGCCTTCTCGGTGATCTCGTGGTCGGTCCGGCGATACTCCTTGAGCACGCTCTCGACGTCGAGCTCGACCTCACCGCGCGCATCGTCCGCGACGTCGATGAGCTCTTTCTCGATGAGCACATCCACGATGCCCTTGGCCACGGCAGGGATTCGTTCTTTGAGCAGCCGCATCGACAATCCTCCCCGAAAGCCCTTTGCACGCGCGCAACCCTGGCCGACAGACGGCGGTCGCGGCCGCGAAAGGCGCGAGGCCATACCACAAGAGCGCCCATCAAGGAAGAAGAACATCGAATCGGGCGTGAGGTTGATGCGAGGTCGGCAACCGCGTAGCTTCGCTGCATGACCCTTCGTTGCCACGTGCGTGCCTCCCTCCCCCGTCGAGCGACGGGACGCGAGTGCCTGTTCGTCGCCGTCCTGGGTTATGGCGTCGGTGGCTGCGATCACGGTGGCGGTCGCCTCACCGGCGAGTGGCTCGTCATCGAGGGTTGCGACGGCCCAAAGTCCACGCGCCGCTACGAGCCCTTCGAGCTCCTGCTCGACTTCGCGAGCATCGTCGAGCAGGAGGGGCGTCCGCTCATCCGCTTCGCGAACCGCCCTGCCCCGGTGCACCTGACCGACCAGATCGTCGTGTCGCTGGGCGGCGGCGAGGACCAGGGCGAGATGACCGCGACCCGCGACATCTCGGGCAAGACCCTCTTGCTGGGCATCGGGGCCGACCGCGAGGCGACCCTGTCGCTGGCGCTCATGGCGCGGTGCCCGACCATGACCAGCGCGCTCGAGGCGGTCGGGACCATCACCTTCGACGAGCTCGGTTGGAAGCTCGGCGAGCCGATGGTCGGCTCGATGCGCTTCGATCTCGTCGATCGGCGCACCGGCGAGATCGTCGGCAAGAACTTCGAGGGCGAGTTCGACTTCGAGTCCGAGACCGGCTCGCCGTTCACGGCGTTCTCGCCCGAAGACTACTGAGCGGTCAGGTTCGCGATCGCCAGGTCGACGAAGCCCTCGGTCGTGACCTCGCCCCCGAGATCGGGCGGGCGATGGCCGGCCTCCAGCGTGCGTGCGATGGCGCGCTCACCGCGCTGGGCGGCGTCGACCTCGCCGAGGTGGCGGAGCAGCGCCAGCGCCGGGCGGATGAAGGGCAGCGGGTTGGCGATGCCCTTGCCTTCCAAGTGGCGCGCGACGCCGTGGATGGCCTCGAAGACCACGGTGCCGCCCTCGTTCTCGAGGGTGCCGTAGACGTTCGAGATACCGCCGACGAGACCGGCCCCGAGGTCGGACAGGAGATCGCCGAAGAGGTTCTGCGCGACGAGCACCCCGTACTGGTTCGGGCGCTTGACGAGCTGCATGCAGGCGTTGTCGGCGATGACGGCGTCGAAGGCGATGTCGGGGAACTCGCTGGCGATGCCGCGGCCGACGTCCAGGAAGAGGCCGTCCGCCTTCTTCATGATGTTGGCCTTGTGCACCAACGTGACCTTCTGGCGGCCTTCGCGACGCGCGACGGCGAAGGCGTGGCGCACGATGCGCTCGCAGGCGCGGCGCGTGGTGATCTTGATGCTCTGCACGATGCCGGGCACGACCTGGTGCTCGATGCCGGCGTAGACGTCTTCCGTGCACTCGCGGACGATGGTGAGGTCGACGTCCTCGTAGCGGCTAGGCAGACCGGCGTGGCTCTTGATGGGGCGCACGGCCGCGTAGAGATCGAGGGCCTTTCTCAGGCGTACGTTGGGCGACTCGTAGCCAGCGCCGATCGGCGTGTCGAGCTTGCCCTTCAACGCGACGCGCGTCTCGCGGATGGCGGCGATGGTCGACTCGGGCAGCGGGTTGCCGGTGGCCTCGAAGGCAGCCTGGCCGGCGGACGCGATCTCCCACGCGATGTCGACGCCGGTCGCGGCGATGAAGCGCTGGGTGGCTCTGGCGACCTCGGGGCCGGTCGAGTCGCCGGGGATGAGGGTGACGCGATGGGACATGGTCACAGCTCCGCGATGAGGGCGTCGGTGAGCTCGTCGGTGGTCGCCTTGCCGCCGAGATCGCCGGTGAGGTGCTTGGCGTCCGCAAGGACCTTGCGAATGGAGCGCTCGATGCGCTGGGCCGCGCTGCGCTCGCCGATGTGGGCCAGCATCATGGCGCCCGAGCGCAAGAGTGCAATCGGGTTGGCGAGGCCCTTGCCGGCGATGTCGGGGGCCGTGCCGTGGACCGCCTCGAAGACGGCGTACTTGTCGCCGATGTTGGCGCCAGGGACGACACCGAGCCCGCCGACGAGGCCGGCGGTGAGGTCCGAGACGAGGTCACCGAAGAGGTTGTCGGTGATGAGGACGTCGTAGCGCGTCGGGTCGAGGACGAGGTCCATGAAGAGGTGGTCGACCGAGATCTCGTGCGTCTCGAGGTAGGGATAGTCGGCGGCGATCTCGCGGGCGACGCGCAGGAAGAGCCCGTCGCTGAGCTTCATGATCGCGCCCTTGTGGACGAGGTGGATCTTGCGGCGGCCGTTGTAGCGGCACCACTCGTAGGCGTGGTGGATGAAGCGGCGCCACGCGGTCTCGGTCGAGATGCGCAGCGACTCGACCACGCCGGGGACGGGCTCGTGCTCGATGCCGGCGTAGAGGCCTTCCGTGTTCTCGCGGAAGACGATGAGGTCCACCCCGTCGTGGCGCGTCTTGAGGCCCGGCAGCGAGTCGACGGGGCGCAGGCTCACGTAGAGGTCGAGCGCCTTGCGCAGGCCGACGTTCACGGAGGTGAAGCCCTTGCCGACCGGAGTGCCGATGGGTCCCTTCAGCGCGATCCGGTTCTTGCGGACGCTGTCCAGGACGACGTCGGGGAGCGGCTTGCCCCAGCGCGCCATGGCGCCTTCGCCGGCCTCGACCGACTCCCATTGGATGCCGGGGCAGACCGCTTCGATGACGCGGACGGTCGCGCGCGTGACCTCGGGTCCGATGCCGTCGCCCGGGATCAAGGTGATTGAGTAAGCCATGTCGCCCCCGCCGGGGCGGCGGGAATGGCCCCCCGAGCGGGCGGTTGCCTAGCACGTCGATGGGGGCCGCTCAACAAGTTCGGGGCGGGACCCGTGGGCAGACGAGGGTCGGAGCGAGGGTGGAGCGAGGCGGGCGGCCGCGCCCGCGAGGTGTGCCGTTTGGCGATCTCGGGTTGACGGCCACGAGGCGACGTGGTTCGTTGTCGCCACTCGTCGTGATGTGGTCGCCGAATCCCACCGCAACGTGAAAGAGTCGAATCAGACTCGCTTTAGAGGAGTTGATCATGCGTTTCGTCTCGCTCGTCGCCGTCTGTACGACCGCATTCGCGCTCGCCGCCTGTGGGGACAAGGTCCCGCCCGATCCCGACAAGGACCCGACCCTGAAGGTCACGGCCGTTCCGGTCGACTTCGAAGAGGGCGTGGACGACTCGATCGACGCGGGCAGCGACAAGGTCGACTTCAAGATCCTGAAGGCGCCGATCACCGGCCGCGCGACGGTCACCGTGAAGTTCCCGGAAGGTCACGGCGTGGGCGGGACGGTCGCGGTCTTCGAAGAGGACGGCAAGTCCTCCATCGAGGAGACGCCGGTCTCGAACGACGAGAGCGAGTACAAGGTCGGGTTCAATGCCCGCGCCGGTGGGCTCTATTATCTCAAGGTCGCCGCGATGAAGGGCAAGGCCAAGTACAAGGCCTTCTTCACCGTCGCCGCGCCCAAGCCGATCGACCCTTGCGAGGGCAAGGAGTGCGGTGAGGACCAGGAGTGCAAGGCGGGCGTCTGCGTCGACGTGAAGCCGGCCGAGTGTGACCCGAAGTGCAAGTCGGGCTTCCTGTGCATCAACGGCACCTGCGAGAAGGCGTGCGGCGGCGGGTGCAAGAAGGGCGAGGTCTGCAACACGAGGAAGAACGAGTGCCAGAAGGACCCGTGCTACCAGAAGACCTGCGCGGCCGGTGAGCGCTGCTCGGGCGGCGTCTGCAAGGCGACCCCGGTGGTGGCCCCGACTGAGAAGGATTGCAAGCCCGCTTGCACCGGCACGCAGACCTGCAACAAGACCACTGGCAAGTGCGAGGGTGGTTCGGACCCGGTGCCGACCCCGTCGGACGACTGCGCGGGTCCGCTGAGCGGCAACATCGTGCAGCTCCTCCCGCAGCCGGGCAAGACGGTCCTCGTCATCAACCGCGGCAGCAAGGTGTGCGTGAAGGTCGGCCAGACCGGCAAGATCAACGGCGTCGCCGGGTCGTTCACCATCAGCGAGGTCTACGAGTTCCGCTCGAAGGCCGTCATCAACGTCGAAGACAAGGTCATCGGCGAGGCCCGCTCGGTCGTCATCAACCGCTGAGCAAGCGCATAAGGACCGACCGCTTGCTCTGTGGGGCGAGTGGCTGAGAAATGCAAAACGCCAGGGGAGACCCTGGCGTTTTCGTTGGTGGGATGTGCAGGTCGAGCACGCGGCTGACAACGACCTGCGCGAGGCTCAGGTCGCAAGGCTCAGGCCGCGACGCGCGACGAGATCGGGTGGTACTCGGCCTGGGCGAGCCAACCTTCGAGGATGGCAGCGCGGGCGTGGTCGGGCTCGCCGTTCAGTGCGCGACGAAGATGCGGGGCGGCGGCGGCGTGGTCACCGAGCGCCATCAGGGCGGCGCCGCGGAGGGCGTCGAGCTGGGCCGAGGCGGGGTTACTGAGCGCGCGGAGCCCCTCGGCCCGGGCGGCGCAGACCAGGGCGCGACGTGGGAGGCGGGCCGCGATCATGAGCCAGCCGCGCGCGATCCAGGCATCGCCTTCGGAGGCCTCGGTCACGTGCTCGCCGCGGCAGCGGGGGCAGCGCGGCGGCGTGTCGCTGTGACCGCCGAGCTCGGCGCGGAGGAGCTGCTCCGACGGAGGGAGGGCGCGGTCGCAGGCGATGCAGAGATAGATGTCGTCGACCTTCGAGCTCGGGTGAGCGGGGTCACCGACGAGGTCGGAGCGGGTGGCGAGCCAGTCCGGGACCTCGCCGCCGGCCACGCGCGTCGCGAGGATGGCGCGCGCGAGGCGGAGGCGCGCGACCTCGAGGGAGACCTCGGCCAGCGGTGGCGCGTCCTCGCCGCCCTTGGCGACCTCGCGGAGGTCCTTGGCCTCGGGGCGGGTGAGCTCGCGCGCCTCGGTGAGGAGCGCCAGGGTGCCGGTACGGCGGTCGACGAGGGCCACGACGATGGCGAGGCCGCTCGTGTCGGGACGTTCGAAGAGGAGGGCCTCGAAGGGACGCCCCGAGGAGATGCGGGCCGTGACGCGGTGGGCGGCTGCGGCGCGCTCGACCGGGCTCGGGGCCGCGCGGTCCTGGCGGAGCTGGGCCTTCGACGGCGCCTCGAAGCCCCTCCGGCGGGCCTCGGCATAGGCGGGGTTCATGGCGGCGTGCGGAGTCTGCTGGTTCATGATCCCTCCAAAAGGGGCGCGAGACAGTGCGGTCGGGCGCTGCGAATGTCGGGGCGAACCGATGAGGCGTCCAGATTTCGCACAAGGCCTCGCGGAGCGAGGCTGCCGAGTCGGTGTGAGGGACCGCTGAGGAGGTGGCGTGGGGGCGGCGCATCCGGTATGAGGGGCCCGATGCGTGAAGAAAGCCCGCGGGAGGATCAGGTCGAGCGGCCGCTGCCGGCACAGGCCGAGGTCGTCATCGTCGGCGCCGGCTTCGCGGGGCTGGCGACGGCCTACGAGCTGGCCGCGCGCGGGATCGAGGCGGTCGTGCTCGAGGCCGAGGCCATCCCAGGCTTTCACGCCTCGGGGCGCAACGCGGCCATCGCGCGTCGTCTCATCGAGGAGCCCGCGGTGGCGAGCCTGGCCGTGCGCGGGCTCGAGCGGCTGCGTTCACTGCCGAGCGAGGTGCCGCTCTTCAAGCAGACGGGCGGCCTCCTCCTGGGAGATGAGGTCCTCATCGCGCGCTTGCACGAGGTCGCACGGGCGACCCCTGCCCTCGCCGACGAGGTGCGCCGCATGAGCCCGGATGAGGCGCGTGCGCTGGTGCCGGCGCTGGTCGGTGCGGACTTCGATGCGGCCCTCTTCCTGGCGGGCGACGGTGTCGTGGACATCCACGCGCTGCTCTCGGTGCTGGCCGCGCCTGCGCGCGCGCGGACCTTCTACAAGACCCGGGTCGAGGCGATTCGCGTCGAGGCGGGGCGGGTCACCGCGGTGGAGACCGATCGAGGCACCATCGCGTGCCGCGTCGTGGTCGACGCTGCGGGCTTCCAGGCCAACCGCGTGGCGGCGCTGGCGGGGCTCGGACCCCTGCCGTTTCTGCCCGTGCGGCGCCACCTGTTCGTGACCGCTCCGACCGACCGCGTCGCCGTCGGGGCACCTTGGGTCTGGGAGGGCACCTCACGCCCGGGGATCGGCGGGTGGTACTTCCGCCCCGAGGGGGCCGGGCTGCTCCTGTGCGCGTGCGACCAGACTGCCTGGGGCGAGCATGATCCCATCGACCCGCCCGTCGACCCGAGCGCCAAGGAGTCCCTCGCGGACAAGTTCTTCCGCGCCCTGCCCGAGCTGCGCGACGTGCGCCCGGGGCGCGGCTGGGCGGGGCTTCGCATCCTGACGCCCGACGACCGCTTCGTCATCGGACCCGACCCGCGCGTGGACGGCTTCGTGTGGGTCGCCGGGCTCGGCGGGCACGGCATGACGACCTCGTGCGGGGTCGGCGAGCTCGGGGCGATGGCCGCCATGGGCGAGCCGCTGCCCGCCCCTTATCGCACGGCCTTCGATCCGGGGCGCTTCCTCGCCGTCACGACGAGCTCGCGCGGGGTCTTGCCGAGCGGCCTGCCGTCGTAGCCACCGCGCAGGTCGATGGCCTCGAAGCCCGAGCGCGCGAGGAGATGGATCAGCTCGTTGGGGAAGGTGTAGCGGACCGCGTAGGTCGCGGCCTCGTCGTGCACGACGCTGCGATCCGGGCGACGCTCGATCCATCGAAACGTGACGTCGACACGCTGGGCGACGCGATCGACCTCGCGGCTCTCCCAGCGCTCGACCGTGGTGCCATCTGGGGTGCCATAGCAGGCGCCGAGGGTCGGGCGCGAGCGCTTGAGGATGTGGTAGGCCGGGTCGAAGAAGTCCAGGGCGAGGAGGCCGCCGGGCTCGAGCACGCGGTGGAGCTCGTCGAGGGCGGCGAGCTGGGCCTCGACGGTGAGGACGTGTTGGAACGATCGGAAGGCCCCGAAGACCAGGCCGAGGCTTGCCTCAGGGAGGGGCAACTCCGTGAACGAGCCGTCGAGGACTTCGACGCGCGGGGAGCCGGGGCTTGCCAGCTTCGCGACCAATCGGTCACGCATGGACTCGGAAGGCTCGACCCCGAAGACGCGGCGCGTGCCAGCCAGGGGCGCGACGGCCAGGAGGACGCGGCCGGTGCCGGCACCGACCTCGCAGAGATCGCCGTCGGTCGCGAGCACGAGGGCGCGGAAGAAGTCGAGGTCGCCGCGGTCCTCACTATGGAAGATGGCACGGAAGTCCGAGTCGTAGCGCGCGCTCATGCGAGCATCGTAGTGGGCAGACGACGTGGGCACGCCGCATGGTAACGGTCCGAGGCCATGGTGCAAAGTGCCAGGGAGCACAGAACGGAGTGCTCACGCCTTGAGTCGGCGGCGCATTGGCCTTATCTACTGAGACTCATGCGCAGGAGCCTCCTCATCATCGACGACGATGAACACGTCGCCGCGATCCTTCAGCGGATCCTGCGCGGCTACGACCTCGTCATCGCGCCGAGCGCCGAGGAAGGCCTCGCCCGCGTGGGAGAGCGCGCCTTCGACGCGGTCCTCTGTGACCTCGGCCTCCCGGGCGTGAGCGGCACGGAGTTCTATGCGCGCGTCGCCGACCTCCGCCCCGGGCTCGAGCGGCATGTACGCTTCATCACCGGCGGGGCCACCGACGAGAGCGCCATCGCCTTCGTCGCCGCGCACGAGGACGACGTCCTCCACAAACCCTTCGAGATCGACAAGCTCCGCCGGTTCGTGGCCGAGCTCTTCGAGGCCCGCAGCGAGGCCCCCAACGCCCCCTATCAGGGCGCGCCGTGAGCTCGGGGCCGGACGCGGAGAGTCCGCCAGATCCCCCGAGTCACTTCGCGCTCCTTCTCTTGCGCAGCGCGCTGCCGGCACGAAGCGCGGTCGTGCGCGCCGACGAGGCCCGCCACGAGGGTGCGCGCGTGACCCTGTGGCGTGAGGGCCGCATCGTCCACTCCGCCCGCGCCGAAGACGTCGTCGCGGTCGAGCCCTTCGGCGACGAGAGGGCCGCGCGGCGACGCGTCATCACCCACCTCGAGGAGGGGGTCGGCGGCGCGACGATGAACATCACCGAGATGGGGGTCGCCCCTCGACCTGCGCGGCGCGGCACAGCACGTGGCACGGGCGGCAGGGGTGGCGGGATCCCGGCCGAGTCCCTGCGGGTCATCGTCGAGGACTGAATCGGCAAGGCCGGCGCGGGGATCGCGCCGCTCGATATCCCCCGATTCCTGAATCTCATCGCGCGACAGAGGGCTTGCAGCCTTGGCCCTGAGGGGTTATCGACCCGTCGGCATGGGCGGCGTCGCGGCGAAGCGCGGACGGCCCGAAGGAGCATCCGCTGTGAGCTGGCTCGTCAAGACCTTTACCTCGCACACCGGGCGCAAGTTGCTCGCGGGCATCACGGGTCTCGGCCTGGTGCTGTTCCTGGTGATGCACCTCATCGGCAACCTCCAGCTCTTCTCGTCGAGCTCGGCCTTCAACGAGTATGCGCACTCGCTGCACAGCGGGTTCCTCATCGTGCTGGCCGACGTCGGGCTGCTCATCGCCTTCCCGCTGCACATCGGCATGGTCGTGTGGCTCGCCATCGACAACAAGAAGGCCCGCGGGGCCCAGGGCTACAAGGTCGCCAACACCAAGCAGAAGCGGAACCTCGCGGCGGTGCTGGCCTCGAAGTCGACCCTCTATGGTGGGCTCGTCCTCCTCTTCTTCGTCGCGATCCACGTGTGGCACTTCCGCCTCCAGCATGAGTCGATCGCCAACGGCACCTTCGGCGGGGGCGTCGGCCCGGGCGACCTCAAGTCGGCGGTCATCGCGACCCTCTCCAAGCCGCACTGGGGCGCGCTCTACGCCATCGGCAGCCTGCTCACCGGCTGGCATCTCTTCCACGGGATCCAGGCGGCCTTCCGCTCGTTCGGCGCCTACCACCCGCGCTACACCCCGATCATCGTCAAGGGCGGCGGCGCGCTGGCCACGATCATCGGGCTCGGCTTCACCTCGATGCCGATCTGGGTGCTCTTGCGCTGACGCACTCCGCGGCCTGCCTGGCCAGAGCCGGGCTGTCCAAGGACCATCCGTGACCGTTCGCAGGCCCCTCACCACGAGCGGCGTGCCCCGAGGAGAAGCCATGGTGCTCGATTCCAAAACCCCGACCGGTCCGCTCGAGACGCGCTGGACGAGCCACAAAGGCCACATCCAGCTCATCGGTCCGATCAACAAGCGGAAGTACCACGTCATCGTCGTGGGCACGGGCCTCGCCGGCGCTTCGGCCGCGAGCACCCTGGCCGAGCTCGGCTACCGCGTCACGGTCGTGACCTTCCACGACAGCCCGCGCCGCGCGCACTCGGTCGCGGCCCAGGGCGGCATCAACGCGGCCAAGAACTACCAGAACGACGGCGACTCGGTCTTTCGCCTCTTCTACGACACGATCAAGGGCGGCGACTTCCGCGCCCGCGAGTCGAACGTCTATCGCCTTGCCGAGGTCTCGGCCAACATCATCGACCAGGCCGTCGCCCAGGGCGTGCCCTTCGCGCGCGAGTACGGCGGGACGCTGGCCAACCGCACCTTCGGTGGCGTGCTCGTGTCGCGCACGTTCTACGCGCGCGGCCAGACCGGGCAGCAGCTCCTCTACGGCGCGGTCGCGGGGCTCATGCGCCAGGTCGACACCGGCCAGGTGAAGCTCCTCCCGTTCAAGGACATGCTCGACGTCATCACCGTCGACGGCGAGGCGCGCGGCATCGTGATGCGCGACCTGCTCGACGGGAAGATCGAGGCGCTGACCGGCGACGCCGTCGTGCTGGCGACGGGCGGCTACTCGAACGCCTTCTTCCTGTCGACCAACGCCATGAAGTCGAACGTCACGGCGACGTGGCGCGCGCACAAGAAGGGCGCGTTCTTCGCGAACCCGTGCTTCACGCAGATCCACCCGACCTGCATCCCGGTCCACGGGGACCTGCAGTCGAAGCTCACGCTCATGTCGGAGTCACTGCGCAACGATGGTCGCGTGTGGGTGCCGCGCAAGAAGGACGACAAGCGCGCCCCCAACGACATCCCGGACGCCGACCGCTATTACTACCTCGAAGAGAAGTACCCGACCTTCGGCAACATGGTCCCGCGCGACGTCGCGAGCCGCAACGCCAAGTACGTGTGCGACCAGGGCATGGGCGTCGGGGCCTCGGGCTACGCGGTCTACCTCGACTTCCGTGATGCCATCGCGCGCCTCGGGCGCCAGGCCATCTCGGCCAAGTACGGCAACCTCTTCGAGATGTACGAGAAGATCGCCGGCGAGGACCCGTACAAGGTCCCGATGCGCATCTACCCGGCGCCGCACTACACGATGGGCGGGCTCTGGGTCGACTACGACCTCATGTCGAACATGCCGGGCCTCTTCGTCCTGGGCGAGGCGAACTTCTCGGACCACGGCGCGAACCGCCTCGGCGCCTCGGCGCTCATGCAGGGTCTCGCCGACGGCTACTTCGTCATCCCCTACACTATCGGCCCGTACCTCTCGGCGCGCGGCCCCGGCAAGGGCATTACCAACGACCACCCCGAGGCCAAGAAGGCCGTGCAGGACGCGGTCGACAAGACCAAGCGCCTCCTGTCGCTCAACGGCAAGCGCTCGGTCGACAGCTTCCACCGCGCCGTCGGCATGAAGATGCTCGACAAGTGCGGCATGAGCCGCTCGGCCGCGGGCCTCACCGAGACCATCGCGTTCATCCGCGAGCAGCGGGCCGAGTTCTGGGAGAACGTGAGCATCATCCCGAAGGACGGTGACACGGCCAACCAGGAGCTCGAGAAGGCGCACCGCGTCGCGGACTTCCTCGAGTTCAACGAGCTCATGTGCCAGGACGCGCTGGCCCGCAACGAGAGCTGCGGTGGTCACTTCCGCGAGGAATACCAGACGCCCGAGGGCGAGGCGCAGCGCGACGACGAGAACTACTGCCACGTCGCGGCGTGGGAGCATCGCGGGGTCGGCGAGGCGCCGACGCTCCACAAGGAGCCCTTGACCTTCGAGGCCGTGAAGCTGAGCCAGCGGAGCTACAAATGAGCGACACGATCAACGTCACTCTCGAGGTGTGGCGCCAGCCCGGCGCGAAGGCGCAAGGCCGCTTCGAGCGCTACGAGATGAACGGCGTCTCGACGCACGCGAGCTTCCTCGAGATGCTCGACGGCCTGAACGAGAAGCTCATCAACGAGGGCAAGGAGCCCATCGCGTTCGAGCACGATTGCCGCGAGGGCATCTGCGGCTCGTGCGGCTTCGTCATCAACGGGCAGGCCCACGGGCCGGACCGCGGGACGACCGTGTGCCAGCTGCACATGCGCCGCTTCAAGAGCGGGACGCACCTCGTCCTCGAGCCGTGGCGCGCCAAGGCCTTCCCGGTCGTGCGCGACCTGATGGTCGACCGCACTTCGTTCGACAAGATCCAGGCCGCGGGCGGCTACAACGGCGTCAACGTCGGCAATGCGCCCGACGCCAACGCCATCCTGGTCGGCAAGGAAGCCGCGGGCGAGGCCTTCGACGCGGCCGCGTGCATCGGCTGCGGGGCGTGTGTCGCGGCGTGCAAGAACGCCTCGGCGATGCTCTTCACGTCGGCCAAGGTCGGGCACTTCGCGATGCTGCCGCAGGGCCAGCCGGAGCGATACCGCCGCGTCGCGCGCATGTTCGACGAGATGGAGGCCCAGGGCTTCGGGGCCTGCTCGTGGACGCAGGAGTGCGAGGCCGCGTGCCCCAAGGGCATCTCGGTGAAGTGGATCTCGCGCGGCAAGCGGGACTACCTCAAGGCGAAGCTCGTGAAGGACTCGGGCCAGAGCTCGGACGACGGGTTCGCGGGCTGAGATGACCGAGGCTGCGCCCACCCTGCCGCGCCGCGCGCGGAGCCTCACGCGGCGCATCGTGAGGGTCGCGTTGTGGGCCGTGCTCGGGCTCGTCGTGACGTTTGCGATCTTCTTCTTCTGGGCCTCGGGTGGCGACTCGGACGACCGGCTGGTCGCGCCGGGGGTGCTCGGCGAGAACCCCAAGGGCACGAAGAAGACCGAGGCCCGCGAGCTGAAGGTCCTGACCTTCAACATCGCGTACGGCCGCGGGCCGGCCGGGGATGCGTCGGGGCCGTGGGCGGAGAGCGAGATCCGCCAGGGGCTCGACGGGATCGCGGCGCAGATCCGGGACAGCGACGCGGACCTCGTCTTCATGCAGGAGGTCGACCTCGGAGCGAGCCGCTCGCACGACATCGACGAGGGGCGCTTCCTCCTCGAGGCGACGGGGCTCGGCTACTCGAGCTGCGTGGTCACGTGGGAAAAGAACTACGTCCCCTTCCCGTACTGGCCGCCATCCAAGCACTACGGGGCGATGAAGAGCGGGCAGTGCATCTTGTCGCGGTTCCCGATCATGGCCTCGACGCGGCATCGGCTGCCGCAGCCGGAGGCGAACGCGTGGTGGCGCAACCGCTTCTACCTGAACCGCGCCATCGACCACGCGCAGCTCGATATCGGCGGGCGGCCGTTCGACGTCTTCAACGTGCACACCGAGGCATTCGACGCGGACAACCGCATGGAGCACGCGCGGCTACTCGTGAAGCTGGTGGGCGAGACCACGAAGAACAGCGCCGGGCGAGTGCTGGTCGCGGGCGACTTCAATGCGCCTCCGCCCGAGGCGTCGCAGAAGAAGGGCTTCGTCGACGAGCCCGAGACCGACTTCTCGCGCGACGAGACCATCGCCATCGTGCGCACGGCGGGCCTCGCCGAGGTCCTTCCCGACCCGGCGGCCTTCACGTTCCCGGCCGACGCGCCGTCGCGCCGGCTGGACTACATCTGGTTCGGGAGCGCCCTCGAGCGGACCGACGCCAAGGTGCTCGCGGCCCCGCCCGGCCCTTGGTCCGACCACCTGCCGGTGCTGGCGCGCTTCACGTTGAAGGCCCCCTGAGCGCGCGCGACGGGCGCTCTACGGGTCGAGTCGGAGCGTGGCGGGCGCGTGGCGTGAGGGCTTCCGGGGCGAGGGCGCGAGCCCGCCGAAGGGTATCGAGCTTGACAGGCCGGGATCGCACGCGGAAAGTGCGCCCGACGTGAACAACGATACACCGACTGTCTCTCCTACGAACGACACCGCGAGCGCCACGCTCGAGTCGCATCCGATTCCTCCCATCCCTGTGGCCGACCCCGTCGCGGCGGTTCTGGCGCCACCCCCGGCTGACCTCTCCTTCGAATCGCTCGGCCTTCCCGAGCCCCTCCTGAACGCCATCAAAGACCTCGGCTTCACGGGCATGACGCCCATCCAGGCCCAGGCGCTGCCGACCATGTTGCGCGGTGACGACGTCGCCGGGCAGGCGCAGACCGGGACTGGCAAGACCGCCTGCTTCCTGCTCGCGACGCTGGACGTGCTGCTCCGCAGCAAGCGCCCGGAGAATGGCTCGCCGCGCGCCATCGCGATTGCGCCCACGCGCGAGCTGGCGATCCAGATCGCCAGCGACTGCGAGTCGCTGACCACCTACACCGACATCAAGCACACGGTGGTGTGCGGGGGCCTGCCCTGGGGTGGTCAGGCCAAGAGCCTCGAAGAGGGCACCGACCTCGTGGCGGGCACGCCGGGGCGCCTCCTCGACATGATGCGCGAGGGCAAGCTGCGCCTCGACAGGATCGAGGTGCTCATCATCGACGAAGCCGACCGCATGTTCGACATGGGCTTCATCGACGACCTGTCGGCCATCATGCGTTACGTGCCGGCGCCGGGTAAGCGGCAGGCGATGCTGTTCTCGGCGACGCTGTCGCACGACGTGATGCGGCTCGCGAGTCGCTGGCTCCGGAACCCGACGCGCTTCGAGGTCCGCCCCGACAACGTCGCGGCCGAGCGCATCGAGCAGCGCCTCTTCCATGTGTCGAGCCGCGAGAAGTTGTCGCTGCTCATGGGGCTCATGCAGAAGGAGCAGCCGGTCCGGTCGATGGTCTTCGTCAACCGCAAGGTCGATGGCGAGGAGATCACCTGGCGTCTCAACCAGAACGGCTTCGAGGCGGTCTACCTGTCGGGTGACCTGCCGCAGAAGAAGCGCCTGCGCATCGTCGAGGCGATGAAAGCCGGCCAGATCGTGACCCTGGTCGCGACCGACGTGGCCAGCCGCGGCATCCACGTCGACGACGTCTCGCACGTCTTCAACTACGACCTGCCCCAGGACCCCGAGGACTACGTCCACCGCATCGGCCGCACGGCCCGCGCGGGCGCCTCGGGCAAGGCCGTGACGCTGGGCTGCGAGGACACGGTGGGCTTCCTGCCCGCCGTCGAGAAGCTGCTCGGCCGGCAGATCCCGGTCGCCCACGCCGAGGACGAGGACTTCGTCCCCGATCGCTCGGGTCGCTTCCCGCGCGACCGCGGCACCTACACTGGGTGGCCGCCCCCGTCGCTGGGCCTCGCCGAGAAGGCGAGCGACACCGACGGTCCTCCCCCGTCAGGTGGCGGCGGTGGACGTCGGCGCCGCAGCGGTGGCGGTGGCGGCGGCGGACGCCGTCGTTAGACGGACATCGAAGGAGCATTCTGAGACGCGCGTCGAAGAACCGAACTTAGATGCGCATCGAAGCTTTGCGCCGAAGCTCGGTCCTGAGACGCGCATCGAGCGAGGCCCTGAGACGAGCGTCAAGGCCAGGTCCCGAGACGCGCATCGAAGCTCCGCGCGCGGACGAGCGTCGACCCGAGGTTCCAAGCCGGAAGCGACAGCTCCGCAAGGAGTCGCGCACGCCAAACGAGCCACGACGCAGCGAGCAAGGCTCGCAGCGTCGGAGGCTCCTGCCCGCCACCCGAGCCCGCAGCCGTAGAGGGGATCCCCGAGGGCGCGGTGCGCCTCGGATGGCCTCCGACGACCTCGAGCCTCGACGCCGGTGAGCGAAGCTCGAGGCGTCGACGGCTCGGAGTCTCGTCGTCCCGAGCGAGCTCGGGTCGTCGATGACTCAGGGAGGAGGAGCCACCGAGGCCACCGCGACCGG
>JAEUKJ010000377.1 GCA_016792665.1 Deltaproteobacteria bacterium | reverse complement strand
GATAGCTCGCCTCGCGCTCACCCGGAGCATCGAGGGTCCCGACCCGGATCGTGCGTCGCTCGCCCGGGGCCAGGGTCAGCAGCGACGGGAAGACCACGAGAGCAGAGGTCGGCTCGAGCTGGAGCTCGCCGACCGCGGGCTCCTTCCAGAGGTGGGTCGTGATCTGGAGGCGCACGGGCTTGGCACCCCGATTCACGAGGTTGATGACCTCGCTGCGCAGGGCATCATCGAGGTAGAGACGCACCGGGCTCGCTTGGAAGTCGCTGGCCCCGGCGTGCGGGGCGAGTCCGAGGAGGAGGACGAGGGCGAGGATGGAGCGGAGCGGGATCATGGGCGAACCCTCTCGAGACCGCCTCACCCGCGGCGAACGCAGGGTGAGGCGATGGGTGTTGGGTGGCCCCTCGCGCGACGGCCTCCACTCGTCAGAGCGGGCGTCGAGAGCACGAGGGACCTTGCGGAGAGCGAGCGCGCTCTCGCGGTCACGTGGACCGAGACTCAGTGCGACCAGAAACTCAGAAGGCGACCGTGGCGACGACGGTGTCGGTGTAGGTGCCGGAGGGGACGTTCTGACCCGCGGTGATGGCGCCGTAGATCGTGAAGGCCGCAGGGGCGCCGTCGCCGGTGTGGTCGACGCCGGTGAGGGCGGTGTTGCCCCAGACGACCTCGCGCAGCGTGTCCGAGAAGAGGAAGTACGAGAGGAAGTTCGAGCCGGACTTCAGGCGTCGCGCGGGGGCCGCGGGGGTCGAGGCGCCGTCGGCGTTCGCACCCTCACCGAGCTTGATGACCGCGGACGCGCCGCTCGTGCAGGTGACCGTGACCGAGCCCGTGCCGGCGAGCTCGCTGGCGGCGTGCGTGGTGATCGGATCGTAGCTACCGAAGGCCAGCGGCGTGGTCTCGATGGTGCAGTTGTCGGCGACGCTCGCGGAGACCGCGAGGTCCTCCTGAGCCGCACCTGCACGCGCGGTGAGCAGGCCACCCGCGAGGACGAGAGACGAGACGGTCGCGGCGGAGGCGAGACGATAGAGGATGAGACGCATGTGCGTTTCCTTCAATCTTGAGTTATCGGCGATGGATGAGTCGCCAGGTTCTCCCCACCCGTACCGTGCGACTTGCGTGGCCTGTGGGGGGACATCTGCTCCATCGGGTTCCGCGTCCGCGCAGCGTAGCTCTTAGTCCGCGTCAGTAACTTGCCGACCCGCCGAGAGCCGCGCGAGATGCGGCTCAGTCAACGGGCAGGCCACCAGGAGGAGACCGCATGCACTTCGAGAGATTCGGGCTCGAGCGCTTCTTC
Organism: Deltaproteobacteria bacterium; assembly: GCA_016792665.1. Classification (GTDB taxonomy): domain Bacteria; phylum Myxococcota_A; class UBA9042; order PHBI01; family PHBI01; genus WYBB01. Next base: position 1,867 of record JAEUKJ010000377.1, on the reverse strand, counting down.
GCGCTCCACGAGCACACTGTCCGCTTCATGCTCACGGCCAGCGACCCCGAGACGCTGACGATCAATGAGGTGCTGGCACTCGACGGCGACCTCGCCGCGGGCCTCGCACGCTTCGCCGACCTGCGCCTGGGCTACGCCGAGCCACGCGGCTCACGCCCGCTGCGCGAGGCCATCGCCGCCCTCTATGGCCCCGCGCCGACCCGCGCCGACGACATCCTCGTATGCGCGGGCGCGCAGGAACCGATCCTGCTCTTCGCGCTGGCGACCCTCGAGCGCGGCGACGAGGTCATCGTCCAGACGCCGTGCTACCAGTCCCACCTCGAGGTCATGCGCTGGGCAGGCGCCACGCCGATCCCCTGCGAGGTCCACGAAGCCGACGCCTGGACCCTCGATCCCGACCGCGTCGCGGCGCTGGTCACACCGCGCACGAAGGCGCTGGTCCTCAACACCCCGCACAACCCGACCGGCGCCACGATGTCGCACGAGGCCCAGGCCGCGCTCGTCGCGCTGGCCGATCGCCACGGCCTCTACGTGCTCGCCGACGAGGTCTATCGCGGCCTCGAGCTCGATGTCGCCGACCGCCTCCCACCCTGGTCGAACCTCTATCCCCGCGCCGTCTCCCTCGGCGCCCTCGCCAAGGGCTGGGGTCTCGGCGGCCTTCGCATCGGCTGGTGCGCGACCCGCGACGCGACACTGCTCGCGACCCTCGAGGCTCTCAAGGACTACACGACCATCTGCAGCCCCTCGCCATCCGAGCACCTGGCCGAGGTGGCACTCCGCCACACCGACACCCTCTGGACCCGCACGCGCGCCCGCCTCGCCTCCAACATCGCCGCCTTCGAGGCCTTCCTCGCGCGCCATGAAAGCCTCTCATGGATACGACCCCGCGGCGGCACGATGGGATTTTTGCGCATCGCCGACCCGCGCGGCGCCACCGCATGGTGCACCGACGTCCTCGCCAAGGCAGGCGTCCTCATCGCACCGGGTCCACTCTTCGGCGCCCCCGACACCCACGCGCGCATCGGGCTCGGCCGCGCCGACTTCACGACCGCGCTGGCCGCCCTCGAACGCGCCCTCTAGCGCTGCGCCGGCGGGGGTTCGACTCGCGCGCGGGCGCGAATCGTGGCATACGCCTCGGCATGTCCGCGCCCGAATCCCGCGCTGCCCTCGACACTGTCTTGACGACCCAGCTCGTGGTCGCCCATGCCGGTGAGTCCTGCCCCGATCAACCGCGCCTCGCCTGGTGGGACACCGACATCGTCTCTCGCGACGGCGGCCTCGACCTCCTCCGCCGCCTCTACCCGCGCACCTGGCGCTGGGCCGCCCTCCGCGCCGTGCGCGCCACCGCTCGCGCCATCGACCACACCGCCCGTAAGCTGCACGCCGCCGAGCCCGACCGCATCATGACGCTGTTCCACCTCGGCTTCGCCTTCGACGAGGCCCTCGACGACCACCTGGACCAGCTCGCCGCGACCCACCCCGAAGACCCGACCTCGGCCCTCCCCGACCTCGCCCCGCACATCGACCTGGACGGCCGCCGCCCCTTCGACCGCGACGCCTTCGAGGCCTGGCTCGGCTCGGCGCCCGCCACCGCGAAGATCGAGACCACCGCCATCGGCCGCCGCCTCCCACCGCCCACGTCCGGCCCGACGCCGACCCTCACGCCGGCCATCGTCGACCACGTCCTTGCACTCCGCGCCGCGCTCGCTCCGCTGCCCGCGTCTTACCCTCTGCCGTACTTCCAGCTTCCATGATGAAGACCCACACTCGCCTCCTGAAGTGCGCGCTCGAAGTCGAAGACAGTCGCTCCTACTGGCGCCGCCGCGTCCCTGGCACCCCGCCGCCGACCGCGTCGGCCGCCCTGTCA
>JAEUKJ010000595.1 GCA_016792665.1 Deltaproteobacteria bacterium | reverse complement strand
CCCTCCAACCCCACACTGCCGCCCGCAGCTCGGGGAGGAGCGTCGCCCGACCCAGGCGGCCCGGGCGCACCACCCAACGCCGCCCGCGCGCAGCTCGCACGATCCGCATCACCTGACCCAGGCGGCCCGCGTCGCCCGATCCTGACTGCGCCCTCACTGAAGACGCCAGAGCGCGACCCCATCGGAGTCCCATCCCACGTCGAGCTCCGCCAACGCGGCAAGAGCGACAACGACGAGGGCCGCCAGAGGTCGGGATGACGCGACGACCTCGAGCGCCTCACCACCCTCCAACCCCACACTGCCGCCCGCAGCTCGGGGAGGAGCGTCGCCCGACCCAGGCGGCCCGGGCGTACCACCTCACGCCGCCCGCGCCGCAGCTCGCACGATCCGCGTCACTCCCGAATGGGCGTAGCGCTCACAGTCTGGAAGAACATCGACTCGTCGTTCTCGACCTTGACGTCCCAGTCCTTGATGTCCGCAAAGCCCTCGACGCCCTTCGCTTTGAGCGCGTCAGACGCCGCCTTCGCCTCGGACTTGATCGAGCTCTGTTTGCCCTTCTCGGTGATGACATAGAACTTTCGTCCGCCGTTCATGGTCTCCATGTACGGCATGAATTGTTCTTTCTTTCCGATGGGTTTCAGCTCGTTGTAGCTATAGTACGTCTCGCCACGCCAGGTGATCAGCCAGGCGAGGATGTCCTCTTCGCAGATGCGCTTGGGCTCGCTGCGGAAGTAGTCGCCGATGAAGCCGAGCCCGATGTCCTTGACCAGCGGCTCGTACGCGTCTTTGACGTAGTCCGACTCCGGCAGTTGCTTGCAGGTGTCGTAATACGCATCGAAGAGATACTTCTGCGACCAGTGCGGCGTGAGTGCCGGCAGGTAGTAGGACAGCGCCCACGCGGACAACGCAGAGGCCGTGAGCCCGAGCCCGACCAGCCCCGCAATCCGCGTCTTCACGAAGAAGAAGAGGCAGAACATCAGGCACCCGATGATCAGAATCGTCGGGATGAAGCGCTCGTAGCGGAACGCCTTCGTCGTCAGAATCGTCTGCAGCGTCGGGCTGGTGTGCTTCCAGAAGTAGCTTTCTTTCCAGGTCTTTTCGCTCGACTCGCTGACCTTGGCGTCCGCATCGATCGGCAGGTTCTCCGGCATCGGGCGGTCGTACTTGTAGGTCATGAGATTGCGCAGCGACTGCTGGTCCGAGTTGATGTCCCAGCCGACGGCCACGAACATGATGACGCCGACGAGCGCCGCGAAGCGGAGCGTCCACCCGCCCTCTTTGAAGATGTGGCGCAGGAAGAGCGCCACGATGAAGGCCATCGCGGGCACGGCCGGGAAGATGTAGTGGTGGAACTTGGTCGACGAGATCGTGAACAGCGTGAAGGCGACCGCCGCCCAGACCCCGAGCATCACCAGCATCTGATTCTGGTGCCGATTGTCGCGCACGCGCAGCCTGAAGAGCCACAAGAGCGCCAGCGGCACGAACGCCACCCACGGGAAGAGGCCGATCCCCAGCCACTTGATGAAGTGCTCGAAGGTGCCGGAGTCGATCTGGTGCACGCCGCCCGAGAGGCGATTGAAGTGGTCGTGGATGAAGAATCGGTTCCAGTAGGGCAGGCCGTGCTTGATGATCATGCCGGCGTACCAGGGGAAGCCCACCGCGATGAAAATGAGGATGCCGCGACCGATCTCGGCCTGCCTCAAGACCCGCCAATTCCACGTCACGATGAGCCACAAGAGGATGATCGCCCCGGGCAGCCCGAAGCCGAGGAGCCCCTTGGCATACGTCGCGTGTGCCACCAGCACGTAGAAGGCGAAGAGGCAGTACTTGCGCAGCCAGCGGTCTTTGAACGCGTCGGAGACCCCGGTGAGCCCCGCCTCGGCCTGGGCCCGCCGATCCAGCTTGCGCTCGTTGAAGAAGCAGTAGGCGATGCGCGCGCCGACGATGCCGAGGATGACGAAGTAGATCAGCGCCTGGAACGCCCCGCTGTGCATGATCCCCGACGGGAAGCCAGGCACGGAGCCCGTGCTCGGGAACGAGTAGTCGCTCACGAGGAGGAGGTATTGCGGGACCGTGTTCAAGAGCACGAACCCGAGCGTGACCCAGGTCCAGAATCTGAAACGCCGATCGCTCATCGGTATGCGTGGCGCGAACAAGGCCAGCATGAAGAACATCATCGCGAGTGTCAGGGTCGCGACAAAGGGCATGTCGGCCTGCGCCTGCCGACTCACCATGTAGAAGAACGGCGAGGTCGCCAGCACCCCGGCCGCAGCGAGCCCGGTGCGCCGACCCCAGACCAGCGATCCGGCAATGTAGGTGAGGTAGACCGCCATGATCGCGAGCAGCGCGCACGGCAACCGAATCGACCACTCCCCTCGCCCGATCACCCGCGACGCGATCGCCTCGGTCCAGAAGATGAACACCGGCTTCGAGTAGAAGGGCTCACCCTGCGTCTCGTCGCCGATCTTCTGGCGATATCCCCACCACGGCGAGACCCAGTCATAGGTCTCGAGCATCTCGGTCGTGACCGCGCCGTAGTGCGTCTCCCACGGATCCCAGAGACCGAAGGCCCCGAGGTTCGGCAGAAAGATCGCGCACGCCGCGAGGAACACGAGCAGCCGGACCCGGCCCTCGTGAAGAGGGCGACGCCAGACCGGCTTGTCCTCGAGCGCGGCCAGGAGGGGGATATCGATCGCGTCCCCCGAGCTGCCTGTCGATCCTTGGGCGGACGCGAGCGCGCCGGCCGGATCCTGAGAGGGCTCGGGGTCGCTCGATCGCGGGGCTGTCGCCGTCGTGGCCGTCATGCGGGGCGCACCTTACTCGACCCAGGGGTGGTTTTCCATGGGAGCCCACAAACACGAACGCCGCACCTGCGAGAGCAGACGCGGCGTCGTGATGAGAGCGTTGCGTGAGAGACCCCGCGAGCGAGGTCGATCGACGATCAGCGCTTCGAGAACTGGAAGCGACGACGCGCACCGGGGCGGCCGTACTTCTTGCGCTCGACCACGCGCGGGTCGCGCGTGAGGAAGCCGGCGCGCTTCAGCACCGGACGGTACTTCTCGACGTCGACGCGGTTCAGCGCGCGCGAGATTCCGTGCTTCACGGCGTCCGCCTGGCCCGAGAGCCCGCCGCCCTTGACGGTGGCCCACACATCGTAGGCACCGACGGTCTCGGTGACTTCGAAGGGCTGGTTCAGGATCATCAGCAGCGTGGCGCGGCGGAAGTACTCCGGGGCCTCGCGGTGATTGATCGTGAGCTTGCCGTTACCCGGCGAGAGGAAGACGCGGGCGCTCGCTTCCTTGCGGCGGCCCGTGGCGTAGGTGCGAATCGGCTTCGACATGTCAGTGCGCCTCAGCGGGTGAACGAAACGGGGGTGGGCTGCTGGGCGGCGTGAGGATGCTCAGCACCCTTGTACACCTTGAGCTTGCGCAGCATGCTGCGACCGAGAGGCCCGCGCGGAAGCATGCCCTTGACGGCACGCTCGACCATGACGGTCGAGTCCTTGGCGAGCTGCTTGGACGCGACGACCTCTTTGAGGCCGCCCGGGAAGGTGGTGTGGTGGCGGTAGATCTTCTGGCCGAGCTTGTTGCCGGTCAGAACGAGCTTGTCCGAGTTGACGACCACCACGAAGTCACCGACGTCCGCGAACGGCGTGAAGGTCGGCTTGGTCTTGCCGCGGAGGATCGCGGCGATGCGCGAGGCCACGCGTCCGAGCGTCTGGCCCGCAAGGTCGACGACGACCCAGTTGCGGTCGACGTTCGTGTGATTGAAGGAGTCGGTTTTCATCTTGGTGATCCTCGAAGCGTCGCGTCCGCTTCGGCGTCCCGCGCATCGTCGTTGGTGATGCGGCGAGCCCCCGGGAACGCGAGCCGGGTGGGTATAGAGAGTGTTCCCTTCGATGTCAACGACGTGATCGCGGCGACGTTCGAAAGGTCTGTCGCGCGAGCCTGACACCGTGGATGGTAGCGACGGAGGGCGACCACGAGGCCGCCCCCCACCGCGCCAGAGCGAGACTCAGATCGACGCCTTCAGCGCGTCCACGCGGTCGGTCTTCTCCCACGAGAAGGTCGACTCGGTGCGCCCGAAGTGCCCGTAGGCCGCCGTGGCCTTGAAGATCGGGCGACGCAGCTCGAGCTGCGCGATCATCGCCGCCGGGCGGAAGTCGAAGACCTCACGCACCGCGGCCACGATCTTGGCGTTGTCGATCTTCTCCGTGCCGAAGGTGTCGACCAGCACCGAGACCGGCTGCGCGACGCCGATCGCGTACGCGACCTGCACCTCGCACTTGTCGGCGAGACCCGCCGCCACGATGTTCTTGGCGACGTAGCGCGCGTAGTAGGCCGCCGAGCGGTCCACCTTGGTGGCGTCCTTGCCCGAGAACGCGCCACCACCGTGGCGGGCATAGCCGCCGTAGGTGTCGACGATGATCTTGCGGCCCGTGAGGCCCGCGTCACCGACCGGCCCGCCGACGACGAAGCGCCCGGTCGGGTTCACGTAGTACTTGGTCTTGTCGTCGAGCAGGTGGGCCGGGATGATCGGCGCGATCACGAGCTCGCGGACGGCGTCCTCGATCTGCTTGTGCGAGGCATCGGGCGAGTGCTGGGTCGACACGACGATCGCGTCGATGCGCTTGGGCTTGCCGTTCTCGTACTGGACGGTGACCTGCGACTTCGAGTCGGGACGGAAGAAGGGGACGACGTTGGCCTTCCGGACCTCGGCGAGCTTCTTGACGAGCTGGTGGCTGAGCTGGATCGGGGCGGGCATGAGCTCGGGGGTCTCGTTGACCGCGAAGCCGAACATGAGGCCCTGATCGCCGGCGCCCATCTCCTTGTAGAGACCCTCGCCCTCGTTCACACCCTGCGCGATGTCGGGCGACTGGCGCCCGATCGAGATCATGACACCGCAGCTGTCGGCGTCGAAGCCCGCGGTCGGATCGGTGTAGCCGATGTCGCGGATCGCCTGGCGCGCCACCTCGCGATAATCGATCTGCGCCTTCGTCGTGATCTCGCCCGCGACCACCACGAGCCCCGTCGTCGTCAGCGTCTCGCACGCGACGCGCGACATCGGATCCTGTGCGAGCAGCGCGTCGAGGATCGCGTCGGAGACCTGATCGGCGAGCTTGTCCGGGTGCCCTTCGCTGACGGATTCGGAGGTGAAGAGGAAGTCGTTGAGCGCCATCTGTTGTCCTTGTTACGAATGCGCGTTCGAGAGCTGCGCGGGGACCCGAGAGCGTCGCGGACCAACGGTGGACGAAGGGCTCGCGACAAAAGAGCGCGCTGTCTATAGCGTCGAATGGCGAGCGTCAAGGGCGAGGCGATATCGCCCGAGCCTGCGCTGTCACCGCCGCCCGCGCGGGATCCGCGGGGTTCGACCCGGCCCCGAACGAGGCGGGGAGGACGGCCTCAGGGCGACCAGCGCACCGAGACCGCGAAGGTCGTCGCCGTGGGCTTGGTCAGCGAGGTGGCGTAGGCGAGGTCGATGGCGACCTGGTCGGCCGCCCAGCCGAGCCCGAAGGTGATGCGCTCGGCGTCGTAGCGCTCGTCGCGGATGAAGCCCGCGCGCAGGTGCACCGGCGCGGCCACCGCGAGGTCGGCCCCGAGGCCCCAGGTCGACACGACCGAGTCCTGGCGCCCCGAGAGGTCCATGTCGAGGGTCGCGCCGACATCGAGGTTGCCGAACACGAACGAGAGCCCGAGACCGAGCCCGCGCGGCGCCTCGGCCGTCTTGGTGTCGATGAGGTTCGTGCCGACCACGCCGAAGCGGATCTTGTGATCGACTTCGAGGATGAGCCCGAGGTCACCCGTCCACGTGTCGATGTCGTCGGTCTCCTCGACGCCCTCGTCGGTGTCGTCCTTGCCGAGGACGAGGCCCAGCCAGCGCACGCCGAGGCCGGCGTAGAGGGCCACCGCGTCGCTGCGATAGCCCGTCGAGACCGCGAGCCGCATCTGGCTGCCGTCGCGGTCGGAGCCGTCGGGCCTGGTCGTGAAGTAGCTGTAGCCCACGCCGAGCGCCACATCCGGATTGGTGCGCGCGTCGACCACCGACACGCCGAGGTTGTGGCCGTCCTTGCCGGCGAGATAGCTGTAAGCCGCCTCGACCACGAGGACCGGCACGCGCAGGAGGCCCGCCGGATTGGCATAGATGGCGGCCGGGCCCCAGGCCGAAGCGCGGTTGGTGTCGGCGATGCCGAGCGACTCGGCCGGGGCCGGGTCCTCACGCGTTTGGGCCGAGGCCGAGCCGACCGCGAGGAACAGGACCGCGAAGGTCGCCAGCGGCGCCAACCTGGAGACGATGCGCGCCAGACCGCGCCCGCGCCGTGAGGCAAGGCGAAGTCGCCTCGACGTGCTCGCGCAAGGCCCACCCCACCCGCACCTTGACTCGCTCTCGGATTGTCCCATCATGCTCCCCGCAGGCCCTACTCGTGCCCTGGCGGCGTGTCAATCATTGACGTCGCGCCGCCCTTCCCGGCCCCACCCGCGACACGCGCAGCGAGGATCCCGACCATGCCGAATCCCACCCAGAAGCTCAGCCTTCCCCGCATCGCGCTCTATGTGGTCTTGGCGATCGCCGCCTTCCTGGTGCTGCGCTTCGTCTTCTCGGTCGCGATGAGCGTCTTGAAGTTCGTCCTGCTCGGCGCGCTCGCGGTGGTCGTCGTCTATTTCTTCCTCGCCAAGGACGCGGGCAAGGACAAGGACAAGCGGTCGTGACGACCGGCGCGAAGGATCTGCACCCTTGAGCGCCAGACCCACCGGCGGGCCGCTCCCGACCTCGCTCACCCGCGCCCTCGTCACGCTGCTCGTCGCCGCCCTCACGGTCCTGGCGCCCGTTGGCGTGAGCGCGGCGCCACGTGGCTCGCGCCTCGAGTTCTATGGGTGGTCGCGCGACTCGCGCTGGGTCGCCTATGCGCGGCGCGCCCTCGGGCGTCCCGGCAAAGACCAGCGCATGCATCGCCTGGTGCGGGACGGCGCCTTCGGCGGCTTCGGTCGCGAGGTCGGAGGCGACGTGCAGGGCTTCGCGCTCGCCCACCACTACGTCGTGGCACCCGCGGCCCAGCGCCGCGTCGACCCCCTGACCTTCGAGCTCGCGGTGGGTGAGGCCTCGCTGACCCTGAAGATCGAGCCCGGGGAGAAGCTCGGCTGGCGCCTCATCCGCGAGGGCCGCACCGTGGCGAGCCACACCTTCGACAGCCTCTACGTCGACTTCGCCGTCGAGCTCTATCCTGCTCCCGACGCGGCCCAGGGCATCCTGGTGATGCACCTCGACACCGGCTGGCAGGTCGACGCCGCCGTGTTTCCCGTCCCGCTCGGTCCGCTCTGAGCGGCGGCCTGCGTCAGTGACGCCGCCACCGTGGGTCACGGCGACGAAGTCGCACAAGGCCTCCCGCAGCGAGTGCAATTCCCCAAATGAAAGAGGGGACCCGCTTTCGCGAGCCCCCTGTCTCAGATCGGCCACCCGCCCGGCTTCGCCAGACGACGTGAGAATCAGGATTTCGGCTGAGCATCTCCGAAGAGATTGCGCCGCATCCGCTCTCGCTCCAGTCGACTCGCCGCATCCCACTTGAAATGCATGGTGTCGACCGCGGTCGCCGCCTGGCGGCGCGCCTCGAGCTCTTGCTCAGTGACCAGTGCCGTCTTTCGATCCTGTCCGCGCTTCACGCGCACGAGCCGTCCCGGAGTCAGGTTTATTTCTTCCTGCGGGACTGCGGATCCCTCCTTGTCGGCCGACGCCGACTTCGGGGGACGACCGCGACGGCGGCCGGTCGGTTGACGCTTGGCGCGAGCCGCGGTGGCCGCGACCTTGCCCTTGCCCGAGCCCGGCTTGCGGCCCGGCTTCTTCCTGACCTTCGGCTCCGGCGCGGGCGCCGGCGTCGGGTCACCCGCGAGCTTCCAGTGGCCGTGACCATCGGAGGCGAAGGTGCCGTCCTTCTGCTTGCCGAGCGCGATCATCAGCGCGCGCTTCGGGCTCGCGTCGGTCATGCGCTCCGACGTGACGACGGAGAGGAGCCGCTCAGTCGAGTGCCACCCGGGGTTGTCCCGGAGCCAGTCGACCAGGGCATCGCCCACGCGCTTCCTGCTGCGACGACCGGCCGGGCCGGCGACGACCTCGGTCTTGCGCGGACGTCCGCGACGAGCACGCGGCTTCTCCTCCTCCACGACGACCTCGGGAAGAGCCTCCACCGGCCTCACCGCGGGGGGACGACCACGGCGCTTCGGCGCGGCGGCCGGAACCGCAGCGGGCGCCTCGGCCGGCGCCGCCTCGGCCCCTGCGTCGAGCCCGAGAATCATCTTCGCGGCCTCGAGCGCGCGGATGACCGCGTCGATCTGGTCGGCAGGCACCGTGGTCGAGGTCTTGCCGAGCGTCACCGTGACGCCCCCCGACTGCACGCTGATCTGCCGCAAGTTGCCGTCATTTCGTGCCATCTATATCCCTCTCCGAAGATTCAGAATGTTACACGCACGGTCCGGCGAGAATCCATTCGCCAAAATGTGCACAGAAACCCTAGCCCTTCGCCGGCGCGAAGTCGGGCTTCCCTCGTCATCATGTCTCGTGCCTCGGGGTCCGCGACCGCTCCACAAGCCACACTGAAGGACTTGCACACGAACTCGGGCCCGAGCGCGTTCCGAAAAGTCGTCGGATCGCGTCGGACGGAACAGTAAATTGCGCCGCACTTGCGTGCAAGATTCTTTTTTCGGACGGCCACAATTTCGCGTCGACGATTGACCCGCAGATCTACTGAGCGTAGCGTCCGGCCCGCTTCCCGCGCCATCAGCCGCGATGGCTGGGGTCCCGGGGGTCGTATGGCGTCATCGGATTCGCTGCCCGTCACATTCGAAGATGTGGAGGACGCGCGCGCACGCATTCGGCCGTTCATCAGTGAGACTCCTTTCGCACATTCGGTGAGTCTGTCACAGGCGACGCGCTCGAAGATCTACCTGAAGCTGGAAAACCTCCAGATGACAGGTTCTTACAAAGAGCGCGGGGCCCTGAACCGCCTGGACCGCCTCACGCCCGAGGAAGCCCGGCGCGGCGTCATTGCATTCTCCGCCGGAAATCACGCCCAGGGTCTCGCATATCACGCCCATCGCCTCGGGGTCGCGGCGACCATCGTGATGCCGGTCTACACGCCGCTCGTGAAGGTCACCGCGACGCGGCGCTTCGCGGCCCGCGTGGTCTTGCACGGCCAGTCCGCGGCCGAGGCCCGGGCCGAGTCCTATCGCATCGCCGAGGCCGAGAACCTCGTCTATGTGCACCCCTTCGACGACCCGTGGATCGTCGCTGGCCAGGGGACGGTGGGGCTGGAGATCCTCGAGCAGAACCCCTATCTCGACGCGGTGGTCGTGCCCGTCGGCGGTGGCGGTCTCATCGCCGGCATCGCGCTGGCCCTGAAGACGACCAACCCGCGCATCAAAGTCTATGGGGTCGAGGCCGCCGCGATGGCCTCGATGAAGGCCTCGCTCGCGGCCGGGCGCGTGGTCGAGGTCGCGTCCCAGCGCACCATCGCCGACGGCATCGCGGTCTCGAAGGTCGGCGAGATCCCCTTCGCCATCTGTCAGCGCTACGTGGACGAGGTGGTCACGGTCGACGACGAGGAGATCGCGTCGGCGGTGCTGACGCTGCTCGAGGTCGAAAAGACCATGGTCGAGGGCGCGGGCGCATCGGCCCTGGCCGCGGTCTTGAACGGCCACCTCCCCATCGAGGGCAAGCGCGTCGGGCTGGTGCTCACCGGCGGCAATATCGACGTCACGATGCTCTCGCGCATCATCGAGCGCGGCCTCGTCAAGGACGGCCGCATGGTCCGACTCTCCGCCAAGGTCATCGATGCCCCCGGCGCGCTGGCGGCGGTCATCGGCCTCATCGGCCGGCTCGGCGGCAACATCCTCCAGATCAACCACGAGCGCGCCTTCGTCCGCGGCCCCCTCGGCATGACGGTCGTCGAGGTGACTCTCGAAGCGCGCGGCCATGAGCACATCAAAGAGATCGTGACAGCACTGGAGGCCGCCGGTATCAACGTCGCCGCCGCGTGACCCCCACCTGTGGCGGGGTGGTCCGGCGGCGAGATCACCCCCCGGGCCGCGCGAGCGCTCGGAGCCGGGGGTCGCCGCAGAGGCGGCGGGGGGCGTGGTCGTCATCGAATCAGGCGCAAACGACGTGAGCGAGAGTGTGTCTCCCAGGGGTTTTGGTCGCGGCCCGTCCGCCCTCGTCTTCGCGATCGTCGTCGTGGCCTATTCGCTTTGCGCCTGGGACCGACTGCTGGAGCCGAGCCCGCAATTCCACTTCGTCGATCTCGCCGAGTCGTTCCTGCACGGGCGACTCGACACCGACACCCCGCGCGAGCGGTCGCAGACGAAAAAGGACGACGACCCGCGCGGGTCTCGCGAGGCCATCGCCCGCTCGGAGAAGGCCGGCGGCTGGAACGACTGGGCCTACGTGCGCGTGCTCACGCTGAAAGACGGCGAGGTCCTGCGCGGTCGCTTCCCGTGGGAAGGGGGCGATGGCGAGCGGCGCCACCTGTTCCACACCGACGACAATCGCGAGCTGAAGGTCGTCGTGCCCGAGGATCTCGCGCGCACCTGCGGCGAGTCGGGGCGCGCGCTGTGCGACGAGCGGGTCTACTTCATCTCGTTCCCGCCCTTCCCGGCCGTGGCGCTCCTGCCTGTGGTCGCGGTCTTCGGCTACGACACCAACGATGTCCTCATCACCGTGCTGCTCGGCGGCCTGAACGCGGTCCTCCTCTTCTGGTTCCTCCAGCTCCTCGTCATACGCGGCCACTCGAAGCGCTCCACCCGCGACAACATGTGGCTCACCCTCGCGTTCGCGCTCGGCACCGTGACCTTCTTCTCCAGCGTGCGCGGTGAGGTCTGGTTCTCGGCACTGGTCTTCGGGGTCGCGGTCAATATCGGCTACATGATGGCCGCGCTGGACCTCAAGCACCCCATCGTCGCCGGCCTGCTGCTCGGATGCGCCTTCGCGACGCGCACGCCGACCCTCTTCTGCGTGGCGTTCTTCGCCTGGCAGCTCTTCTTTCCCGGCAATCGCTGGGACAGGACCCGCATCCGCACCATCCTGGTCACCGGCACCAAATTCGCCGTGCCGCTCATCGCGATTCTCCTGGCACTCGCCTGGTACAACAAGGCGCGCTTCGGCGACCCGGGCGAGTTCGGGCACGCCTATCTGCAGGGCTCGGCCTACGACCGCGTGCGCGACCACGGCATGTTCGGCTTCACCTACTTGAACCGGAACCTGCTCTCGGGGCTCCTCGCGACGCCGCGCTTCATGAGCGAGGCCCCCTACGTCATGGTCTCGAACCACGGGCTCGGGCTCTTCTTCACGACGCCGCTCTTCTTCTATCTCCTCTGGCCGAAAGAGAAGACCGCCCTGCGCTGGCCGCTCTGGGCCGCGGTCATGGCCGCCGCCATCCCCGGCTTCTTCTACCAGAACACCGGCTGGGTGCAGTTCGGCTATCGCTTCGCGATGGACTACCTCCCCTACCTCTTCGCGCTCATCGCCATCGGCGGCCGGCCCATCGACAAGAAGGCGCTCGCCCTCATCTTCTTCGGTATCGTGGTCAATACCTTCGGTGCCATCACGTTCGGGCGCGCGGCGCGCTTCTACTACGAGACCCTCATGCCCGGGGCGACCTGAGAGGGAGCCACGTGTTCCGGCGCAAGCGAGCGAGAAACTTCGAGGTCCTGGGGCAGCGCTTCGTCCTCCCGACTCTCGCCCTCGAGCCGCGCCTCGATCGCGCGGCCACGATGCGCAAGCGCCTTGGCGCGACCTGGTTCGAGGCCGCGATCGATCCCGTCGTCGGGCGCTTCCGGTCGCCGTCGGTGCGCACGCGCGTCCGCTTCGCGCGCGCCCATCGCGTCCTCTCCGCGCATGAAGCCGTCGTGCACGCGGCCCTCGATCACGTGGCGATCTACGACGACGCCCTCGTCCGCGCGACCCAGCACGCGGCCCTTCGCTCGCGCGAGAAGATCGACGACCTCCTCGGCAAGGCCGCCGAGCGGCGCCAGATCGCGCAGCGCGTGGCCCACCTCGCGACCCGCGTCGAGCACGAGCTCGAGCGGGATCTCGCCCTCATCGCCGATCGCATCCGCGGCGTGGGGCGGGCGGCGCACCTCATCCTACTGCGCCTCCATCGCTATCGCGCCTTCGTGCGCAGGACGCTCGCCAGCCTCACCGCGCGCGAGAGTCAGCTCGCCGCACAGCGCGCCCTGCTGGTGCACGACGAGCACACCTTCGAGCTCGGGCGCGAGCTCGCCGAGGACCGGGACTTCGCGCGCTGGATGGTCGAGCCCGATGCGCTGTGCGCGGGGATCGAGCGGAACCTGCGCGCGCTGTTGACCGATCTCGACGGCCTCGAAGGAGGCCTCACCGCCGTGCCCGAGGCGATGGAGCGGCTGCTCGCGAAGGCCGCCGATGCGAGCCACGACGACGCCCAGGGCCAGGCCGACCTCGAGCTCGACTTCGCCTCGGTGGCCTCGGACACGGCGCTGTCGCTGCCGAGCCTGTCCGAGATCCCCGAGCGCCTGGACGACGACGACTGGGACGCCCTCGAGGCGCACGAGCTCGAGAGTGCCGTGGTCTTTCGCGCGACCTCGGTCGAGGCGCTCGGCGTCGAGGTCCATGACTGGCTCGACGCGCGCAGCGGCACCGGCAAGGGCCTGTCCCGACGCTGCGCGACGTGCGCCAACGCGGTCATCAGCGGGGCCGCTCTGGGGCGCGCCCATGTCCTGTGTGTGACCTGTCGCGAGCGCGGCTTGCGCGAGGGGAACGCCTGGCTCCGCAACCTGGGTTTCAATCCGCAACTCAGCCCCGACGGCCGCAGTTATTCGATCGGGGCCGTGACACGCGCGGTCTTCGAGTCGGTCATGGGGTGGGTGCCGAGCCCGGGCCCCGCCGACTCGCCCGTCACCGATCTGACCTGGTACGAGGCCATCGAGCTCTGCAATGCCCTGTCGCGACGCGAGGGTCGGAAGCCCGCCTATCGGGTCCGCGGCGAGACCGTCGTGCGGCGCCTCGGGCCCGACATCGACGGGTGGCGCCTGCCCGATGCCGATGCGCCGACAACCCTTGCGGACGTGCGCGTCTGGGCCTGGGGACGCGTGGAGTCCGACGCCAGGCCCAGCGACGCACGACCGGTGAGGCGGCTGTCCGGCGGACTGCGGCCGATCTCCGGCGGGCGGGCGAGCGATCGCGCCGTGCCCGAAGCGCGCGAGCCCGACCTGGGTCTCGCCATCACGTGCGCCCATATTCCGCGTGTCGCGACCGCACGCCCGCCGCGCGTGACGCCCCCGTCGCGACGCCCTTCGCCGTCTCCGACGCCAGTGCGCGCGGCCTCGCCGCACACCGCGCGACGCGTGACGCAGGCGACGTTGCTGGCGATGTTGGTCACGGGGGCGAGCGTTGCCGTGCTGTCCGAGGTCGAGCGCTTCGAGGCGCCGAACGCTGGCGAGACGCTGAGGCTCGCCGAGAGGCCCGTGCCCGGTGAGACGCCCGCGCCCGCCGAGACGCCCGCGCCCAGCGCGACGCCAGCGCAGCGCCCCGCGACGAGCGAGCCAGTCGCCGCGCCGCCGGCAGCGAACGTCGACGAGAGTGCCTTCGATCGCGCCATGGAGGACGGCTACGCGGCCCGGGTACGCAAGGACCGGAAGAGCGCGCGCAAGGCCTTCGAGCGGGCCGTTGAGGTGCAGCCCGAGGACCTCGGTGCGCGCTACGAGGCCGCGCGTGAGGCCGCTCAGGAGCGCGACGCCAAGACCGCGTTTGCGCACCTCGAGCCGGTGCGCGCGCATGCCGTCGACAGTGCCAAGGCGCGACAGGTCTTGAGCCAGGCCCTCATCGAGCCCGACTTCGCGCGCCTGAGGCGCGACCCACGTTGGAAGGCGATCGAGGCGGCGACGCGACTGTGAACGGCCGGGGCGCGCGCCGGGGCGCCCTCGACGCTCGGGGCGCGCTCGTGATAATTCTGCACCGATGAGTATCGCCAACATGATCGCGGCTCTCGAGGCCCGGGTGAACGCGCTCGGACAAGAGCTCGAGGCCCTCAGGCGCGAGCGTCAGGCCTACGAGAATGACGCGCTCGAGCTCGACGTGAAGCTCTCGCGGAACCGTCGCGAGCTGGTGGGCTATCTCTTGCCCGACCTCGACGACGACGATCTTTTGCGCCTCGAGCGGCGCCTGCGCTACCCCGCGCTGCGGCCCATCAAGCGCGACTACGAGGCGCGGCTGGCAGCCGTCGAGAGTGCGCGGCGCGAGCTCGAGAAGGTGCCGGAGTTCGTCGAGCGCGAGGTGCGCATCGTCGACATCGAGACGCAGCTCGCCGAGATCGCAGAGCCGGCCCAGTCCTTCAGAAAGGACCGCGAGCCGTGGGAGAGCTCGGCGAACTTCCAGGCCCTCCTGGGTCGGGGCTGGTTCGAGGACGGCTACGACGCGGGCCTCTTCGACTGGCTGCGCGACTGGCGCGCGTGCTCGCTCTTGATGGAAGAGCTCGAGCAGAAGACCGGAAAGCCGTTCCCTGATGACGATGATGTGCGGGGTCGCTGGCGCGCGCTGGCGGCGGCCTCGGAGCCGGTCTTCGCGCTCGAGGCGCGGCTCGGCGCGGACCGCAAGCGGATCGAGGCCCTGGTTGCGCGCCACGCCGAGCTCACCCGCGCCCCGGACGAGCTCCATCGCGAGCTGTGGGTCGCGCTGGCCGAAGCCATCAACCACCACCTCGAGAGCTGCCCCGACGCGCTGCTCGTCGAGCTCGGCAGCGGCGACCCCGCGCTCGCCGCTTTCCTCAAGAAGGCCGCGGGCCTGAAGGCCCAGGCAAGCTACCTGCGCGAGGTCGTCAAGACGCGGGTCGACGGCCTCATCCGCGACTTCGAAGCCGAGCGGCAGAAGCTGCGCCAAAAGCGCGACAAGCTCTCGTACAAGCGCGCCCGCGGCAAGTACGTGGTCATCACCAACGAGCAGCTCTCGGCCGCCCGCACCCTGCCGCGCGACAAGTGGGAGAAGCGGCGCCTGGCGCTGGCCAAGACGCGCACGCGCATCGCCGACTTCGAGGCCTGGGACCGCGGCGCCTACGTCACCGACTATCTCTGGTGGGACCTCATCACGAAGAACGACCCGGGGCGCGACCTCCTCGCCGTCCGGGCCTTTCGCGAGGCGCACCCCAACTGGGTGCTCGCGAGCTGGGTCGACCCGCTCGGGCACGGGCACGACCGCGCCGCGGACTCGGTCGACCTCGCCGCCGATCAGACCGCCGATCAGCTCGCAGACGCGATGGCCGGCGCCGACTCCGACGACCTCTTCGACGCGTCCTGAGGTCGCCGATGAAGCCCTTGCGCGTCGTCTTCTATGCGGTCAACGGCTCGGGCCTCGGCCACGTCACGCGTCTCGTCGCGATCGCGCGCTGGATGCGGCGGCTGGAGACGCTGCTCTCGGGCACGCCGCCCGAGCTGGTCTTCCTGACCTCGACCGAGGCGACCTCGATCCTCGCCGACCATCGCCTGGCCGCCTTCAAGCTGCCTTCCAAGGGGACCGCGCGGCAGACGGGCCTCGATGTCCTCGAGCACCGTCGCCTCGCCAAGCACTTCGTGTGGCAGATGCTCGGCGTGATGGCGCCCGATCTGCTGGTCGTCGACACCTTCCCCCAGGGCAGCTTCGACGAGCTCCTGCCCGTCCTCGACGGCCCCTTCGCGAAGGTCCTGGTGCTGCGCGCGGTGAAGCCCGAGTACGCGCAGCGCCCCGTCTTCCAGGCTTCGGCGCGCCTCTACGATCGCATCATCGTGCCCCACCCCGAGGGCTCGGAGCCCGCGCTCGCCAAGGGCTTGCCGTCCGATCGCCCGGCCGCCTGGGTCGGCGACATCCTGAACCTCGAGGCCGAGGCCAGCGATCGCCAGGCCCTGCGCGCCGAGCTCGGCGTGCAAGCGGAGACGCTCGTCTATGTTTCCGCGGGTGGCGGCGGCGACCCGACCAGCGAGCGGACCCTCGAGACCCTCGTCACCGCGCTGGCCGCGCGTGAGGACGTGCACCTGCTGGTCGGTGCCGGCCCACTCTACAAAGGCCGACGGCTGCACGGGCCACGCCTCACCTGGTTCGACCGCTCGGACGTGAGCTGCTTCTTCCCCGCCGTCGACGCCGCCATCGCGGCCGCCGGCTACAACACCTTCCACGAGCTCCTCCACCTCGGCGTGCCGACGGCCTTCTTCGCGCAGGCCAAGATCGCCGACGAACAGGCGCGTCGCATCGCCAGCGCGATCTCGGCCGGCGCCGCGCTGGGCCTGCCCGCAGCCGAGGCACTCGGGGTCGACGCGATCGCGGGCGCACTGAGCGCGCTGCTCGCCGACCGCGGGATGGGCGCACGCGCACGCTTGTTTTCACCTGATAACGGGGCGCGCTGGGCCGCGGCGCACGCGCTGATGGCGCATCGGCGGGGGCGGTCCCCGTCGTCGCTGACGCCGCTGCACGCGGCCGAGCTCCTGACCCCGCGGCTGGTCGCGGCGTTGGATCGGTTGGGCGAGGCGGGAGACCTGCTGTTGCGGAACGGGCTCGCGCACCTCTTTCCCGACGCCGAGCTCGAGCGCCTGGAAGAGCGGCGTGCGCTCGCGTCCCTCTTGCCGTCGCTGTCGCCCGAGGCGCGGGCCGAGGTGGCCGCGGCGATGGAGACGCGGGCGGCCGCGGACGGACTCGGCGCGCTCGAGGCCGGGATGGTCGCCTTGTGCGCAGCGGTGGCGCCGCAGGACGCGGGCCTCCTGGCGCCGCTCATCGAGGTCGCGACGAAGAAGCACCCGCGCACGCAGGAGGTCGACCAGCGCTACGGGCCCTGGGTGTCCGGGCTCACGCAGGCCCTGGCCGAGCTCCTGGGAAACGCGTCCCTGCCGCTCACGGCGAGCGAGCGCGCGACGCTGTACCGGGCCTTCCCGCGCCTGGCCGATGCGACGCTCGGCGAGAGCATGGCGACCTTCCGCGCGGTCCTGACGGCGCATGGGCACCTCGGTGTGGCCGAGCTGCAGCGCCGCTTCCAGCTCGTGAAGCTCGGGCAGCGACGGGTCGAGCGCCAGCACCTCACGGCCCTCATGACGCGCGCCGTGGTCACCACGGTCGAGGGTGGCATATGACCAAGAAGGCCTGGCGCAAGGAGCGCATCGCGGGTCTCCTGGAGAACCGGCCGCGCGTCGGGCCGCAGACGGTGCACTTCGATCTCGCCAACGCGTGCAACACGCGGTGTGTGACCTGCTGGCACCACAGCCCGCATCTGGTCGAGGGACACCGCCCGACGGCCGCGTGGAAGAAGCAGGTCCTGCCGCTCGCGCGGTTCGCGGCGTGCCTCGAAGACCTGGCCGCGCTGGGTGGCCTGGAGAGCATCATCTTGTCGGGCATGGGCGACCCGACTTTGAACGACGATCTCTACGCGATGGTCGCCGACGCCTCGGGCCGCGGCCTGCACGTGACCATCATCACCAACGGGCTCCGCCTCGAGGTGTCGCGACTCATGGAGGCGATCGGCGTCACGGCCGACGGTGTTGGTAACGTTGTTCCCAACGACCGCCTCGACCTGTTGTTCTCGGTCTGCGGGGTGAGCGAGCCCGCGTGGCAGGCCTTTCATGCGCACCCGCGGCCCGATGGCTTCCAGACGATGGAGGCCAGGCTGGGCGAGCTCGCTGCCTATGGTTTTCGCCCGAAGCACGTGCAGGTGATCTGCGCCGCGAATGTGCACGAGGTGCCGGCCATGATCGACTTCGCGCACGCGCGCGGCGCCAAGGCCGTGAGCTTCAAGCTGGCGTCGCTCGCACACGGCACCGAGGCCGCGGGCTTGAGCCCGGAGCAGAAGGCCGCGCTGCGCGACGTGCTGGTACCGGCGGCCATGGCGCGGGCCGAGGCGCTCGGCGTCGAGACCGATCTCGCGGCCTTCCGGCGGCAGATCCACGACGACGCACGCACCGCCCCCATCGAAGACGTCGGCTGCTTCATGGGCTTCCTCTACGCGCGCGTGACCGTGCTGGGCGAGGTGCTCTTCTGCTGCAACACCGCCGTCCCGGTGGGCGATCTCAGGGACTCGGGGCTCGCCGCGATGTGGCACGGCGAGCGCTGGCAGAGCCGTCGCGACAGCGTCCGGCGCGGCGCGTACTTCGCGGGCTGCGACCAGTGCGGCAAGCTGAAGCAGAACCTGAAGTGGTCCGAGCGTCTGCAGCGCGAGCTGCCGGCGAACGTCTTCGCGGGGCTGCTCGGCCGCGGGGGCGCGTGATGCTGGGGCTCGATCCAGAGGTCATGCGCGCGGCGACCCCACCGTTTGCGGACCTGTTCCCGACGGTCGAGTGGCAGGTCGGAGGCCACTGCAACTACGACTGCAGCTACTGCATCCAGTCGAAGAAGTCGCGCGTGGGCCAGCCCGACGAGGTGCGCGTGGACGCCATCCTGGCGGGGCTGGCGAGCCTGCCGGCAAGCGTCCGGTGGGAGGTCAAGATGTCGGGCGGCGAGCCGTTCGCGGCGCGCCTCTTCCTGGAGCGCATCGTGCCGGGGCTGGTCGAGCGGACCCCGCACCTCGTGTCGGTGCTGACCAACTTCTCGGCGCCGGCGAAGTCGCTCGAGCGCTTCGTGCGCCTGACGGGCGATCGGCTGCGCATCACCAGCGCGTCCTTGCACCTCGAGTCGGTCGAGCCCGCCCCGTTCTTGGAGAGGGCGCGCCTCTATCGGGACGTGCGCCGCGAGGTCGCCCCGAAGAGCAGCTTCGTCATCAACTCGGTGGTGGTGCCGGGCACGGTGGCGCGCCTCCTGGATGTGCAGGCCGAGTGCGAGGCCGAGGGCTTTCGCTTCTTTCCCCAGCTCATGAAGATGAACGGCGGGGTCTTCGACTATGCACCCGACGAGCGGCCGCTGGTCGAGCGACTGCTGCGCGGCTCGGTCGACCCGCGCGAGGTCAACCGCGCCCCGAGCTATGAGGGCCTGCACTGCGAGGCCGGCGTCTGGTACTTCACGCTCGATCAGGACGGCGAGGCATGGAGCTGCCGGACCGCGAAGCGCTTCGCCAAGGCGCGGGTCGCGAGCCTCGCCAAGGCGCGAGTCGCCTGCCTCGACGGAGCCGCTGCGCGCGACGTCGCCAGCCTCGCCAAGGCGCGAGTCGCTAGCCTCGACGGAGCCGCTGCGCGCGACGTCGCGAGCCTCGGCAACATGGTCGACGGCACCTTTGCGTTGAAGACGCGCGGCGGCCCCTGCCCTTTCTCGATCTGCCCCTGCACCGTGCCGGCCAACCGCGGCATCGTGCGGCTACCGGGGCGTGAGGCCTCCGCCGGCAGCCTGACTCCGCCAGGCCTTGTGCGAATTGCGACGACCGAGGTCCCGCATGGTTGAGGGCGCGAGCTTCGAGGCGTGGCGGCGATCGGTGCCACCGCCGACGCTGCGCATCCAGGGTCGCGAGGTCGTCGGTGCCGTGTCGTGGAACATGAACGACACGTGCAACTATCGCTGCAGCTATTGCACGCAGCGCTTCAATCCAGACCGCTCGGGGCACCTGGACGAGGTGGCGATCGCCCGCCATGTGCGCGCCTTCGAGAGCCTCCCGGGCAGTTGGGAGGTAAAGCTCTCGGGGGGCGAGCCCTTTCGTCAGCCGGGACTCGTCGACATCGTCCGCGGCCTGGTCGCGCACGGTCATGTCGTCTCGATCCAGACCAACTTCTCGATGGCAGAGCGCCAGCTCCTCGCGTTCATGGGCGCGACCCAGGGGGCGCTGCACGTCTTCGCCGCGAGCCTGCACCTGGAGTACGCGAGTGTGGGCGACTTCATCGCCAGGGCGCGCGTGCTGGAGCCCTGGGTCCGCGACCACGGCGTGTCCTTCTGCGTGACCAGCGTCGCCACGCCCGAGCGCCTCCGCATGCTGCACGACGAGGTCGCGCCCGCGTTCCGCGAGGCCGGGATCCGGTTCAAGGTGCAGCCCGAGAAGGTGCATGGTGTCGTCAGGCGCTACAGCGTGGAAGAGACCGAGTTGCTGTTGGCGCTCGGCGGGCACAACGGGCTCGGCGCCATCGCGCCGGACTTCCAGGGTCGCCTGTGCTGGGCCGGCTCGCGCTATCTCGTCATCAAGTCCTCGGGCGAGGCCTATCGCTGCTACCCGGCCAGCCGCGTCGGCGGGAAGTGGGCCAAGGTCGGCAGCATCGACACCGGCTTCGCGCTGATGGACGGGCCGCGCGCGTGCCCCTACACGCACTGCAACTGCACCGTGCCGATCGAGCGCGGCATGATCTCCGGCGTGAGCCCGCGCCCCGACACGAGCGACACGAGCCACCTCGACGAGGAGAGCTGAGATGTTCATCCGCTATCAGACCGTGCGCACGATCCTCATCGCGATGGTCGCCTCCGGGGCGACGGTCGGGCTCGTACTGTGCACGACCGCCGACAAGAAGCCCGCCGTCCCGAGCGCGCCGGTCGCGGTCACGACGACACCGAGCCAGGCCCCGCAGCCGGTGTCGGCTGGGTCGACGCCGACCCCCGCGCCGAGCGATCCGAATGAGGCGCGGATGCTCGAGGTCGCCCGGGTGATGCTCGAGCAGCGCGCGACCAGCGACAAGATCAAGGACCTGTTTCGCGGCGCGGGACCCAAGGTCAATATCTACGATGACGACAAAGATGGTCGCTGGGACCGCGCCAAGGTCGACTGGAACCGCGACGAGGTCGACGACGAGAAGCTCAACGTGAAGAACGGGGTGCTCGAGCGGAAGGACGAAAAGTCCGGTCAGATCAAGGTCTTCGGCAACGGGGCGTGGACCGTCAAAGCCCCTTGAGGCGCGGCCCGTCGAGCCCCTCGAGGCCGTCCCTCAGGTCGAGGGGTCGTCTTCGGTCTTGGCGCGCCGCGCCTTCCAGATCATGCGCCCGACGAAGAACACGATGACGACGCCGATGACGATCCACACGACGACGCTGTACTGGACGAGGAAGCCCTCGAGGGCCGGCAGGTTCGCGCCGAGCGCATAGCCCAGCCCGACCAGGAGTCCGTTCCACGCGAGCGCCGAGAGGCCCGACCAGAAGAGGACCTTGGCGGTCGAGAGACCGGCGATGCCGGCGGCGACGAAGAAGAAGGCGCGGATGCCGGGGAGGAAGCGGTTCACCGCGAGGTAGGCCGCACCGCGCCGCTTCATCTGCGCGACGATGCCGTCGATGGCGCGCCGTCCCTTGGGGCCGAACTTGTCGAGGCGGCCGCTCTTGACGAGCCACTTCCCGATGACGAAGTCGAGCCAGGCGCCGAGCACCGCGCCGCCGGTGACGACCGCCAGGACCGGGGCGAAGTGCCAGCCGAAGGCGGAGACGAGCACCGCACCACCCACGACGAAGGTGTCGCCGGGAACGGGAGGGACGATGTACTCGATGAAGGCGCCCGCGAAGAGGAGCAGGTAGACGACGATCGGCGGCCACTCGCGGAGGTGATCGATGATGGCTTGCAGATCCATGTCGACCCCTATGACACGAGCGGCCGCGATACGCCGAGCCTCAGGGCTTCAAGAGCGTGAGCGCCTGGCGCACGCGCACCTGGGTCCGCGCCTTGCCGATGGCGACCAGCGAGTCGAAGAGCGGCGGGGCGGCGGTGGCCGCGGTGGCGACGAGGCGCACGATCGAGAAGAGGTCCTTCGGCTTCCAGCCGATCTGCTCGCACAGCTTGCGGAAGGCCTCCTCCAGTGGGGCGACCTCCCAGCGGACCTGCTTGTCGACGAGCTCGGCGATGGCGGTGACGGCGTCCCAGGTCTCGGCCTGGGTCTTGCCCTTGGGGACGTAGGCCTCTTTCGCGAGCGGGGTCGGCTCGCCGAAGAGCCAGCTCGTCTTGGGGATGAACTCGGACAGCCGCGTCATGCGCTCACGCACGAGCGGCACCACCGAGGTCAGGTACTCATCTGACAACAACCACTCGCGGAGGCGCGCGACGAGCTGCTCGGGGGTCTGCTCGCGGAGGTAGAGGCCGTTCAACCAGTCGAGCTTGTCGAGGTCGAAGATGGGCCCGCCCAGATGCATGCGGTCGAACGTGAAGGCTTCCTCCATCTCGGCGCGCGTGAACTTCTCGCGCTCGTCGGGCATCGACCAGCCCATGCGTCCGAGGAAGTTCAGGAGCGCCTCGGGCAGGATGCCGGCGGCCTGGTAGTACTCGAGGCTCACCGGGTTCTTGCGCTTGGAGATCTTGGTCTTGTCGTTGTTGCGCAGGAGCGGGAGGTGGATGAAGGCTGGCGGCTGCCAGCCGAAGGCCTCGTAGAGGCGCGCGTGCTTGGGCGTCGACGGGATCCACTCCTCGGCGCGGATGACGTGGGTGATCTGCATCAAGCGATCATCGACCACATTGGCGAGGTGGTAGGTCGGGAAGCCGTCGGACTTGAGCAGGATCTGATCGTCGAGCTCGTCGTTGTCGAAGCTGATCTCGCCGCGCAGCCCGTCGGTGATGACGGCCTTGCCGCCGATCGGCATCTTCAGACGCACGACGTGCGGGCGCCCCTCGGCCAGGAGGCGCGCGACCTCGCTCTCGGGGATGTTTCGATAGCGCCTATCATAAGGCTGCTTGGCGCCGCGCTCCTTCTGGGTGCGGCGCATCTCCTCGAGCTCTTCCGGGGTGGCGAAGCAGCGGTAGGCCTCGCCCTTGTCGAGGAGGATCTGGGCGTGCTCGCGGTAGATGGCGAGGCGCTCCGACTGGCGATACGGGCCATAGGGGCCGCCGATGTCGGGGCCTTCGTCCCAGTCGAGGCCGCACCAGCGCAGCGACTTGAAGATGGCCGCCTCGGACTCGCGCGTGGAGCGCGTCTGGTCGGTGTCCTCGATGCGCAGGATGAACTTGCCGCCGTGCTTCTTGGCGAAGCAGCGGTTGAAGAGGGCGACGTACGCGGTGCCGACGTGCGGGTCGCCGGTCGGCGAGGGCGCGATGCGGACGCGGACGGGGCGGCTCGGGTCGACCGGAATGCTGGGGATGGAAGCGCTCATGCGATCTCTTCGCCGGATAGCAGTCGTTGGGGGAGGTCGTCGTAGCGCGAGGCGCGATGTCGCTCGCCGCGGATGATGGCGGAGAGGGAGGCCGCGGCCTCGTCGACGGACTGGTTGATGACGAGATAGTCGAAGCGCGGCGCGGCGGCGATCTCGGCCTTCGCGTTGGCGAGCCGCGTCTGGATCATGGCCTCGCCCTCGGTGCCGCGGCCACGGAGACGGGCCTCCAACTTGGCCAGCGACGGGGGCAGGATGAACACGCGCACGGCGTCTGGGTAGGCGCGGTGGAGGTTGTCGGCGCCGACCACGTCGATGTCGAAGACCGGGTCCTTGCCGGCCGTGAGCAGGCGGTCGACCTCGGCGCGCGAGGTGCCGTAGCGGCGGCGATGCACGTGCGCCCACTCGGCGAAGGCACCGTCCTCGACCATGCGATCGAAGGTCGCGTCGTCGACGAAGTGGTACTCGCGACCGTCGACCTCGCCGTCGCGCGGCGGGCGCGTGGTGTGCGAGACCGAGAAGGCGAGACGCTCGTCCTCGGAGAATAGCTTCTTGAGAATCGTGGACTTACCCGTCCCCGAGGGGCCGGCGAGGATGATGAGCATCCCGCGCTCAGGCGATGTTCTGGGCCTGCTCACGGATCTTCTCCAGCTCGACCTTGGCGTCGACGACCGCGCTCGCGACACCAGCGTCGCGGCACTTGGAACCGAGCGTGTTGAGCTCGCGCAGGAGCTCTTGACTGAGGAAGTCGAGGCGCCGACCGCGCTCGGCGTCGTCGGGGCCGGACAGGGTCTGGCGGAACTGCTCGATGTGGGCCCGCCCGCGGACGATTTCTTCGGTGACGTCGGACTTGTCCGAGAAGACCACGAGCTCGGTCAGGACGCGCCCCTTGTCGAGGTCGGTGCCGATCTCGGCCTCGAGCTTCGAGACGCGCACACGCAGTCGCTCGAGGAGGTTCGCGGTGATCTTCGGGGCGTCGACCTCGACCTGCGCGAGCAGGTGTTCCAGCGAGCCGAGGCGCGCGAGCATGTCGACGGCCAGCGACTCGCCTTCGCGCGAGCGCATGAGGACCATCGCGTCGATGGCGCGCGCGAGGCCGTCGGCGAAGCAGATCTCTGCGAGACGAGGGTCGACCGTCGGGCGCTTCAGGGTGATGAGGTTGCCCTGACGCAGCGCCAGCTCGAGGGTCGGGGGTGGCGCCCCGAGCTCGGCCGCGACGTGCTGGAGCTCGGCCATCAAGACGCGCAGCGCCGCGCGGTTGACCGCGATCTCGACGGCGTCCTCGGACTCCATCGCGGCGCGCAGCTCGATGGCCCCGCGCATCAAGCGCTGGCGCACCTGGGCCGTGGCGATGCCCTCGCAGTGCGCGAGCTCGTCGGGAAGGTGCGCGCGAAAGGCGAGCGCCTTGTGGTTGACGGACTTCAGCTCGATGCGCCACGACTGCGCGCCGACCGTAAACGTCGCGGCCCCGAAGCCGGTCATGCTCATGACGGGCATGTCAGTTGGCCTCCGCGGTGGCGACGGCCTGGGCGGCCCAGGTGTCGAGGAAGCCCAGGTCATCGATGAGGTCCAACGCGCAGTAGCGGTCGCGGAGGTGGCGGCAGACGCGCAGGGTGTGGATGGCGCGGGCCGCGTCGCAGCCGATGGCCGAGGGCCGGTCGACACAGCCCGCCTCGCGCAGCGCCTTCTCGATGGTGGCGACCGGCAGGGTGGCGGCCGAGATGCGTTGCGTGATCTCCGACCAGCGGTCCTTCACGCGCGTGAGCTCGGCCACGAGCTCGTCCCCGAACTTCTGCTTGCGCAGGATCTGGGCCTCGATCTCGCCGATGACGCCGGGAGACAGACGCGCGTGCTCGCGGCGAAGGGCGACGAGAAAGTCGTCCTTTGTGCCACGACGCGCCGCCAGTGCGACCGGGTCGATGGTCGCCGGGTCGACCGCCAGGAGGCGCGCGAACAGCATCGCCGAGAGGCGCGTCGCGATGCCGACCTGCGTGCCGTGCAGCCCGAGCAGCGGGCGCCCGTGGTCGAGCTCTTCCATGTCCCAGTAATGCGAG
>JAEUKJ010000353.1 GCA_016792665.1 Deltaproteobacteria bacterium | reverse complement strand
GCCGGTGTCGTGGATGACGTCGGTCGCGGCGCCGCCGGTGTCGTGGATGACGTCGGGCGTCGCGTCCGGGATTGGCCCCGCGTCATCGGAGGCGTCGACCTCGCGCGCGACCGGCGTGCTGCTGTCCGGCAGCGCGTCGGGCTCGGCACGCACCGCGCCGACGCCGCAGAGCAGCGTGACGACAAGGGCCAGAGTGGCCGATGGGAGGCGCCAGGGCATGACGGGCGACCCTAACCGAAAGCCGCCCGAGCGGCCAGCGTCAAGGTGACGGTGCCGACGGCAGGATGATGCGCATGGTCGTGCCGCGCCCGACCTCGGTGTCGACCTCGAAGCGACCGCCGACTGCGGCCACGATGCCGAGGCTCATCGAGAGCCCGAGGCCCATGCCTTGCCCGACGTCCTTGGTCGTGAAGAACGGCTCGAAGATGCGAGCGCGCACGTCTGGCGCGATACCGGTGCCATTGTCGTTCACCTCGAGGATGACCTCGGCGTCGCGCTGGAAGAGGCGAATCACGACCTGGTTCATGTCGATCGGGCGGCTCGGGAAGGCGTGGAGCGCGTTGACCAACAAGTTGGTCAGCACCTGGATCATGCGCGGCACACTGCCCATGACGAGGGCCACCGGGGCTACTTCGAGCTCGACCTTCGCGGTGCGCCGCAGCGCGTTACCGAGCATGCGCACGACCGACCGGATGACGTCGCGGAGGTCGATGCGCGAGGCGTTGCCGCCCGCGTCACTGCGCGCGAGGAGGCCGATGTCTTCGATGATGGCGCGGATGCGGTCGCCACCCTCGCGTGCCTCGGACAGCAGCGTGCGCAGCTCGGCCAGCTCGGGCAGGTTTTGCGTGGCGCTCGGGTCGCGCGCGTCGAGGGCATCGAGCGTCTCGAGGGCGAGCTCGATGTTGCCGTAGACGTAGGTCAGTGGGTTCGAGACCTCGTGCGCGACGCCCGCGGCAATACGGCCGAGCGAGGCCAGCCGCTCCGAGAGGTGGAGCTGCGCCTCGAGGCGGTGCCGCTCCGAGACGTCTCTGATGATGACCAGCGAACGACCCCCGTGGCTCGTCGTGACGCGCAGCTCGAGGTCGCGATAGGTCGAAGCGCGCCGCTCGGGGGGCGGCCAGCGCGTGGTCACGGTGTGCACGGCGCCGTCGCGGGCGGCCTCTTCCAGGGCGACGAACAGGGCGCGCGCGGCGTCGACGCCGAGGACCTGGGCGAGCCCGAGTCCCGGCACCGCCTCGGCCGGGAAGCCCAGCATGTCGCGCGGATCGGGCGCGTGCGCGCTCAAGATGCGGCCGCCCGAGTCGAGCTCGAGGAGGATGTCGGGCAAGAGGCGGAGCACGTGCTGGCGATCGTCCGCCAGCCGCCGCTCGAGCGTGATGTCGCGCGCCACGACGATCGCCAGGGCGGGGCGCGACCCGCCGAGCCCGGGCAGCGCATCGCCGGAGTCGGGCAGGGTGGTCGTCAGGAAGGTCCGCTCGACGCCGGCGAACGTGGTCACGTCCTCGCGGAAGTGCGGCCGACCGGAGTCGAGGACCTGCGACACGCGCACGCGGAAGTCTTCGCTCTCGGTCGGGCCGAAGAAGGCATCGATCGGCAGGCCGGCGCACGAGGTCGGGGCGTCGGGGCGGCTCGTCAGGTTGCGGTGGGCGAGCGCGTTGACGTGATGGATGACGCCGTCGCGATCGCAGATGACGATCGCGGCGCCTGCCGCCTCGAAGACGGTCGCGAGGTGCGCGGCCGCGGCGCTCCACGGGGTGCTCTCCATGCGGCTCGCATCGACCAGCGGCGTAGGGATCGGCGTATCGGGGTCTCGCCCCCGGTCGTCGCGTGCGTGTGGTGTCATGGCGCCGGGAAGATGCCTCGAAGTCCCTTGTAACGCTATCGAACCCTCTCAGAATTCGCACATGGCCGGCCGAGGCCACGGGCCGCGCGACCTTCGTGAAACGTCGCGCGCAACGCACGCCGTTGCGCGAGGCGCTCTGGAGCGCTACGAGTCCCCTACAGAGGAGGAGACCATGCCGCGCGCGACCCGACGAGCCCCCTCGGAACACGAAGACTCCGAGCCTGCCCAGCCCAAGCCCAGCCCCGCCGCTGCCAGTGCAGCTTCGAAGGCCGCCAGGCCGGCCAAGCCCCCCAAGCCCGCGAAGGCCGCGAAGCCGGCCAAGCCCGCGGACGCCAGTACGCCCGCGAAGGCCGCCAAGCCAGCAAAGGCCAGCAAGCCCGCGAAGGCCAGCAAGCCGGCGAAGGCCAGCAAGCCGACCCGGTCCACGAAGGCCTCGAAGCCGACCCGGGCCGCTCGGGCCGCAAAGGCCTCGAAGACGCGAAGGGCGCGGCTCGCCGCTCTGGTCGGGATTCCCGATGCCGAGGTGGGCGACTTCGACGGGCACCACACGCACCCCGGCGAGGTCATGCGCGTGCGTCGTATGCACCGCCGCGACATCAATCGCATCTGGGACTTCTTGAAGCGCGTCTTCCGCGACGTGAACCAGAAGACCGTCGAGTACCAGCGCCCGCGCTCGAAGAAGCGCTTCGAAGAGAGCTACGACGCCGAGGCCATGGAGCAGCTCGTCTTCGAGCTCGGCTCGGAGATCGTCGGCTACGCCGAGTGCACCTTCGAGACCACCGGCTCGGACAACTGGATCAACTGGCGGTGGTTCGACAACCGCGACATGCGCCCCCTCTTCGTCGAGGAGCTGGCCGTGAACCCCGACTACCAGGGGCGCGGCGTCGGCGGCTTCATGCTCGAACAGCTCCGCCACATCGCGCGTCTGCGCGGCTGCACGCACCTCGTCCTCGAAGTCGCCGAGAACAACAAAGAGGCGCTGACCTTCTACCGCAAGCGCAACTTCTACAAGATCGATGCGGCGATCTTCCTGGCTCAGAAGATCGAGCGCGAGGCGGAGCTCCTGCCTCCGCGCCCGCTTCGTCCGCCCAAGGGATGAGGCCCGGCCCGGCCGGCCGGACGCGCGCGGGGAACCCCATTGTGAGGGAGCCCGGACTCGACTAAACAACCGCGTCCGTGCACCTGCCCCATGCGGAGTCCGTGAGGGGCGCGAGGCGCGCAGGTCGGAGAAGTCGTGGGTGAGCTGACGAAAACGCTGAGCGCGCTCTATGAAGGGCATCAGGGGATCAACCTGTCGCCGGCGGACCTGTGCTTCGTCGTCGCGCTGCGCGCGAAGGCCGATCAGTCGTCGCTCACCGCCTTCGACGAGGAGGCCCTGGCCGACGTGTTCCAGCAGGTCATGGGCCTGCTCGAGCCGGAGGCCGAGAGCCTGAAGCTGCGCGCGACCACCGCGATTCGACGCCTGCGCGAGCAGCGCCTGCTGACGCGCATCGACGGCGCCGGCGTGGTGCGGGCCGGCGAGTACGCGCTGACGCGCCTCTCCGACGCGCTGGCCGAGTTCTTCTTGCAAGAGGAGACCCTCACGCGCGAGTCGCTGGTGCTGCTCACGCAGACCCTCACGTCGCAGCTGCTCCAGGTCAAGAAGGCCGCGGGGCGCGCCAAGACCGCCGAGGACTGGCGTCGCGACGTGGTGCAGCCGCTGCGCATCACGGCCGGCGATCTGCTGGGCGGAATCGAGCGCCGTCAGCGCGGCCTCGATGCCTCGCAGGAGAAGATCCGCGAGCAGATCGCCACGCTGCTGCGCGATGACTGGTTCCAGGCCATCGAAGCCTGCGAGGCCCTCCTCGAGGAGACGGCCGCGACCCTGCGAGAGCTGAACGACATCCTGCTCCGCGACGCGGCCTCGCTCCAGACCCAGCTCCAGGACATCGCGGAGCTCGGGCGCGAGCGCGGCGACGGCGGCGAGTCGGCGGCACTCCAGCTCGCCGAGCAGGTCGATCGCGTGGCGGCCTGGGGCGCGTCGCGGCAGCGCGCGTGGTCGGACTACTATCGCTATGTGCAGCGCTTCCTGCGCGACGTCGTGCGCCTCGACCCGGGGCGCGCCCTCTCGCAGCGGCTGCGCGATCAGCTGCGCGGCTTCTGCGACCGCCGCTTCCACCTCGTCGCGGCGGACATGCCCGCCCTGCCGGTCCCGCGCGTGCCTGATCTGCGGGCCGAGCGCCCCATGGTCGTGCGCCGCCGCGTCACGCGCGAGCTCGACATGGAGGCGGTCGTCGCCGACGACGGCATCTTCGTCATCGAGGCCCGCACGCGCGAGCTCCTGGCGCAGCGCCCCGCGAGCCTGGCGACCATCGTGCGCGAGCTGGTCGGTGCCGTGCCCCCGGAAGAGCGCTTCCGCCTCGTCGGCCGCCTGACCGCGCTGTGCGGCGTGGACACCCAGGTGCAGCGCACCCACGAGCGCCCGTGGACCCCGGTCGGCGCGGGGATCGAGCTCGAGGACTGGGCCTTCCTCTGGCCCCGTGAGTCCCCGCCCGGCGAGCGCGACGAGCGCGGCGCGACCAAGACCCCGAAGACCCGCGGCAGGAGAAAGGCATGAGCGCGACCGAAGCTTCGATGTCCGTCGAAGGATATGAGCGCCTCGACCAGGCGATCGAGGACCCGCTCTTCCCGGAGGTCGACCTCGCGCTCCGCGCGGGGCGGCACATCGACGTCGAAGAGGGTGGCCGCTACGAGCTCCTGGCCGAGGCGCAGCCGCTGCTCGAGGGCTTCTACCAGCGCTATGGCTGGGAGCTCGTGCGCGCGCCCGCGGGCTACTTCTTCCTCGTCCCGCACGGTGAGCGCCTCTCGCGCCGCCAGCTCACGACCGGTGAGATGCTTGTCGGGCAGGCCCTGGCTCTCCTCTATCTGGACCCCGCCACCCTCGAGACGGCAGGTGCCGCGACGCGGAGCCAGGTCGTCGAGATCCTCCAGCACCTGGTCGGCGAGGCGCGCCTCTACCTCGAGCTGCACCCGCGGCGGCGCAAGGTGGACGAGCGCATCGCGGCCGAG
This sequence comes from Deltaproteobacteria bacterium, assembly GCA_016792665.1. Taxonomy (GTDB): domain Bacteria; phylum Myxococcota_A; class UBA9042; order PHBI01; family PHBI01; genus WYBB01. The sequence continues at coordinate 16,513 of JAEUKJ010000353.1, read as the reverse complement.
TCGGTGCGGCGCGAGGTCGACAAGGCGCTGCGCTCGCTGGCGCACCTGGGGTTCGTCGATCTCGTCGACGAGGAGCGCTTGAAGCTGCGGACGCCGCTCATCCGCTTCGCCGAGCCGGTGCTCGCGATGGACGATCCGGCGTCGGCGCTCGCGCGCCTCGTGAGCAAGGGACGGGCGGCGCTCGGGACCGACAAGGACGAGGGCACCCAGGAAGAGGGCGGCGACGAGGTGGACGCATGAAACGGACCCGCGCCAAGGCGCTGACGCTCGTCAACTGGCGAGGCGTCTTCTACATGAGCTACGCGCTCGATCGCGCCGTGACCGCCTTCGAAGGGCAGAACGGAGCCGGCAAGACGACCGTCATGATCGCCGCCTACGTCGTGCTCCTGCCCGACATGACGCGGCTCCGCTTCACCAACCTCGGCGAGACCTCGGCGACCGGCGGTGACCGCGGCATCTGGGGGCGCCTCGGCGAGCCCGGGCGCCCGAGCTACGCACTGCTCGACCTCGAGCTCGCCGATGGGGCGCGCATGATCGCCGGCGTGATGCTCGAGCGACGCACCGAGCCGACGGTCGAGCCGACCGCCTTCGTGGTGCACGGCCTCTCCCCCGACGTGGTCCTCTCGGACCTCTTCCTCGAGAAGCTCGGCCCCGACAAGGACGAGGAAGCCGTCCCGGACCTCGACGTCATCCGCACCCAGGTCGCGGCCAAGGGCGGCAAGCTCAAGGTCTTCCCGAGCGCCAAGGACTACTTCGCCGAGCTCTTCGATCGCGGCGTCCTGCCGCTGCGCATGCAGGTCGACGAAGAGCGCGGCAAGCTCAACGAGATGCTGCGTACGAGCATGGTCGGCGGCATCTCGCGCGCGCTCACCGGCGGCATGCGCGAGTTCCTCCTCCGAGAGGAGACCGGGCTCGCCGAGATCTTGCGGCGCATGCGCGGCAACCTCGAGGCGTGTCGTCGCACCCGCCGCGAGGTCGAGGAGGCCCGTCGTCTCGAGGCCGAGATCCACGGCGTCTGGAAGGTCGGACAAGACATGTTCGCCTCGGTCGTGCACGCCACGCGCAGCGAGGCCGAAGAGCGCAAGGTGGCGCTCGAGGCCGCGCGCAAGAAGGCCGAAGAGAGTGCCGCGCTGCGGACCCAGCTCGAGGGAGACCTCGCCGAGAAGCGTCGTCGTGCCGACGAGATCGTCGCGCGCCGCACCGAGGTCAAGGCGCTCGTGCAGGAGGCGACCGCGCGGGTCGAGCGCGCCAAGCGTGCCTGGGACGTGATGCGCAAGGTCGCGCGCCTCGAGCGCGAGCTCGCCGCGCAGGGCAACGACCGCGCCCAGAAAGAGCGCGCCGACGCCGACGCCCAGGCAGCTCGCGAGACGGCGCGCGTGGCCTGGGATCGGGCGCGCGAGGCGCTCGGGGCGGCGGGCCGCGGCGTGGCCGATCTCAAGGCCGGCCTGGAAGAGCTCGAGCGCCGTGCGGCCGAGCATCGCCTGGCCCACGAGCGCCTCCAGCAGGTGCACGCGGCGCTGCCGGACGAGGCCCTGGACGCGAACGCGCTGACCGGCACGAGCGGCTCGGGTCGCCTCGCCGAGGTCGCCGGTCGGGTCGAGACCCGGCTCCACGCGCTCGACGAAGAGCTCGTCAAGAACGACCGCCTGCTCGCCACCGCGTCGGTCCTGCGCACCGAGTACGACAAGGCCCTTACCGCCCTCGAGCGCCTCTCGGGCCTGCCCGTGCTCTCGTCGCAGGCCCATGAGCGGGCACGCGAGGTGTTGGCCGAGCTGCGCCACCTGGACGGCGAGGTGCTCGCCAAGGTCGAGCTCGACAAGCGGCTCGACGCGACCCAGCGCGGCCAGAAGAAGCAGGCCGAGGCCAGGCGTGAGGCCCGTCAGGCCGGGGCCCTGGGCTCGGCGGCCGAGGTCGCGCGCGCCCTCGAAGAGACCGAGCTGGCCGAGGCCCACGCCGACGAAGCCCAACGTCGTGCGCGCGAGGCGGCCGACGAAGCGGCGCGTCGCGGCAAGGACGAGGCGCGCATCGTGAGCGAGCTCGAGCCGGTGGTCATGCGGCGTGGGGCGGCGCTCGCGAAGCTCGGTGCCCTGGGCGAGCGCTTCCCCGAGCTCGGTGGGATCGCGCCGACCGCGGCCGCGATCGTCACCGCCAAGCGGACCCTCGAGGGTCGACGCGACAAGCTGCGCAGCGAGCGCGAGCGCAAGAGCCAGGAGCGCGCGACCGCGGAGTCCGAGCTCGGTCGCCTGGAGATCGCGACCCACGCCATCGACGAGCGCCTCCTGCGCGCGCGTGACGCGGTCGACGGCGAGCTCCTGGCCGAGCGCTTCGAGGAGCTGCCCTTCGACGTCGCGGGCATGGCCGAGGCCGTGCTCGGGCCGTTGGGGCAGGCCATCGCGGTGGCCGATCCGGTGGCGGCGGCGCGGAAGCTCGCCAAGGTCGCCGACCGCCCCGACGAGGTGTGGCTGGCGGGTCCGGACACGGCGCTGCCGCTCGACGACGACGGCACGCCCTACGCCGAGAGGATCGAAGACGCGGTCCTGATGGAGGACCAGGGCGTCGTGCGCCTGACGCGCATCCCCATGGCTCCGAGGTTGGGGCGGCTGGCGCGCGAGCGACGGCGCGGCGAGGTGCGCGAGGGGCTCGCCGCCCTGGGGCGCGAGCTCGAGGCGATGGGCGACGAAGACCGGCGGCTCAGCGCCGGGATGGCCGAGCTCGACGAGCTACGGGCCGAGGCGTCGGTGCTGGATCGCAAGGACCCCGAGGGCGAGCTCGAGGCCGCACGCCAGCGCATCGCCGCGGCGAACGCGGCACGCCAGGCGGCGCTCGGCGAGCTCCAGCGCGCCGGTCAGGAGATGGAGGCGCTGCGTCGCAGAAAGACGCTGCTCCGCAAGCTCCTGCCCGAGGCCCACTGGCTCGACGCCCCGGATCAAGAGGCCGAGGCCAAGGCGCTCGGCGAGCGTCTCCAGGCAGCCCGTGCGGCCGAGGCCCGGCTGCGCGCCGCGGCCCCCGATCGCCGTATTCTAGAGAATGGTCTCGACGTGCTCCGCGCGGCCCCGCCGAGCGAGGCCGAAGTGACCGCCATCAAACAGAAACGTGAGACCTCGGTGCGTATGCGCGATCGTCTCCAAAGTGCGCTCGAGAAGCTGCGCTGGCTGGGGGACCACCGGGTCGCCCTCGGATGGACCGACGCCGAGCCGGTGCTGGCCGCGCGTGAGGCGTTGAGGCCCGCGCTGGAGGCTCAGCTGCGCCAGGCCGAAGAGCAGGCCAAGGCCGCCGAGACCGAGGTGCGCCAGTCGGAGAACCGCGCGCGAGCGACGGCCGAGGCGGCGGCACGTGCGGCGGGCGTGGTGCTCTCGGGCGAGCAGCAGCTGGACGCGCTGAAGCGCGAGCTGGCCGAGACGGTCGAGGCTGGCCCCGAGGCGGCGGGTGCGGCGCCTGGAGCGGCCAAGCGCGCGGGCTCCGACCCGTCGCGGGCCGCGCTGCGCGTAGAGCCCGGGCCGCGCCAGGTGGAGCTCGCCGAGCAGCGCCTGGCCGAGGTCGAGAGCGAGCAGGACGCGCTCGAGCAAGAGGAGCGCGATGCGCGAGCCCAGGCGGTGCGCGGCGAGGAGCGCTACCGTCAGGTCGTCGAGCGCGCCAGCGAGGAAGGTTGGCGTCTCGCCGAGGAGGAACGCGCCTTCGCCCCGGCGCAGTCGCGATGGGCGCGTCTGCGCGAGGAAGCCCAGGCCCGCGGCGTCCTGGCGGCGGCCTTCTCGCCCGAGATCCGCAGCGAGTGCGAAGGGGTCCCGGCGCGAGAGCTGTGGTCGCGGGCGCGCTCGCGTGCGGCGCTCCTGGCCGAGCGCGTCGCGCGGGCCAAGGACGGGGTCGAGGTCGCGACCGGGCTGCGCGCACACCTGGACCGGGTCGGTGAGCATCCGGGTGCGGTCGAGGCGTGGCTCGCCGAGTGGCTGAGCGCGCGCGAGTGGCTCATGCGGCGTGTGCCGCCGCAGATCGCCGAGGTCGACGATCCGCTCGAAGCCCTGGGGCGTCTGCGCGATCACCTGGCCGGCCTCGAGGAGCGCCTCGAAGTCCAGGAGAAGAGTCTCCGCGGCCAGTCCGGTGACGTGGCGCGCAACATCGACGCGCAGCTGCGCCGCGCCCGGAACCAGGTCGGTCGCTTGAACGCCGATCTCGACGGCGTGCGCTTCGGCGCCATCGAGGGCATGCAGGTACGGGCGCGTCCGGCGCAGCGGATGGAGGCGGTCTTGCGGGCCCTGCGCGAGGGGGCGGCGCAGCAGCTCCTCTTCGAGCCGAACCTGCCGATCGAAGAGGCGATGGACGAGCTCTTCAAGCGCTACGGCGGCGGCCGCAGTGGCGGCGATCGCCTGCTCGACTATCGCGAGTACCTCGATCTCCAGGTCGAGATCCGCCGTCGCGGGGCCGAGCGGCAGCCCGGCTCTGGCAAGACCGCGCCCGCCGAGCACTGGGAGGTCGCCAACCCGACGCGCCTCTCGACGGGCGAAGCGATCGGCGTCGGCGCGGCCGTCATGATGGCGACCCTCAAGGCCTGGGAGGGCGAGGCCACGCTGCTCCGCCCGCGCCAGCACTCGGGCACGCTCCGCCTCCTCTTCCTCGACGAGGCGACGCGCCTTTCGCAGGACAACCTCGGGATCCTCTTCGAGCTCTGCGAGCGCCTCGAGCTCCAGCTCATGATCGCCGCCCCCGAGGTCGCGCGCGCCGAGGGCAACACCACCTATCGCCTCATCCGCGCGCTGGACGCCGAGGGGCGCGAGGAGGTCCGCGTCTCGGGTCGTCGCGTCATGGCCGGCGAGGGCCGCGAGGCCGCGACCGCAGGCCCCATCATGGCCCGCCCCGCGGAGGCCTGAGGCATGGAGCGCATGAGCCAGCTCGGACCCCATGCCCCGTCCCTCTGGGTCGGGAGCATGCCGTCTGGCCCCGAGGATCTGGCACGCCTCGTCCAGGCCGGGGTAGGGGCCGTGCTCTCGCTCCAGACCGACGACGACCTCGGCGAGCGGGGGCTCCGCTGGACCACGCTCTGGCAGCTCATGTCAGCGCGCGGGCTCCTGGCCGAGCGCGCGCCGATCCGCGACTTCGACAAGAAGGATCTCCTGCGCGGCATCGACCCCGCCCTCGAGCGGCTCGACGCACTCCTCGCCAGCGGCCGCCCCGTCTACCTGCACTGCACGGCCGGCCTCAATCGCTCGCCGACGGTCGCCATCGCGCACCTCACGCGCACGCTCGGGCTCGCCGAGGCCCACACCGCCGTCATGGCGGCCCACGTCGACGCCGTCCCCTACCTCGACGTCCTCATCAAGTGGGACAAGGCGCAGCGCAAGCGTCGCTGAGGCCCGCGTGCCTCATTGGGGCCCGTAGAGCTTGGGCAGGAGCTCCCCGGCCCATCGCGCCGTCCGCTTGAGCTCGGGCTCGCGCGCCAGCTCGAGGAGGGCCTCGATGACGCGCCCCACGCGCTCCTTGTCGCCCTGCCGATGGAGCTCGAGGATCGCCTTGTCGAGCCGCACGAAGACCTCTTCGCCGTCTTCCGGGAAGTGCTTGATGATGTAGCTCCTGAGGCTCTTTCCGACCTTGCTCGCGCTCTCGCCGTCGAGCAGCGCCAGCACCTCCGGGTCGGCTGGCGTCGCGACCTCGACCTCGACGTCGACCGCGTCCCGGACCTCGACCACGTCGACCTCGGGCGGCGGCATGACCACGGCTGCGGGTACCACCGGTGCCGGCACGCTCGCCGGCCGCCGCAGATCATCGACGACCAACGCCGTCCCGATCCCCAGGACCACCGCCACGAACCCCAGCGCCACCAACCCGCCTCGCGCCCGCCCGTCCGAAATCGTGGCTGGCGCGCGCTCGGATCGCCCCAACAGGTTGCCCTCGGGGTCGAAGGTCTTGGGTCGGTCGCGCGTGATCCGCGCCAGCGCCGGATGCGGCCCGACGCGCGGCGCATCGCCCGCGATCTCCACCACGTGCACCGAGAGCGGGTCGAGCTGTCCGCGCCGTCGCGCCGCATCGGCCAAGCGACTCGCCGTGAGCTGCGGCGGGCTGCCGTTACCCAGCCGCTCGAGGTCGGCGGCCAGCGGACGGATCGCCGACTCGCTCAAGACGAGGATCCGGTCGCCGGTCCCGAGCGCCTCGCCCCCGACGATCATCTCCGGCTCGGGCGGCATCCCGCCAGCGCCGAGCCCCTCGGGCCCACCACCACGATAGAGGGCGTCGAGCCGATCGCCCCGCAGCAGATAGACGCGCCCGCCGCCGACGCGCGCCGCGACGACCCCGTGCGCATCGATCGACACGACCAGCAACGCCGCCTGCCCCTTGCCCTCCGCGGCCGTCCCCAACAGCACCCGCCGGACCGCGTGGTGCGCCTCGGCGAAGGCCTCGACCAGGGTATCGGCGAGCTCGGGCAGGACCGACGAGCGGATTCGCGCGAGGGCCGCCGAGCAGGCGGTCTGGGCGGCGAGCCGCGAGGGGACCTCGCCCACGGATCCGTCGGAGAGCACCAGGATGTGGCGCGTCCCGAGGCCCGCATAGGCGCTGGCGGTGGTCTGCTCGCCATGCACCGAGGCGAGAGCCCGCTGGCCCAGCGCGATCTCGAGCTCCTCCATCAGTCCTCGGTGTCCCGTTTCGCCATCCTGCCTCGCCGCCCGAGCTGCCCTGCCCGCAGCGTGTGGTCCCGGCGCCCGGCCAGTTCTCGACTCTGGACCCGCTGGCGCCTCTTCGCATCGGCCCTGGCCAACGCGGGTGGGGCGAGGTCAGGCTCGCCCGAGGTCCCGGCCATAGCCCTTGCGGGCCGGTCCCCACAAGCCCAAGTTGATGATGCGGATGACGTTGAGGACGCTCTTGGGCTAAGCTCGCGCGACCGAGTGGCCTTCGCGGGACCACCGGCCCGATCCCCAACCCCTTGGTGAAGCGCCGCCTTGCTCCGCGTCCTCCTGAGCCTCGCCCTCGTCCTCTGCGCATGCCGCGACGCGCCCGCGCGCCTCGAGCCGCCGCGTCCTGGCCCGGACGGACGCTGGATCGCGCGCAGCCTGGAAGGCTTCGACGCCGCCGCCCTGCGCGACCTCGCGGCCGACCGTGACCTCGTCGTGGTCGCGCTCTGGGCGAGCTGGTGCACCCCGTGCATCGAAGAGATGGCCGAGCTCGACGCCTTCGCACGCACCACCCCGCGGGCCCTCGTCCTGGGCCTCGCCACCGACGCCGATGACGACCTCGCCAAGGTCCAGGCGGTGCTCGACCGGGTGCGCCCGTCCTATGCGCAGGGCCGCCTCCGAGGCGGCGAGGGGCCGCTCCTCGCGACGCTCGGGCTCGACTGGGACGGCATGCTCCCCAAGACCTTCGTGCTGCGCCGCGCGCCGCCGGCCGGGCCTCCGCGCGCCGAGCTCCTCGTTCCGCCGGTCACCGCGACGGCTCTCGACGCTGCGTGGCACGCCGCCGTGCAGGGAGGGCGCTGATGTGGGACGGCCTCGCCGTCGATCGCCCGCCGGTCCACGGCGCCCTCGCCCGCGAGGAGTGGGTCCTCGTCTCCGATGTGCACTTGAACGAGATCGTGCCGCCCAAGATCGAGGGCTGGTGGGAGTACAAGGCCGCCGAGAGCTCGCAGGACGAAGAGCTCGCGGCCTTTTTCGCCGCCATCGATCGCCGTCGCCCGGCCTGGTTCCTCCGCTCGGTCATCGTCTTCAACGGCGACACCTTCGACTTCGACACGTGCTTCTCGGCGCCGCCCGACCTGCAGGTCCCGGTCGAGGGCATGCCCCCCACCGTCCCCGGCTCCGTCTACAAGATGCGGCGCATCCTCACGGATCACCCTCGCTTCTGCGCCGCGCTCGCGACCTTCCTCGCGGCCGGCAATCGCGCCGTCTTCGTGCTCGGCAACCACGACCGCGAGCTCCACTTCCCCGAGGTCCAGGAGACCCTGCGCCAGCTCGTCCGCGCCCACGCCCCGCCCGGTCGCGGCGCCGTCGTGGCTGGCAACATCGGCTTCGAGCCCTGGTTCATCCACGTGCCCGGCGTCCTCTACGCGGAGCACGGCAACCAGTACGACTCGACCTGCAGCTATCGCGACGTGCTCGACCCGTCGGTCCCGCCCGATCGCGACCACCCGACCGAGCTCGAGACCCCCTTCGGCTCGCTCCTCGGGCGCCACTCGCTCTGCCGGCTCGGGACGTTCAACCCCTACAACGACGAGAGCTTCATCCTCTCGCTCGGCGGCTACTTCGCGCACTGGCGCCGCTACTACTTCCCGAAGCGCGCCTTCTTCCGGTCCTACTTCATCGCCTCCTGGCGCGGCCTCCGCGAGCTGCGCCAGCGCCGCAAGCGCCAGCTCCGCGGCCGCCCGCCGGGCCGCCCCGAGGACATGGCGCGGCGCCCCGAATACCAGACTTTCGGCGCCAAGCATGGGGTCGACGCCGCCTTCCTCACGCGTCAGCTCCGGCTCTCCTCGGCGCCGATCGTGGACCGGCTCCGCCTCCTCCTCCATGAGGTGTGGCTCGATCGCTTCGGCGTCCTCGCGCTGGCACTCGCCGTCGTCGGCGCTGGCGTGTCGCTGGCCGACAAGTGGTACCAGGTCCTCCTCCTCATCCTGCTCGTGCCCGCGGTCCTGGGCGTCATCCGCGCCATGGGACGCGGGTCGCTGGCCCTCCAGGAGCGCGCCCGCTGGGGCCTCGTCGCCGAGTCGATCTCCGAAGCGCTGGACGTCCCGGTCGTCGCCTTTGGCCACAGCCACCGCCCAGAGCGTCGCCCTCTGACCCGCGGAGGACGCTACTACAACCTCGGCTCGTGGGCCCCGGTGCTCCCGACCGACAAGGGCAGCACGCTGGCCCGGGCCCGCCGCTATCTCGTGGTGCGCCCGTCACCCGACGGTCGCGTGCACGTCGTCTTCGCGCGCTGGGGTGGCGCCGAGAGCGCGTCGGACACCTGAAGGCCGCACCTGGGGACCTGATTGGGGAGCATCGACCCCACCGGGGACCCGAGGCCCGGGGACTCGGGGTGGGCGTCGCCGGCGCGAGCCGCCCCTCTCCTGGCCCGCGATTCCGCAAAACGCCTTGATTCAAAAGGGCGAAGGGGGGCGCCGGGGGGAGGCCGGGATCCCGCCCCGCCGCCTGGCTCCAGGGTGCCCCGGGGTTGGCACGCCCGTTGCTCAATAGCTTTGCGTGGGTCGTGATCGCGACCGCCCCCGAGACACTAAGGCGGAAGAGAACACAAACATCACTGGGACCGACCCCCCAATATCACGCGAGCGACCCCATCTTACGTGAGCCTTCGAGCCGCCCTCAAAAGCGGCTCGAAGCGTTTAAGCGGCCTGACTTCCACCCCCGTAGTCGCAGCACACCGCTGCCTCGTTGTCCCGTAGCCTCGCGCTCGGTGAGCTGGGCCGCGGGCGTCGCGAGACTCCGCGAGCCCGACCCGGAGCGCGGCGATCGTCGTCCGCCTCATCGTGGGTCGCAGGACCGTGAGCGCCGATGCGCCATGCGAGAGGTGGTCGCGTCGATTCTCTGCCGAAAGGGCCCAGCACCGGTTGAATTCGCCGGGATGTTCTGATTGGATGCGCCCCGTCGTGGCGGCCCCCACTCATGGGCCACACCCCGTACCCGGTCAGGTGCACGCGTGAGCACCTGGCGGAGCCCCCTTGTCCTGGAGCTCGGATCTCATGAATCGTTACCTCTCTTCGTCCTCGGCGGTCCTCGCCGCAGCCTTCTCGTTCGGCCTCGCCGCCTGTGACAGCGATGACCCGGCCACCGACACCACCGACACGGTGACCGACACCAACACGAATCCGGACACCACGGACACCAACACCAACCCGGACACGGACGCCACCACGACGCCCGACACCGACACGGCGGGCGACACCACGGTCACCGACCCGTGCGACCCGAACCCCTGCACGACGGCCCCGGCCGCGACCTGCGACGGCACCACCAAGAAGGTGACCTACGCCGCGACGGGCACCTGCACCGCCAACGGCACCGCCGCGAGCTGCGCCTACGCCCCGACCACCACCAACTGCGGCAACGGCGAAGTCTGTGCGGCTGGCGCCTGCGTCGCCGCCGGCGACGTCTGCGACTACGTCTTCGTCGACCGCGTGAGCTACGTCACCCACATCGCCGTCGGCAACCAGGCCGCCGCCACCGGTGGCGTGACCCCCGATGCCTGCTGCTTCGACTTCACCGGCGACGACAAGGTCGACAACAAGCTCGGCTCGGTGCTGAAGGCCGCCTCGGGCCTCCTCAACCTCGACATCAACGCCACCATCGCCGAGCAGATCACCAGCGGCTCGCTGACCCTGCTCCTCGAGACCAAGGGCGTCGATGACGCCGCCAACGACAGCTCGGTGGCGATCGCCGGCTTCTACGGCGCCTCGGTCGACGCCAACGCGGCGGCTGGCACGGGCCACTTCACTGCGAACCCGAGCTCCTTCCAGACCGGCACCAACGTCCCGCTCATCTCGTTCCCGACCGCGAAGATCGTGAGCAGCGTGCTCACTGCCGGCCCGAACCTCTTCCAGCTCTCGCTGCCGATCGTCGGCGCCCAGCTCGACATCGCCGTCACCAACACCCAGCTCGAGGGCACCGTCGCGGTCGGCCCGAACGGCAAGGGCCTCACCATGGACGGCAACGGCGGCCTTGGCGCGAAGCTCGGCGGCGTCGTCAAGAAGAAGGACCTCTACGACGCGCTGAACGGCTACCTGTCGACCTGCACCTGCGTCACCGGTGGCGCCCTCATCAGCGAGGCCGGCACCTGCAATACCCTCAACACCAGCGCCTGCGACAACGCGACGGACGGTCAGGCCTGCACGGCCCTCCCGCAGTACTGCTCCGCCCTCATCGGCCTCCTCTCGGCCGACGTCGACCTCAACGAGGACGGCGACACCAAGGACATCGATGACGGCATCTCGATCGGCGTGTGGGTGAAGGCGACCTCGGGCACCGTCGACGGCGTCGACCAGTGCGAGGCGAAGTGACGACAGCCCCGGCCTGAGCCTTCGGCCAAGGCCGTTTCGAAGAAGCCCGCGGATCGCTCCGCGGGCTTTTTTGTGGTCTCTGGCCGTTACACGGTCGCGCGCGTTGGCGGACCCGACGCCACAAGACGCATAGTCATTGAGACCGTGCCGCCCAGGATTCGCACCTTGCCGTGGGACGCTGCCAAGAGTTCCATGATGCATGGGAGGGGAGTCGTTCGCGATACCCCAACCGGTTGGCGTTCGGCCAGAGCGCCGCCTTGAACCCAGTGCGAGCCGGCGCCGTAAGCTCCCTCGCGACGACTGCTATGGGAGCACCACGGCAGTCGGGGCCGCCCGGATTGAGGTCGTGGCGTCGCCGAGCTGCTGCGAGGCGTTGGCCCCCCAGCAGTAAGGTTGTCCTCCAGAGATGGAGCATACGTGGTCCGAGCCCGCGCCGATCGACAATGCCGAGCCGAGCCCGGCGACGAGTACCGGTGTCTCAGAACTGCCCGCGATCTCCCCGAAGCAGTAGAGGGTGCCTCCTGTCAGTAGGGCGCAGGTCGAAGACTGTCCCAAGGCGATCTCGGCCACGCTCGAGAGGCCGATGACGGGCGTCGGAGTTGTCGAACCGCCGAGCTGCCCATTGCCGAGTTGACCGAGATTGTCGTAGCCCCAGCAGGTTGCCGTACCATCCGCGAGCCGGGCGCAGGAATGGAGCCCGCCCATAGCCACCGCGCTCGCCGTGACGATCGCTCCTGTGCGGATCGCGTATGCGACAGAAGTCTCTGATGGCAGAGCCCCAATTTGCCCGGTCAGGTTTGAACCCCAGCACCACACCTGCCCCGACCCCAATCGGGCACAGGTGTGGGACAGTCCTGCCGCGAGGCCAGTGACGTTGCTCACTTGAGTCCCCGACGCGTCGACAACGAACACGGGCGAGACGCTATCGGCTTCGAGCTTGTTGCCCAGTCGACCGGCCTGACCCGAGCCCCAGCACTGGACCTTGGCGTTAACAACCGCGCACGCATGAATGCCGCCGACCGCGATCGTGGAGGCGGAGGCCGCGAGCCCGACGACTTGTACTGGAAACGCCGAGCCCACCGTTGACCCATCGCCAAGCTGTCCAGCTCCGTTTGGTCCCCAACACCAGACGCTCCCGTCCGTCTTGCGCGCACACGTCCCCGCACCAACGTAGAAGCCCAGGCCGGCCCGCAGCTCGACCACGTCCAAGAGCGGTGACCCTCCCACCGTGATGACTCGTCCGGGGGCGAGCTGTCCCCCAAACGTCCCGCGCCCGAGTTCTCCCCTCACATTGCCACCCCAGCACCAGACCTGGCCATCACTAGTGAGGGCACAAGTGTGGAAGTCGCCCCCTGTGATCGCGACGAACGCGAGACGCCAGCCCTCGATCGGCCCGACCACCTTTGGATCGCACCCGCTCGCGGACGCGACCACCTGATACCAGCGCTTGCTGCCATCACCCGGAGCGCCGGAGTCATCGAAGCTCGCTGTCGTGCCACCCGCCACGCTCGCGAAGCTCGCCGCGGTCGCGTCCGCGGATCGCTGCCACTGCCGCGTCAGCGCGCCCACTGCGCGCCGTCCGACCGCGCTGCCCGAGTCGGGCGTGTAGCTCGCATCGGCGAGCCTCCCCCGCACCTTGTACGTCACGTTGGAGGCAGCGCTCACGCTCGCGCCGCTGTGCCCGAGCCGCACCCAGCCGCGATGGTCTCCCTGCGTCACGGTGATCGCCCCGCCGTTGATCGTCCCCTTGGGGGCGTCGACGTGCGTGAACGTGGTCTCGCTGCCAAACCCCGTGAGCCACGCCTGATTGCCTCCCGTGACCTGCACCGACACGTCGAAGCCGACCAGCGCCGACGCCGCGCGCCGCCCGCTGACGCCCGCCGAGGCAGGGCCCTCACCCGCGCCATTCAACGCCGTCACGGTGTAGGTCGCCGCGGTCCCCAGCGGCCGTGTCGGTGCCACCCAGGTCAGCGTCACCTTGTCGACGTCATTGGTCGTCGCAGCCACCGACGAGGGCGCCGCCCAGCTCGCGCTCGGCGCGGTCGCCCCGGTGTCGGTGTAGCTCAGCTGCTGCGTGCCGCCGACCGGGGTCAGCTTCGTGCCGTTCCGGTAGATGTGATAGCCGGTCGCGCCCGCCACCGGTCCCCACTCGACGAGCACCGCGTCGACGCGATCGCTCGTGGCACGCACGTTCGAGGGCGCGCCGGCCGTCGGTGTCGTCGAGCCCGACACGCTCGCGCTCGTCCGCGTCTGGACGCCCGCGCCACTGGCGACGAGCTGATACCATCGGACGGCCCCGTTGGCCGGCGCCGTGGTGTCATCGAAGCTCAGCGTCGTCGCCCCGGCGAGCGCCGAAAACGCCTCTGACGACGTCCCGGCCGAGCGCTCCCACTGGACCGACAGCGCCCCACCGACTCGCCGCCCGGTGACACTGGCGCTGGCCGGCCCAGGCCCATAGGCCGTCACGGTGCGCACGGCGTAGGCCCTGGTCTTGCCCGGCGTCGCGCTCGGCGCCGTCGCGCTCAACGCGACCTTGGTTGCGAAGTCACCCTGGCTCGCGCTGACCGTCCCGAACGCGACCCCGGCCAGCGGTGCGTCCACGTCGGTCCACTCGGTCGCAAGCCCGCCCGCGACCGCGACCCATGCGCCGCCCTCGACCTGTCGCTCGTACCCGGTCACCGGCCGCTCTGCGCGATGCCCGGTGACCTCCAGAGACGGTGCGCTCTCGTTGCCGAGCCCGACCGCCACGACGCGATAGGCATAGCGCTGCGCGAGCGGCGCGCTGACCGCGGGCCACGTGACCCGGACCCCGTCGGTGCGGTCGCTCGAAGCGCTCGCTACCGGGGCCGCGGGCAGTCCGGCGAGCGCGGTCGCCGCGTCCTCGAACGAGCGGTCCACCGTGCTCGCGACCTCGACCCAGGCCCCGCTGGGCGCGCAATCGGCGAGCTCGCACCGGAACACCCGGTAGCTGACGGCATGCTCGACCGCGCGCCACGCGACCAACACATCGCTGTGCCGATCGGTGCTCGCGCTGACCTCGGTCGGGCTCATGACCTTGGGGACGCACGCGTCTTCCGCGGCGACGTGAGTGGCGAGGCACCCTCCGCACGTCGCGTCGGCTCCGCCCGAACCCGCGATGCAGAGGCGCCCGAGCGACTCGCACGCGAGCTCGCTGCACCCGATCGGAGGCGTCTTGGGTACGCAGTCGCCGCCCTGGAGCTCGAAGTCCGCGAGGCAGCCTCCGCACGTCGCATCGCCACCGCCTGCGCCCGGAACGCACACGCGCCCCAGCGCGTCACACGAGACCTGGGCGCAGGTTACCGGGGAGCGCGTGTCCTCCTCTACGTCGGGGCCGACCTCGGTCGCCGTGTCCGTGTCGGTCGTGTCGCTGGCGGTATCGGGGTCGATATCCGAGTCGCGGGTGTCGGTATCGCCGATCGTGTCGGTGTCGCTTCCCGAGTCGCCGTCATTCGCGGCCGTGTCGCCGAGCCCATCCTCGGCGTCGCCGTCGGTAGCCGTATCTTCGTCGGTCGCGACGCGGGGCGGATCAGGAAAGCAGCCGAGCGTCCCCAAGGCCAGGCTCACGGCGATGACTGTCAGCGTCCAACGAGTTCCACAAAGCGCAAATGACCAGCGCTCACCCACCATCTTCCCCTCCCGCGCGGAGCTCCCCCGAGCTCACTGTGACATTGAGTCTCAAAGGTATACCCGACCTTCACGTCCGATCAATGCCCAGGCGGGTTGGGCGAGGCCATCGACACGCAGCCCCGGATCGACTATCGTCCCTCTCGATGCGCCTCGTCCTGCCCGCCCTCTTCGCTGCAGTCGCCCTCACGGCGATCGCCTGCGGTCGTGGTCCAGACGACGTGGCCGCGGCTCCGGCGACGGACACCGCGGTCCCGGTCGAGCTCGCTCTCACGCCTCCAGACCTCCAGGAGAACCGGGCTTCCGGGCTCCGCCTCGGGCTCGCGTTTTCCGCGAACCTGGTCGGCGAGCTCGAGCCCTGTGGCTGAAAGGCCAACCCGCTGGGCGGTCTGGCCCGGAGAGCATCGCTGCTGAACGAACGGAAGGCCAAGGCCCTCGGCCTGCCTCCCACCGCCGCGCCGACCGCGCCTGGTGCTGTCGTTGCACCCGCCGCGGATGCTGGTCCCGTCGCAGCTCCGCCTGCCGGGCCGTCGGGCTTCATCGTCGTCGACGCTGGCGACACGTTCTCCGATCAGCCGACGCTGACTCCCGATCGCGTCGCCAACGCGAAGGCGACGGCGTTGCTCCTCATCGATCGCTTCAACGCAGAGTCCCTCGCGGCCCAGGCCATCGGCGATCGCGACCTCGCCCTCGGACGCGCGAACCTGCAGGAGCTCGCGACCCACGCCCGCTACCCCTTTGTCACGACGAACCTCATCGACACGGTCACCGGCAAGCCGCTCTTCGAGCCCTACGTCCTGACCGACGTCGGGCACGGCGTGAAGGTCGCCTTCCTCGGCCTCATCGATCCACGGAATGTCCCGCCGTCGGTCCTCGAGGCCGAGCGCCTGCGCGTCGACCCACCCGAGGTCGCCGCCGCCGCCGCCGTCGCCGCCGCCGCTGGGCGCGGTGCCACGCTGTTCGTCGTCCTGTCGCAGCTGTCTGCGCGCGAGGAGGAGAGGGTGGGGGCCGCGGTCCCGCAGATCCAGCTCTTCGTCGGCGGTGACGCGATGGGCATGATGTCCGAGATCGGCTCGGCGGGAGGCAGTGCGCTCTCGCTGCCCGGGAGCCAGAAGGGCAAGCACCTCGGCATCGCCACCCTGACCCTCGACGACCCCCTCGGAACGGGGCGACCCTTCTTCGACCCCAACCGCCGCGCCGACCTCGAGCGCAAGAAGCGCGAGGCCGACCAACGCATCCAGACCTACGATCGCCTGCTCGTCGAGGTCCGCGCGCGCGCCGCCGATCAAGGCCAGCCCATCCCACCCGGCTCGCCGGCCGGCCCCAACGGGCCGCGGCGCCCGGCACCGGTGCCGTCGCCGACCCTCGCGATCGAGGCCTACGAGCGTCAGCTCGTCGCGGCACGTGCCGAGTCCCAGCTCGCCGCGACCGCACTCGCCGAGCTGCCGCCCGAGGACGGCAAGCCGACCCCGAAGAACGGCATCACCTTCGAGCTCGTCCCGCTCTCACGGGAGGTCGCTGACGACCCCACCATCCAGAAGTTGGTGGAGGAGCATCGCAAGACCTGGCCCGATCCAACTCCCGGCCACTGAGAGCACGGTGAGAGCACGGCTGCGCCGAGCGCCGGCGGCGTCGCTCGCTCGCTCGGTCGCTCCTCCGGCGTACCTTCGGGTACGCCTCGTCGCTCCCTTCGCTCGCTCCTTGCAGCCATCGCGGCTCGCTCGTGCTCTCCGCTGATCTTTGCTTCTTCGGTCGACGTGAGTCGCGGTGATGAGCACGTGCGTAACGATGCGACGCCCCGATCCCACAGGGAGCGACGTGTCTCGGACGGCTCCGACGACCTCGAGGCTCGACGCCAGTGAGCGAAACTCGCGGCGTCGATGCCTCGGAGTCACGCCGTCT
>JAEUKJ010000323.1 GCA_016792665.1 Deltaproteobacteria bacterium | reverse complement strand
CGGGCTTCACACTGGCCGCTCGCGGAGGGCGATGCAAGGGCCGAAGCGAAATTTTTCGCAATCAGCCAGAAAGACGCAGGAAAATCATTTGCGAGGGTCCTCGCAAGAAGGCGAATATCGATGTCCGGAATTTCGGACACTTCGATTTTCGGAGGATCAGCGGGCTGGCCAGGTCGGGAGCGGAGCCAGCGCGGGGAGTGGCTCGTGCAGCGCAGTCTCGGAGGTGATGGGCGTCGTGCCCAGCGTCGACCAGTGATCGGCGACCGACTCGGAGATGGTGAACGGCAGGAAGAGGTTCCGGTCGCCGAGCTCGCCAAGGCCGCCGAAGCCGCCATCGAGCTCGGCGTGCGCGGTGGAGATGAAGCGGGCGCGCTCGCTGAAGGAGCCCGCCGGGATGCGGGGGTCGAGCATCGTCAGGTAGAGGGCGGCGAGGCGGCCGCCGAGGTGGACGACCTCGACGAAGCGGGCCTCGTGCGGGAGGTCGATGCCGGCCGAGGTCGTGAGCTCCCAATAGCCGGTCTCGCCGTGCTCGCCGGGTGGGCAGCGCCCCTCCCCTTCCTTGCGGTCGGTGCCGTCGGCGCAGATGGCGCGCACGCGGTTCCGGTGGTTGTGGCCGGCGATGTGCGCGATGACGTTGGGCGAGGCGGCGAGCCGCTTGCGGAAGGCCTCGGGGGTGACGGGGTCGACCGGGATCGGCGAGTACCGGTTGATGAGGTCGACCAGATCAGGGAAGCCCGAGAGCAGGAACGCGAGGTCCTGCAGCTGCGACTGGGCGACGAGCGCGTCGGATGCCTGGTGGCTGATGACGATGACCGCGACGCCGTCGGCCTCGGCGTCGGCCAGCGCGGCGTCGAGGAAGGCGACTTGATCCGCGAGAGGATCGCCGACTTTGTCATTGTCGAGAGTGCCATTTTTGTAGGGCGGCGCGAGAATGCCATTCGATCCGCCCTCGTGCGGACCGAGGTCGAGCGACACGATGCGGATGCCAGGCGTGGGATCGTAGGTGTAGAAGCCCGTGCAGGACTCGGCATTGTGCGCGGTGAAGCCGTGGCCCGTCGGGGTGCCCGGGGCTGCGAAGGTCTTCTGGATGAAGCCGCAGACACCCATCGTCCGGCGCGCGGGATCGGCCGGAGTCGGGCCGGGCGCGAGCGACTGGAGCTCGTCGGCGGAGGTCATCATGGCGGGGTGGAAGGCCGCCGGGTCGACGCGGAAGGCCGAGCGAATCGCGTGGGGAAAGAGTGCGGGGTGCTGGTCGGAGGTCGCCTCGTAGGGAAAGGCGAGGCCGAGTGGGACGGCGAGCGAGTCGAGCTGGGCGCGGAGGTCGAGGTCGTCGGTGAGCTCTTCGACCATGCCTGGCGGAAAGTTGCCTTCGACGTTCACGTCGTGGTTGCCGATGGTCGAGATCCACGGCGTGCCCGCGCGAAAGCCCTGCGCCACGATAGGGTCGAAGGCGTCGTTGTCGGGGCCGGGGCGCGGGTCGTCCAGGGCGCCGGAGTCGGAGCTCACGCGGCCGCCGTTCATGACGGCGTGCAGCTCGGTGAGCTCGTTCTCCTGGGTGTTCTCGATGTGGTCGCCAGCGATGATGACCACGTCGAAGGGGCGCACGTCCTGGAAGCGATCGGCCGAGCGGACGAGCGCGTCGTTGATGTGGATGCCGAGCTCGCCCTGCGGCGAATAGGCCGGGAGCGAGATGGTGCCGAGGGACTGCGCGGCATTCTTGGCGACCTGCGCGGGGCTGTCCTGATCGACGAGCTGCGGGTCGGCGAGCACGAGCCCGAAGAAGATCGAGC
>JAEUKJ010000295.1 GCA_016792665.1 Deltaproteobacteria bacterium | reverse complement strand
GAAGTGCCGCGGCATGACGAACGACCAGGCCGTCGACGCCTACGTCGCCCTGGTCGACAAGCTCGCCAAGGGCTGAGCTTGCGGCGGCGCCGCCCTCGGGTTAGGCGCCTCTCATGCCCCGTACGTCGCGCGCGCTCGCGTTTGTCCTTCTCATCATTGGATGCACGGACGACCGGGCGCGCGACGACGCGAACACGAGCGATGTCGGCGACGCCGACACGAGCGACGTGCACGGCGGCGACGCAGACACCCATGGCAGCGTCGATGTGGAGGCGCCTGACGCGAGCGGCGACAGCGGCTCGGACGTCGAGGTCACCGACCCGACCGTGCACGTCCTGGATCTCGATCCGACCGATCCGCCCTTTGCCAGCGCGCGCCTGGCCTCCAACGGACAGCGCGTCTACCTGGGGCGCTTCCTCTCCGACAGCCCCGCGCGCGACAACCTCTGGGTCCTCGACCCGCGCCGCGCCGCGGTCGTCGGCGACACGGTCGTCGCGCGGGTCGCATTCGACGCCGAGCCGCTCCCGCCCGGCCAGCGCGACACGGTCTCGGACCTCGCCCTGCACCCCGCGGGCGACCGCCTGTACGCCGCCCTGGCCCCGCTGGACGGCGCCGGCTCGTCGGTGCTGGGCCCGATGCGCGACCTCTACGTCTTCGCGTTGGACGACGCCGGCCGCCCGACGACTTCGTCGGCCGTCGACTCGGGCCAGCCCTATCACACGATCGAGTCGCTCCTCGTGGCCCCCGACGGACGTTGGCTCTTCGCGGCGGGCTTCGGCGAGGAGGCCGTGCGCGCCTTCCCGCTCGATGCCGCGGGCGACTTCGCCGGCCCGCCGACGGTGGTCCGCTTCGGCGGGGTCGGCAAGCACTGGCTCGGGTTGGCACCCGCCGGAGCGATCGCGGCCACCGACCCAGCCGTCGGGCACCTCCTGGCCGGCACCTACCCCGGCTCGCTCGAGGTCTTGCCGCTGGACGCGAGCGGGCTGCCGGTCTCGCCAAGCCCCGAGCCGCCGCGCGCGCTCTGCTGGTCGGCCTGCGACCCCAGCGAAGGCTACCTCTCGCTCACCCTTGCGACCCTCGCAGGCGAGACGCCGCCGTCCCGAGGCGCCGCCGAAGAGGCTCGAGCCCCGCTCGTCGCGCTGCGCGTCGCGGACCAGGATCGCCCTCCGTACGAGCTCGCGGCACACCCGAGCGGCCCGCTCGCGCTGCTGGACCTGAGCCGCGCCGAGAGCCGCCCCGTCGACCTCGTCGACACGCGCGCCACCGCCGTCGCGGCGCGCACGACCGGCGCCGATCGGCTCGACGCGGCCGGCGCCGATCGCACCGATCGCAACCTCATCTGGGCCCGCGAGACCGTCTTCGCCGATGCCGCCACCGGCCTCCTCGCGCCCGACGGCGCCGAGCTCGTGACGGCGACCCTGCGCGCGCACAGCGACGGAGCCCCGACGATCGAGGACGCCGTCGTCGTCGCCCGGGCCCCGGGTCGCCGCATCACCCGCGTGCTCGTCGCCGACGGCGCACCCGACCTCGTCGCCCTCGCCGAGCCCTTGCCGATCGCCGCCGGCCTGAGCCGCGCCTTCGACCTCACCCTGACCGTCGACGTCCTCGACGCCGGCGACCTCGACGGCGCCCCGGTCGACGCGGCCACCCTCGAGCTCCACCTCGCGGCGGTCCACGGACGCCCCGACGCGATCCCGGCGCTCACGGTCGGCACCCCCTTCCCGCTCGAGCCTTACGTGCGCGGCCTCGACGGCGCCATCCTCGCCCAGATCGCGACCTACACGCCGCTCTCGCGCCTGCACCTCCGCGCGACCTTTCGCGCCGAGGGCGCCGTCGTCCACAGCTTCGAGTCCGACGTGGTCGGCTCCGAGGTGCTCTTCTTCCTGCCGGGTGGGCGCGTCGATCCGAGCGCGCGCCACGCGCTCCTCGAGTCCTTCGATGCACGCGCCGAGCGCTACCGCGACACGGCCCGCGCGGCCGCACCCGAGGCCGGTCCGCGCCCCGAGCGCTTCACCGTCTCGTGCTTTCATCTGCTGGGCGGGCAAGGCAGCCGCCCCGAGCTCGCGGCGCTCACCGAGACGATCGCGCGCCTCGGCTGCAACACGGTGACGGCCTATGCGTGGGGTCGACTCCCCACCGCCGAGGTCCGCCAGGCCCTCCTCGACCACGCCATCCCGGGCGCCACGACCGCGGTCTACATGCCGCCCAGCTACTTCGCCTTCGACGCCGAGCTGTTCACGGACGAGGCGCTGGACCACTTCATCGACACGACCTTCGAGGCCGACCTCACCGCGACGGGCCGCACCTGGGACGAGCTCCGGAACCTCCAGGTCGCCGACGAGCCCGGCTGGTACTACCCGATGGAGACCGACCGCATCGCCGCCGACCCTGCCCTCCTGGCCCGCTTCCAGGGCTGGCTCGAGGCCCAGGGCCTGCCGCCCGAGGACTACGGCGCGACCTCGTTCGACGACGTCTTGCCGGCCACGGGCGAGGCGCGCGGTACCGTGCAAGCCAACCGGCTGTATGCGGCGACGATGCGCTTTTTCCCCGAGCAGGCCGCCCAGGCGATCGGCCGCCTGCGCGAGCGCCTCGAGGTCCGCGCCGGGCGTCGCCTCTTCGTCTCGTCGAACTTCAACAACAGCGGCATCGCGGCCTGGCCGACCCCGGACACGCCGTTCGCGAACAACCCCGACGCGACCGCGCGGGCCGGCTACGGCAGCCTCGACTGGTTCGACTACGCGCGCGCCGGGGCCGCGAACCCCTGGACCGAGGACTGGTTCCCCGACCGCGCGGCGATGGACTGGACCCTGCCCGCGGCGATGCTCCGCCACATGAGCGAGCTCTCGGGCCGCCCCTTCGGCGCCTACATCATCGGCGGCATGATGGGGCTCACGCCCGGCGGACCCTCGCTCAAGCTCTTCGCGTTGCTCGGGCGCGGCCTGGCCCTCCTGGACGTCTGGACCTTCGGCCCCGAGCCGCTCTTCCCCGGCAACTGCTGGTCGGACAACTTCGCGGCGTATGGTGAAATCGCCGCCGCGCTCGGGCGCCTGGGCCGCCTCGAAGACGCGATCATCGGGGCGCGCCCCGCCAACGGACAGGTCGGCTTCCTGCTGCCGACCGCGAGCCTCCTCTGGGACACGAGCTACAGCTCCCACCGCAGCTTCCTCCTCGAGCAGGGCTTCACGGCGCCCGCATTCGCCGCCGCGAACCTCGACCTCGACCCCCTCGACGAGGTCGACGTCGCGGGCGGGGCCCTCACCGAGCGCGGCCTCACGGTGCTCTATGCGTTCGGACCCAACATCGCACAGAGCGCCCAGGAGGCCATCGCGCGCTGGGTCGAAGGCGGCGGGACGCTCGTCCTCCTGCCCTCGGCCGGCGTCGCTGATGCGCTCGCCCAGCCGACCGCGCGCTTCGATGGGCTCGCGGGCGTCGACGCGCCGCGCCCCGAAGATCGCCCCGGCCCGAACCCCTGGGGCTTCGGCAAAAACCCGCTCACGACCGCGCTGCGCGTCACGGCGGAAGGCCGCGCGCTCGGCCTCGCGGACCTCGCCCTGGTGGGCCCGGTGCAGGGGCTCGTGCCCGGGTCGGCGGCGGTCGTGCTCGCCACCGATGCGGACGGACGCGCGCTGGCGATGCGCCACCCGGTCGGCCGCGGGCAGGTCGTGACGCTGGGATTCTGGCCTGGGATGGAGCTCCTCCAACGGCGCGCGAGCGAGCGCTACGACCGTCTCCTGCCGCTCGGCGAGGCGGCTTCGCGGGCGTGGGCGACGCTCGGGGCCCAGGTCGCGGGCGTGGCCAAGGAGGTCCAGGTGTCGGTCGACGGCGTCGAGGCGCTGGTCCTGACGCGCGACGACACGACCACGGTGCTGCTCTTGAACTGGACCGGAGCGCCGCTGCCCACACTCACGGTGACCCTTTCGTCCCTGCACACCAAGCTCACGACCCTCGAGGCCGCAGCGCCCGAGAGCACGCGAAACGGTGCCGCGTGGCAGGTCACCCTGCCGCTCCGCGACGTCGAGGCCCTGGTCTTCACGGAGTGAACCGGCGGGCTCGCGACACGAGCCGAACCGCGACGCACCTCACGACTTCCGCCGTGCAGTCCTAGCGGGCGGCGAGCTCCATCGCGATCGAGCGCAAGATCTCCAGGACCTCGTGATAGGCCGGCGAGCGCTGCGTCAGCTTCTTGCTGAGCGAGATCTTGGCCTCGTCCCGACCCTGGAACATCGTCAGCTCGGCCGGGACCTCGCCCGAGCGCGTCTGCTTGGTCTTGACGTCGGGGAAGCCCGCCTTCAGGAGCGCGTCGAACAAGATCTTGCGCAGGTCGCGGTCGATCATGCCGGTCGCGTTGGTCTTGCCGCCCGCGGTCTGGCTCTCGATGCGGCACTCGCCATTGCCCCAGATGGACAGCTCTTGCCGGCCGCCGTCGTCGTCGACCTCGCCGTCGATGAAGAGGAGCTCCATGTCGTCATCGCGATGGTCGAGGTGGCGCGCCCAGAGGTTGCCCTTGTCGCCGCGCTTGTCGGGTCGCGGCGGGGTCATGTCGTCCGAGGTCCCGCGCGCGATGCGCAGGCGCGCCCGGCCGACCACCACGACGTCCCCGTTGCGCAGGGTCTCGTCGCCCTCGACCTGCTCGTCGTTGACGAAGGTGCCCGTCTCGGACTGGAGGTCCTTCACGATGAGGACGCCCTCGTCCCACTCGAACTCGCAGTGCTCGGACTCGACCGACCGCCCCTCGAGCAAGATCTCGCAGCCCTTGCTGCCGCAGGCCAGGCGCTTCTCGCGCTCGCCCATGGTGATCGCGGTGAGCTGGTTCCGGTTGTCGCGGTAGACGATGTAGTAGTTCGGCTGCCCCGGATCGAGCTCGTCGTCGGCCCAGTCGTCGCCCCACTCCTCGTACTCGGCCTGGGCGATGTCCTTGTGCTCGACAAAGCTCATGCGGAGCTCGAAGCGTCCGCAGCGCAGCACGTCGCCATCGTTCAGGATGCCGCGGCGGATGCGCTCGCCGTTGATGAAGGTGCCGTTGGACGAGCCGAGGTCGCGGACCTCGACCTCTTCGCCGCTCCAGGCGACCTGGCAGTGCTTGCCCGAGACCGACGGGTTGTGGACCTTGACCGAGGCGCCCTCGCGCCGCCCGATCACCACCGGCTCCTGGTCGCGCTCGACCCGCACCTCGGCGTCGCCGCCGTCATCGTCGACGTACAAGAGGTACGCCGCGAGGTGCGACTTGGCGGGCTTGGGCGGGGCGGCCGGCGCGGCGGCCTTGGCCTCGGGGACGGGGTCGGCCTTCTTGCGATTGCTCGCGACGACCTCGGGCGGCGGCGCCCAGAGATCTTCGTCCTCGTCCTTGGACGCGAAGAAGTCGTTCGCGTCGAAGCCCGACTTGCGCTTGGGCTCTTCCTTCTTCGGCTCCTCACGCTTGGGCGGCTCGGCGGCCTTCGCGGCGCCGCCCTGGTCGCGATTGCGGCGGGACGGGATGGGCCCATCGAAGAGCGAGTCGAGGTCCAGGTCTTTCTTGGCACCGGCCTTGGGCGAGCCCTGCAGGCCGCTCAGCGTTTGTTCGTCACGGACCGGCTTGGCGCTGTCGGGGAAGTCGCGCGCGGTCTGGCGCACCGGGGGCTTGGCCGCGGCCTTGGGCGCGCCCGCATCGAGGAGCACCATGACCCCGCCGCAGTTGACGACCGTTCCGACCTCGATCCGCTGACGCGTGATCTTCTTGCCGTCGACGAAGGTCCCGGCGGTCGAGCCCTGGTCGGTCACGATGACGCTGCCGTTCGACCAGGAGAAGAGCGCATGGCGTCGGCTGACCGAAGTCCGCCCCACGCGGATGTCGCACTCCGCAAGCCGGCCGAGCATCGCCTCGGGCCTGTCCGGCCCGATCTCGACGCTGTGCTCTTCGCCGTCCTCTTCCCAAACCAGTTCCATCGACCCTCGTGCTCGTGCCGATGCGCTGCGAGACTTTTGCGCGGTCCCGGGCTCGCACCCGCCTGCGCTGAATGTGCTGGAGGCGCCTTCCGAACCCGCTGCGCGACACCTCGTGCGTGGACGGAAGCGTAGGAGCGCGATGCCTCGAGGGAGACACCGCGTAGTCCCAATTGTGCGGAGAAGCCGGCCGGGCGTCAACCGGTGCGCCGACGCCCTCGGTGACGACTTAGCGGAACGCGTTTCGACACACTGCGCTACGTTCTAGCACCGACGCGCGCCGGGCCTCAAGGCTTGATGCGCGCCTGGTTCCCGCTGACGTAGGTCGAGGCGATGCCAGGCCGCCCCGTGCGAGCCCAGTCGCCGACCCAGAAGCCGTCGATGA
>JAEUKJ010000276.1 GCA_016792665.1 Deltaproteobacteria bacterium | reverse complement strand
ACCGATGACGTTCAAGAGCGTCGACTTTCCCGAGCCCGAGGCCCCGGTGATCGCCACCATCTCGCCGCGCGCGATGTCCAGCGAGAGCCCGCGCAGGACGGGGTTCTTGGCCGCGCCCTCGCCGTAGTGCTTGTGCAGATCGAGGAGTCGGATCCACCGCTCGGTGTCGATCCGCTCGTCGCCCTTCGAAGCGACACTGCCGGCGGATGCTTCGTCGCTCATCGGAGGTCAACCTGGAAGGAGAGCCCGAGCCGCTTCTCGTCGGCCCTCACGGAGGCCGCGACGACACGGACATCGTTGATGATCTTCAGGAAGTACGGAGGCACGCCGCGTGCCGACAGCTCGCGCGCCAGCCGCAGCGGGCCGATGACGAGGCCGAGCGCGGTCTGCCCTTCCTGCCCCAGGGCCTCGTTCGCGGTCCCTGCGCCGACCGCCCCCTGGGTCGGGCTCGCGCTCGGCGTGGCGAGGCTCGCGAGCGAGGTCGCGCGCCCATCCCGCACGGCGAAGAAGCTGTCGACCTCCCCCGGGCCGATGACGAAGATCGCGACCTCGCCATCGATGAGGACGGCGTAGTGCATGCCGTCCCGCACGAAGGACCAGCCGCGGTACGGCGTGTGCTCGAGCTCGGCGACCGACCAGCCGCTGGTCCCGAGCTGCGACGCGATGCCCGCGAAGGCGCGACGCGTCATCTCGACGTCGCGCAGCTTCGCGGCGATGGCCACGTGGACGAGGCTGAGAGCGCGCTCGCGCAGCACCCGGCGCGAGCCGAGCGTCGCGAGGTTGGTCGCGGGGTCCAGGCCGAGCAACGCCACGGCCACGTCGCCATCGACCATCTCGATGAGGTCGCTGACGGCCGGGAGCGGCGCGCCCTCGAGCCCGGGCAACCTCTCGGGCAAGAGCCCCTCGCGCAGAAACGACGGGATCTTCCGCACCTTGCCGAGGTCGACGCGCAGGCGCAGGAACGCGGTCGTCGTCTTCGGAAAGACCTTCGCGAGGGCCTCGGGCGATCCCTCGGGGCGCACCCACGAGACCGGCAGGTTCCCTTCGCCAACGTGATCGGCCGCGACCTTCAGGACCAGGCGATCGGCATCGAGCGACAGCCCGCCCTCCCAGGCCGGCAGCGAGTCGCGGATACCCTGGACGATCCCCCGCGCGAGCCCCAGCGACTCGGGTGCATCAGGCAGGGGATTGCCCATCACGAAGGTCACGAGCGGCGCCACCACGGCGCCCGTCGCATCTGTCGCCCCGACCGTCGCCGTGGCCTTGGCTGCGCGCGGGGAGCCCGCGAAGGTCGCTCCCGTGGGCGTCGTCGCGACCGCCTGCCATACCGCGCCCGCATCGGCCCCGCGGGCCAGCACTAGGACGCCGACCCCATCGCTGGTTACGCCGAGCGCGAGTGTGGTCGCCGGTGCGACCGCTTGGGGGGCGGCTGCCACCGTAGGCTCTGCGGCAGGAGGAACCGTCGGGGGCGTCTCGACCACGCTCGAGGCGAGCTCGAAGTGCAGCACGTCGCCCGTGCCCGGCAACGGACGGGCGCCAGCGCCGCTCTGCAGGCGGGTCCCGACCTTGTCCATGAAGCGCTCACGGTCGCTCACCGAGGCCGCGACGACAACCGCCTCGCCGTCGCCGACCTTGCGCACATGCACCGTGACGCCGCGGCTTGCGTCGAGCCCCAGCGCCTCGGGCCCCTCGGGGCTCCTGAGATCCAGGCCGAAGCGATCGGCCAACAGATCGAGGGCACCGCTCGCGCCCTCGATACCGGCGAGGAAGGTCGTCGCGCGACGCTGCACCTCGTCCAGCGAGGACACCACGATGACGGTCTCGGCCTCGGCCGGGACCACGCGGTTCGGATCCCCGCCCGGGGTCTTGGCACACCCGACGGTCAGGGCGCAGAGCGTCAGCGCAGCGACGCGCGACAAGGATGGGAGAGTCCACGACATCGCCCCGGCATTACGGCCCCCTCACCCACACGTCAAGCTGCCCGACGATGCACTCGCCGAAGGCCTCGCGGCGCGAGGCTGCCCGACGATGCACTCGAAGGAAGGGCGCGCTTGCGGACGACGGGTTCGCGTTGGTACGGTCCGCGCGCGGTCGCCCAGCCCTTCGAGCGGCGCCGCGGAGAGCTGCATGAACGCCACGAACCCGAATCACGACGCCGACGCCACGAACACCCTCGGCCCCGGCACCCGCGCCATCCACGCTGGTCAGCACCCCGACCCGACCACCGGCGCGATCATGACCCCTGTCTACATGACGTCGACCTACGTGCAGGACGCCCCGGGCGTGCACAAGGGCTTCGAGTACAGCCGCACCCACAACCCGACCCGCCTGGCCCTGGAAGGATGCATCGCGTCGCTCGAAGGCGCGGCCCACGGGCTCGCCTTCGCGTCGGGATGCGCCGCGACCTCGACCATCATGCACCTGCTCAGCGCGGGCGACCACATCATCTCGGGCGATGACGTCTACGGCGGCACCTTCCGACTCTTCGACAAGGTGTGGTCGCGCGCCGGCCTCTCGTACACCTTCGTCGACCTCACCGACCCCGACGCGGTCCTCGCAGCCGTGCGCCCGAATACGAAGATGGTCTGGCTCGAGACGCCGACCAACCCGCTCCTGAAGCTCTTCGACATCGCCGCCATCGCGCGCCACACCAAGCGCCTCGGCCTCACCCTCGCGGTCGACAACACCTTCGCGACGCCCATCGCGCAGCGCCCCCTCGAGCTCGGCGCCGACCTCGTCGTGCACTCGACCACCAAGTACCTGAACGGCCACTCGGACGTCGTCGGCGGCGCGGTCGCGACCAACGACACCGCCCTCTTCGAGCGCCTCCGTTACCTCCAGAACGCGGTCGGCGCCGTGCCCGGCCCGATGGACTGCTTCCTCGTCCTGCGCGGCCTGAAGACCCTGCACGTCCGGATGCAGCGCCACGCCGAGAACGCGCTGCGCATCGCGCACTTCTTGGAGGCCCACCCGGCCGTCTCCCGCGTCATCTATCCCGGCCTCGAGTCGCACCCGCAGTACGCGCTCGCGCGTCGGCAGATGTCCAACCCCGGGGGCATGATCACCTGCATCCTGAAAGACGGTCTGCCGGCCGCCGAGAAGATGCTCTCGCGCACCCGCCTCTTCGCCTGCGCCGAGAGTCTGGGAGGCGTCGAGTCGCTCATCGAGCACCCGGCAATCATGACGCACGCGAGCGTGCCGGCCGAGAACCGCGCGGCCCTTGGCATCGTCGACGGGCTCGTGCGACTCTCGGTGGGCATCGAAGACGTGGCCGACCTCGAGCGTGACCTCGCGCAGGCGTTGGCCTGAGCCGACGATTCTCATCCGGGGTCACGAGCCATTTACAACTCGGCGCGAGCAATCGCGCCGGGCGCGCGTCTCGGCCCCCGGAGGTTCCCATGCTCACGCCCCGTCGCCTTGCCCTGACCGCCCTCATCTTCGCAACCTTGGCGTCTCTTGGCGGCGCCGCGCTCGCCCGCCCCACGCCCCGGCCGCGTCCCCCGGCCCCGGTCTGGATCGAGCTCGGGCAGCGCCCCATTGCCTATCGGCCCGGCGCGAGGCCCGAGTTCGACACGCGCCTCCTCATCCGCACCGACGGCACCTGGGAGCGCGGGGCCGACCGCGGCAAGCTCGATCCGGCCGCGAAGCGCGAGGTACAGCGCGCCCTCGCCAAGGCGAAGCTCCAGCTCGACCGACAGCCGCGCGTCGTGTGTGAGGCCATGCCGACGCGGGTCGAGCGGATGAAGACCACGCGCGGCACGATCACCTGGGAGTCGCCCTGCGGCAAGCCGCTCGAGCCCAAGACCGAGGCCCTCCTCCATACGATTGCACAGGTGATGGAGCGCGCCGTGCCCGACGCGCCGCCGCCGCTCGCCGAGCGCGCGCCGCTCTTCAGCATGAGCGACCGCTCCTACGACGGCCTCGACGGGAGCCGCATCGTCATCATGAATGATGGCACCTGGACCCGCACCGGCGACATCATGCGCGGCCCCAAGGGCCCGGCCAGCGGCGTGCTGTCGCCCGAGGTCCTGCGCAGCTTCGCCAACGAGGTCGCCGCGACGCAGCTCGGACGCAGCACCAGGATCCCTCCGGCCTGCGGCGCGCGCCTCATGTGGGAGCGCCAGGTCGAGCTCGCGGGCAAGGGCACCTTCAGCTGGACCGGCCCGTGCGGCAGCGGCCCGAACGAGGGCCTCGCTCAGCTCATCACGCGCGCTCAGACGCTCACGCGCACGCCATGAATTGCACTCGCCGGCAGCCTCGCTCCGCGAGGCCTTGTGCGAGTTCGGCGCGAGCGACTCGCGCGACCGTCACGTAAAGATCCAGGACCCGACCATGGTTCGTCACGCCGCCCTCGGCCGCATCGTCATCACCTTGGGCGTGGCCACGCTGGCCGCCTGCTCGAGCCCCGGTGGAGACCCACCGGCAGCCAACGGCATCGTCGACCTCGATCCCCCGCGGCCGGTCTGGGATGACTTCGTGCGCGATGACGAGGTCGGGATCGAGCGCTCTCGGACCCGCCTCCTCGTGATGTTGGACCCCGATGCGACGAGCGCCGTGACGAGCGCGGTCGTCTCGGTCGCGGCCGAGGCGGGCGCCACGGTCGTCGGCGGCGCCCCGGAGCTGGGCGCGATGCTGCTCGCCCTGCCGAGCGGGGCCGGGGTCGAGGCCATTCCCGCGCTGCGCGAGAGGGTCGGGGCGGTGCCCGGGGTCGCGGTCGCGACCGAGGACTGGACGCTGGGCCCCGATGAGCTGCCAGCAATCGATCCTGGCCACGAGCTGCCGAGCACGGACTTTGGAGGCGTCTCGATCCCCTGGACCTGGGAGCGCGAGCCCGCCGGTGGCAACGCATGGCTGGAGCAGGTCCGCGCGCCCCAGGCCTGGAACTGGAATGACGCGATCGAGCGAGCCGGCACCCTGGTCGCGGTCGGTGTCCTCGACGGTGACCTCGTCTGGGCGAGCCACGAAGAGCTGGCCGGGCGCGTCACGACCATGCCGCTGCCAGGCGACACCGACGGTGTCCACGCGACCAACGTCGGCGGGGTCATCGCGGCCTCGGCCTCGGACCGGGCTGGCCTCTGCGGGATCTCTCCCTTCGCCCGCCTCACCTCGATGGGCCTCGGCATGGCCTACGGTGGCCTCGCCTCGACCGGCGACCTCATCCTGCGCGGCTTTCGCCAGCTCGTGCGCCACGCCCCCGTGCGCGTCATCAACATGTCGCTCGGGTTCAACTGGCGCGCCCGGCAGATGACCACGCTCGACTCCGATGCCCAGGGGCTCACCCTCAACTTCGACCCGCCCAGCGAGCGCCCTGCCCAGCAGCGCATCGTCCGCGAGGCGGGGCTCATCGCGGCCCGCATGGCCAAGCACCTGGCGAACCTCGCGGCGCCCGTCATGATCGTCAGCTCGGCCGGCAATGACGGCCTGGATCAAGCCAAGGTGTCGCCGGGCGCAACACCCGAACAGCTCGCTCACGCCGCGCGCTGGGAGCGGCCCGAGGTGCGCTGGAACAACCCCTTCTGCTGGGCCGCCAGCGAAGCGCAGTCCAACAACGTCGTCTGCGTCGAGTCGGTCAAGACGACCGCGGTCGGGACCCCGCCCGTGCGCTCGACCTTCACCACCGTCGGCGGGCTCGTGTCGGCGCCGGGCGAGGCCGTGACCACGACCACGGTCTGCACGACGCCGGCGTGCTCGCGCACCAGCGCCGGCTACCGCAGCCCGACCGGGACCTCGTTCTCCTCGCCGCAGGTGGCCGGCCTCATCGCGCACATGCTGGCCTTCGCGCCCGATGCCGATCTCGCAACGATCCGCAGTGCTCTCGTCGAGTCGGCGCGCCCCTCGGAGGCCGGCTCGGCCCCGCAGATCGACGCTGGACAGGCGATGCGCCGCCTGCCAGGCGCCTTCGCGGCCCTCTTCGACGTCGACGACGGTACCGTCGATGGGCTCGACATGAGGCGCTTCGACGACACCCGTGGCGACGGCGAGGTCGACATGTCGGACTTCCGTCGCGTGCGGGACACCATCCTCTGGGACCGCGGGCAACGCGACGGCCTCATCGCCGGAGACCCGTCGACCTCGACCAAGAAGCGGGACCACAATCGGGACGGCGTGGTGTCCGACGAGGTGCCCGAGGTCTGGTCACGCTTCGACTTCAACGATGATGGGATCGTGTCGGAGCTGGACCTGGACGCGCTTGGCACGAGCGAGGTCTGGAACGACCCGCAGGTCCCCGGGGCCGCGCTCGCGGGCCTCGTGGCGAGCGCGGACCTCGTCCTCGACCTCGACGACTTCTGGCGCACGGGCGCGAAGAGCGTGCGGGTCAGTGCGGACAACACAGCCTATACGCGCGTGGTGCGAAACGACGAGCTCCTGCCGTTCATCTACACGGTCAACGCGGGCACGCTGACGTTGACGGTCACCGTGGTCGAGGGGCCCCCGGTCGAGGCGCGCCCCAAGGTCGTGAGCGTCGTCGCGGGTCAAGACCTCGAGGTCAAGCTGCGCCGGAAGCGCACGCCGGGACCGCCATGTCCCGTGACCCAGGGCGTGGGTGGGACCGAGGTGCTCTGCGACCTCGGCGACGACCTGTATGTCGTTGATCCCACGAGCATCTCCGGCTGCTTCGAGGCGTCCTATTGCGATGGTCCGTTCGTGCGCGAGAGCATCTGGTGGTCGGCGACCGGACAAGTGACGTCCCGGTATGGAGTCACCCTGCCCGAGCCGATCACCGTCGGCGCGGAGACCAGCTACGACAACGCGAGCTGCGCCGACGCCGGCTCCTCGATGGAGCGTGCCTGCGGCGAGGGGGTCTGCGGCACCGACCCGGAGGTCGCCTGCAACCGCTGTGACGGCCTCCGCATCGATGGCCCCGCGACGGTCCTCTGGGCGGCGCTACCCAGCGGCCAGAGCACGTGCAGTCCGCCGAACCCGGAAGAGTACTCGCGCGGCTCGGTGTCGTTCACGCTCGTATCGTGTGCCGCCAACGACGACGCCGTGGCGGGCTGCGAGTAGTCGGCCCCGTCAGCGACGGTCAGCGACGGTCAGCGACGGCGCGCGAAGCGACGCTTGAGCGCCGCGAACAGGCTCTCGAGCTCGTTCACGCGGAACAGGGTGGCGGCCCCGAGATAGACGCCGCCGCCCAGGCCGAGCGCGAGGAAGACCCAGCCGATGAGGGCCAGCCGTCC
>JAEUKJ010000266.1 GCA_016792665.1 Deltaproteobacteria bacterium | reverse complement strand
GAGGGCACATCGCACACGGGCCAGCGCGTCGCACAGCTCGACCACGTTCGAGATCGACGAGACCTCGCTGTCGGGCGTGACCTCGCCGTCGGGGAAGACGACGTCGGCCACCGCGTCGCGATCCTCGTTGCCGCTGTCGGGACACCCTGGCAGCGCGAGGAGAGGCAGGCACAGGATCGCGAAGGTGGAATGACGCATGGGGAGCTCCGCGCGATGTGAGAGGTGCGCGTAGCTTAGTCGCGGATGAGGCGCGGGTCGAGCGCGGGCGGCGGCGGTGGTGCGGTCTTCCTCACGAGGTGGTCGATCGCTTGCGAGAGCCCTTCCAGAGACAGGGGGAACATCGGGAAGAGACGTCCGATGAGCTCGACCGTGTAGCCGCGCCAGTGCGCGGGTTCCATCGGGTTCAGCCACACCGAGCGCGTGAAGTGCGAGCGCAGGCGATGGAGCCACACGAGGCCCGGGGTCTCGGCGCGCTCGAACCAGTCGATGGCTCCGTGCGCGGAGAGGAGCTCGCTCGGCGCCATGCTCGCGTCACCGATCATGAGCAGGAAGGTCTCGGGCGGGCGCGTCTTCAGGAGCTCGGCGGATGGCTCGTTCTCGCCGCTGGTCATGCTCGAGAACTGGCGCGAATACGGGCCGTTGTGATAGTAGTCCGACTCGAACTTCTTCCAGTGGTTCTGCGCCGAGGCGGCCGAGAAGAGGGTCTCGACCATGCGGGTGTACGGCGTCATCGAGCCGCCGACATCCATGGCGAGCATGACGCGGGCCTGGTTCTCGCGCGGCGGAACGAACTCGAGCTCGAGCTCGCCGGCGTTCTTGCCGGTCTTTTCGATGGTCTGGTCGATGTCGAGCTCGGGGTCGCCGTCCTTCCGGCCGAGCCGCCTGAGCTTGCGCAGCGCGACGGCCAGGGAGCGCGTGTCGAGGATGCGGTCGCTGCGATAGTCGCGATAGCGCCGTGCCTCGGCGACCTGGACGGCCTGGCGCCCGCCGCCCGCGCCGCCGACGCGGATGCCGGCCGGGTTCCTGCCGCTGTTGCCAAAGGGCGAGGTGCCGCCCGTGCCGATCCAGCGGTTGCCGCCGTCGTGGCGCTCCTTCTGCTCTTCGAGGCGCTCGAGGAAGCGCTGACGCAGCTCGTCCAGCGACAGGCGCTCGAGCTGGGCGAGCTCGTCGGCCGAGAGGCCGGGCCGCTCGAGCGGTGACGAGAGCCAGGCCTCGAGCTCCTCTTTCAGCGACACGGGCATCGCCGCCTCGCCGAAGGTGGCCGCGAAGACCTGGTCCCAGGTGTCGAAGTGGGCCTCGTGCTTTACGAGCAGCGCGCGGCCGACCGCGTACAGGGCGTCGAGGGTCGGCTCGAGGTGGCCGTCGGCCATGGCCTCGATGAGCGCCATCCACTCGGTCGGCGAGACCTTCACGCCCGCCCCGCGGAGGCCGTAGAAGAGCTTGCCGAAGAGCATGCCGCGAGCGGGACTCGCGCCCGGGTCCGGGTCGTTCGCGGCGACCGGATCGCTGGCGGCACCCATCGCACCCGGCAGGCTGGGCTCGCCAGGCCCTGTGCGGGTCGTCATCAGCGCCACTTCTTCGGGCGACGCGCGTCCTTGGCGACGACGAGGTCGCGCTCGCGCTTGATGAGGGTGCCGATGAACGGCAGGTCCTCGGTCGACTGCGAGAGGTCGAGCCCGTGCGCGAGCAGCGCGGCGATCCAGTCGATGAGCTCCGAGGTGGAGGGCTTCTTGCGGAGCCCCTCGACCGAGCGCAGCTGATAGAAGAGGGTCATGGCGCGAGACAAGAGCTCGCGGTCGAGGCCCGGGAAGTGGACGTCGACGATCTTCGCCATGAGCGGCTCGTCGGGGAAGTCGATGTAGTGGAAGACCACGCGACGCAGGAAGGCGTCGGGGAGCTCCTTCTCGTTGTTGGACGAGATGATGACGATGGGGCGGGTCTTGGCCGCGACGATGTCGCCGGTCTCGGGGATGGCGAAGCTCATCGCGTCGAGCTCGTGGAGGAGGTCATTGGGGAACTCGACGTCGGCCTTGTCGACCTCGTCGATGAGCAGTACCACGCGGCCGTCGGCCGAGAACGACTGCCCCAGCGGCCCGAGCTTGATGTACTGGCGGATGTCGGAGACGTCCTTGTCCTGGAAGCGCGAGTCGTAGAGGCGCTGCACGGCGTCGTAGACGTAGCAGCCCTCGCGCGCCTTGGTGGTCGACTTGACGTGCCAGGTCAGCAGCGGAAGGGCCAGGCCCTCGGCGATGGAGCGTGCGAGCAGCGTCTTGCCGGTGCCGGGCTCGCCGCGGAGAAGCAGCGGGCGCTGCAGCGCGATGGCCACGTTGACGATGCGCTGGAGGTCTTCGGACGCGATGTAGTCGGCGGAGCCCGTCCAGCGGAGGGGGGCGGGAGGGCTCGAGGAGGGGCTCGTCATGCGCGACCTGTCTCGCAAGGGTTTGTTTCAACTGTTTTTATTGGCGCCGCACACGAATGAATGGCGATTCAGTCGGGACGACCCTAGCGGCATCGGGGCGCCTTGTCACGCATCGGGTGTGAGGGCTACTGTCGAGACATGGTCGCGTCCCCCCTGCCCTCGGCTCCTTCGTCGGTCCGCCTGAAGTCCGCCGTGTTCCGCTCCGATGTGGGACGCGCGCGCAAGTCCAACGAGGACGGCGTCCTGTCGCTCTCGAAGGTGCCGCTCTATGCAGTGGCCGACGGGACGGGCGGGCCCGAGCCGGCGCGCGTCGCGTTGACGGTCTTGAAGGACCAGGCGCCGCAGCTCGTGGCCAAGGTCGCCGACGTGCTCGCCAACCCGAGCTCCGCGAGTCGCCTGGCCATCGGTCGCGCCCTGGAGGCGCTCTTCGCGCACGCCAACGCCGCGGTCCACGAGGCGTCGGAGGGCATCCGCGAGCGGCGCATCGCGACGACCCTGTGCGCGGCGACCTTCGTCGGTCCCTACGGCTTCATCGCGCACGTGGGCGACTCGCGCGCCTACCTGTT
>JAEUKJ010000215.1 GCA_016792665.1 Deltaproteobacteria bacterium | reverse complement strand
CGCCCGCCACGTCATGTGGCTGCTCGCCGCGGCCATGGCCGTCTCGGACCAGGACTTCGCGCCGGCCGAGGCGCAGAAGCTGGCGTTCTTCGGCAAGGCCCTCGGCGTCTCAGACAAGGACCAGGCCCGCGGCCTCGAGCTCGCCAAGGAGTACATCCTCGACCAGGCCCTCGAGAGCGCGTACGCCGACGGCAAGATGAACCGCGCCGAGCACGCCCAGATCGCCGAGCTCGCGCAGAAGCTCGGCATCACCGAGGACCGCGCCGCGCGCCTCGACGCCCGTTGCCGGAAGCGCAAGGGCATACATTGATCATACCCCCGGCCCCTTCGGGGCCACCCCCGGCTCCGCGCCCTGGCGCGGCCCGGGGGAGACCATCCCCTCATCGACCAGAGGCAAGTCCATGACCGCCTACATCTATGACGCCGTCCGCACCCCGCGTGGGCGCGGCAAATCCAACGGCTCCCTCTACGTCGTGCGCCCCGTGGACCTCCTCGCGCGCTGTCTCGAGGCCGTGCGCGACCGGAACCACATCGACACGGCCTACGTCGACGACGTCGTCATGGGCTGCGTCACGCAGAGCGGGGACCAGGGTCAGTGCATCGCGCGCACCGCGGCGCTGGTCGCAGGCTACGACCTCGACGCCCCGGGCGTGACGCTGAACCGCTTCTGCGGCTCGGGTCTCGAGGCCGTCAACCACGCGGCCGCGATGGTCGCTTCGGGCTTCCACGACCTCGTCGTGGCCGGCGGCGTCGAGTCGATGTCGCGCGTCGAGATGGGCTCGGACGGCGGCGCCATGATGGACCCGCAGACCGAGCTCCTCCTGAACACGGTGCCGCAGGGTATCTCGGCCGACCTCATCGCGACCATCCGCGGCTTCTCGCGCGACGACGTCGACCGCTTCGCCCTCGAGTCGCAGCGCCGCGCCACCAACAGCTGGGAGCACCGCTTCTTCGATCGCTCGGTCATCCCCGTGAAGGATCAGAGCGGGCTCGTCATCCTCGACAAGGACGAGCACGTCCGCCCCGACACGACCCTCGAAGGGCTCGGCAAGCTGAAGCCCGCCTTCGAGATGCTCGGCAAGAACTTCGCCCTGGACGACCTCGCCAAGAAGACCTACCCCGAGGTCGAGCACATCCGTCACGTGCACCACGCCGGCAACTCGTCGGGCATCGTCGACGGCGCGGCCGCCGTGCTGGTCGGTTCGAAGGCCGCGGGCGAGCGCTTCGGCATGCGCCCGCGCGCCATCGTGAAGAGCGTCGCACTGGCCGGCGCCGACCCCATCATCATGCTGACCGGGCCGCTCCCGGCGACGCGCAAGGCGCTCGCGAAGGTGGGCATGGAGATCGGCGACATCGACCACTTCGAGGTCAACGAGGCCTTCGCCTCGGTGCCGCTCATGTTCATGCAGGAGTTCGGCGTCGACCACGCCAAGGTCAACCCGGAGGGTGGGGCCATCGCACTCGGGCACCCGCTCGGCGCGACCGGCGCGATGCTGCTCGGGACCGCTCTGGATGCGCTCGAGCGCAAGGGCCAGTCCACCGCCCTCATCACGCTGTGCATCGGCGGCGGCATGGGCATCGCCACCATCATCGAACGAGTCTAGCAGCCGCGGGAAAGCGGCCATCTGCGGCGTCGCTCGGAAAGAGGGCTCCTTGCATCTGGCCACTTTTCGAGCGACCTGCCGTATCGGAACCTGGAGATCATCACATGACGACTCACAAGAATGCCGCGTTCGAGTGTAGCTTCGAGGCCGAGAGTGGCATCGCCACGCTGCTCCTCGCGATGGAAGGCAAGACCAACAAGGTGGACCGCACCTTCGCCGAGGGCCTGGTCGACGCCATCGCCTGGGCCAAGTCCCAAGCGGGTCTCAAGGGTGTCATCCTCGGAACGGCGCACAAGAACTTCTGCGTCGGCGCCGACATCGACAGCCTCTATCCGATGCGCGATCCGCAGGCGACCTTCGACTACGTGAAGGGGCTGAACGGCATCTTCCGCAGCCTCGAGACGATGGGCGTGCCGGTCGTCGGCGCGCTGACGGGCTCGGCGTTGGGCGGCGGCTACGAGCTCGCGCTGGCCACGCATCGCCGCTTCGCCATCGACGACCCCGGCGTGCAGATCGGCCTCCCCGAGGTCTCGCTCGGCGTCATCCCGGGGGCCGGCGGTACGCAGCGCCTGCCGCGCATCGTGGGCGTCCAGAAGGCGTTGGAACACATCACCCAGGGCCAGCCGGTGCGCGCGCCGAAGGCCAAGCAGCTCGGCATGGTGGACGAGCTCTTCCCCGACCGCGACACGCTCTATGCGGCGGCCAAGGCCTGGATCCTCGCCAACCCCAAGGCCAAGCAGCCCTGGGACGACAAGGGCTTCAAGTTCCCGGCCCCGGCCCCGACCAGCCAGGACGCGCGCAACATCTTCATGGTGGCGTGCGCGATGCTCTACAAGAAGGTCGGCAACACGATGCCGCAGGTCGAGGCGGCGATCTGTGCCATCCAGGAGGGCTCGGTCCTCGAGTTCGAGCGCGGCCTCGAGGTCGAGTCGCGCTGGTTCGTGAAGTGCGCGATCTCGGACACCTCGAAGGACATGATCCGCACCTTCTGGTACCACCGCAACGCCGCGCTGAAGGCCGAGGGCCTGCCTGCGCTGGGCGCGGGTGAGGACATGGGCATCCAGAAGGTGACCATCCTCGGGGCCGGCATGATGGGCGCGGGGCTCGCCTTCATCTGCGCGGACAAGGGGCTGACGGTGGTGTTGAAAGACATCAACGAGGCCCAGCTCGCCGCCGGCAGGAAGCACTGCGAGGCGGAGCTCGCCAAGAAGAAGCACCTCTCGGCCGAGGCGCGCGCGAGCCTCCTCGGGCGCATCACCTTCACCCTCGAGACCGCGCCCATCGCGGGCTCGGACCTCATCATCGAGGCGGTGGTCGAGAACGACGAGGTCAAGCACGCGGTCACGCGCGAGCTCGAGCCGCTCTTGAGCGCGCGCGGCATCTGGGCGTCGAACACCTCGGCGATCCCCATCACGCACCTCGCCAAGGCCTCGGCGAAGACCGACCGCTTCATCGGCCTCCACTTCTTCTCGCCGGTCGAGGTCATGCCGCTCCTCGAGATCATCCGCGGCGAGGCGACGAGCGACGAGACGGTCGCGCGCTGCCTGGCGTTCACGAAGCTGCTCGGCAAGGTGCCCATCGTGGTCAACGACGGCTACGGCTTCTTCACGAGCCGCGTCTTCGGGACCTACCTCATGGAGGCCGTACAGCTCGTGGCCGAGGGTCACGACCCCGTGCTGGTCGAGCAGGCCGCCAAGCAGGTCGGCATGGTCGTGCCGCCGCTGAAGGTCTTCGACGAGGTGACCCTGAAGCTCGGCCACCACGGCATCCTCCAGCGCGAGCGCTACCTCGGGCAGAACGTGTCGGACATCCCGGGCGTGAAGCTCCTCAAGACCCTGGTCGAGCAACACCAGCGTCTCGGCAAGGCGCACGGCGCGGGCTTCTACGACTATCCCCAGGCCGGCGCCGGCGAGCGACGCATCTGGCCGGGACTCGCGGCTCTGGTCGCCGCCAAGCCGGCCAAGACCGGCATCGCGTACATCG
This sequence comes from Deltaproteobacteria bacterium, assembly GCA_016792665.1. Lineage (GTDB taxonomy): Bacteria > Myxococcota_A > UBA9042 > PHBI01 > PHBI01 > WYBB01. The sequence goes on along the minus strand of JAEUKJ010000215.1, from coordinate 4,169 downwards.
CCGATCGGCTCATGTACATCCAGGTGCTCGAGGTCGCGCGCTGCCTCGAGGAGGGGATCCTCCGCGACAAGCGTGACGCCGAGGTCGGGGCCATCTTCGGCATCGGCTTCGCGCCGAGCTCGGGCGGCCCGCTGGCGTGGATGGACCGGCGTGGTGTGGCCAACGTGGTGGCGAAGCTCGACGCGTTCGCGGCCGAAGATCCGGCGAGCGCGGCGTCGGCGCGCTGGAAGGCGCCCGAGCTGCTCCGCAAGATGGCCGCGGCGGGAGGGGAGAACGGCCGCTTCTGGCCCAGGGCCTGACGCATGTCCGACGATCTGTCGAAGACCGAGACCGAGCTGCCCGTGATCCGCGTGGCTCGCGCGCCCGCGCCGGTCGCGCCGTCGATGTTCAACGCGCTCATCAAGCGCGCCTTTCGGACCGATCTCGAGCCCGGTGAGCTCCTCCCCGATGAGCACGCCGCCATCGAGATCGAGCAGATCCATGGCGGCTCCGAGCCGCTGCGAAAGGCGCTCTTGTGGCGGCGCGGGGCGCTGTTCGCGGCGCTCGTCTTCCTCCTGCCGGCGACCCTCGTCCACCTCATCCGCGACCTCATCGACATGGGGCGCGAAGGCGCCTCGAGCGAGATCTCCGGCCTGGCGTTCATGGCGACCCTCGCCAACATCGGCCTCTGCATCGGGGTCTTCACGGCCTGGCGGCGCTGGGACGTGTGGGCCCGCTCGCGGAAGATCCTGTTCTGGTCGTGGATCATCGCGTTCGTCGTGCCGTTCCTCATCGCGCTCTTCCCGCTGCGGTCGCTGGGCCGGGGAGGCGGGCAGGAGGCCGCGCTGGGCGTGCTCGGTGCCTTGTCCGCGGTCATCGGGCTCGCCCCGAAGGCCCTGTCGTTGGTGCCCGGTGTGCTGCGCGCCGCGATGACCGCCAAGGTCCTCTTCCCCGGGGCGAGCGCGCCCGGGTGGCTCGTCCTCCTGGCGACGCCGTTCTACCTCCTGCTGCTCTTCGTCGTGATGTCGATGCCGTATCAGATGGCGGGCGGCGGCTTGATGGCACTTTCGCTGTTTGCCTTCCTCGCGGCCCCGATCTTCCTCATCCGAGCCGGCCGTCGCCTCGCGCGCCCGACCGACCTCGCGACCGCGGTCACGACCATCCACCAGACCCGCATGGCCACCCTGGCCTTCAACGGCGTCGGCGCCCTCTTCCTCATCATCGGGCTCATCGACATCGTCTCGACCTTCAAGCTGAACCCGCTCGACGCCATCGCCCCGCTCATCGGCGTCGTGGCCAACGTGTTCGTGCTGGGCGTGGTCGGCGTGGACGCGACGCTCGTGGCCCTCATCCGCGGCCACGTCTCGCACGAGACGGCCGAGCAGACCGCGGCACGCCACGGCTTCGTCGTCGAGATGGACGCCTTCATCGAAGCGGCCCAGGCCGGGGATGCGAGCCAAGCGGCGTCGCGCCCTGCCGACCCCGCCTGACCCGTCCTCCGGTTCCCTTCATTCGCGCGCGCGGAGCTCGTCGTAAGGGCTGCCGTGGACGAGGAGGCCTTGTTCCTTCAGCTCGATGCGCGCGGCGATGCGCAAGAGCTCTTGATCGATGAGGCAGCCGCGCGTGGCGGCGATGAAGGCCGCGCGCAGGACCGCGTTCTTGATGTGGCCGCCGGCGAGCTCGAACTCGTAGGCGAGGTCCTCGAGGTCGATCTTCGGCGCCATGATGGTGCGGTTGGTGAGCATCGACTCCCAGAGGCGCTTGCGCTCTTCGATCTGCGGCTTCGGGAAGGTCACGCGCATGGCGATTCGACGCCGGAAGGCCTCGTCCAGGGCGGTCGGAAAGTTGGTCGTCAGGATGGCGATGCCGGTGAAGTGCTCGACCCGCTGCAGGAGGTAATTGACCTCGAGATTGGCATATCGGTCATTGGCGGACTTGACCTCGGTGCGGCTCGAGAACAACGAATCCGCCTCATCGAAGAGCAACATGACGCGCGACCGTTCGGCCTCGTCGAAGATGCGCGCGAGGTTCTTCTCGGTCTCGCCGATATAGCGATTGATGACCTTCGAGAGATCGATTTGGTAGAGGTCGAGGTCGAGCTCTTTGGCGATGATGGACGCCGCCATGGTCTTGCCGGTGCCGGGCGGCCCCTCGAAGAGGACCGAGATGCCCTGGCCCGTGGCGAAGCGCTTGCCGAGGCCCCAGGTCTCGAAGACCAGGGACTTGCTGCGCCAGCGGCCGACCAGCTCGCGCATCTGCAGGTCGACATCGGGCGGGACGACGAGGTCGCTCCAGGCGTAGTCCGCGACGACCAGCTTGGCATTCTCGCCGAGGCGGTGTCGGGTCTGGTGCTTGATGGCGCCCGAGAGGGCCTCGTACGAGACCGCGCCGTCGGCCCCGAGCTCGATGAGGGCCTCGTCGATGGCCTCCTGGATGTGGCCGGGGGTCAGGCGGAAGGACTGGGCGAGGCGCTTGGTCGTGAGCCCCACGGCCTTCTGGCGATCGCGCGGCAGGAAGTGCTTCCAGAGTGCCATCGAGGCCGTGAGGTCCGGCATGAGGAGCTCGATGACCTTCACGGGGCGGTCGAGCGAGGGCAGCTCGGCGACCATGTCGTCGGTCGTCATCGCGAACGGGATCGGCGTCTTGCCGAGGACGCGCTGGAGGATGCGCGAGGCCTCGAGGCGCGGGCCCTGGTCCTTGCGGGACGGCAGGTCGTCCAGGCGCGGCGGCTCGATGAGGCGGGCCCAGCCGTCGAGACACAGCATCGCGTTCTGCAGGCGCGCCTCGCGCAGCGCGATGCGCAGGCCGGCCTCGAGGCCGCCGTACTCGGAGGTCAGCGCGACCAGATCGACGCGCAGGTGATCGAGGCCCAGGGTGTGCGCGACGGTGCGTGACCAGGTGTGCTTGCCGACGCCCGCGGGTCCGCGGAAATAGAGAATCGGGGTCGGGCCGCGCGCGGGCTCTGCCTCTGCGCTGTTCCAGCCGACGAACTGGCGGATGAGGGCCTGGTGGGTGGTCTCGTCGCGCGGCGAGAGGATGGCCGGGTGCGCCTTGGGGTCGAGGCCCGGCTCGAGTCGGGCCACGCCGCCGAGCTTCTCGTCGAGGCCGCCGAAGCCTTCGGCATAGCGGACGATGCGCGGGTCGGCGAGCATCGCGCGGTGCGAGATCGGGACGTGTTCCTTCTTGCCGTCGAGGCGCAAGAGCGCGTTCGACAGGAGCGCGCTCTCGGGGTCGAGGATCCAGCGCAGCGACACGGCCTCGAGGCTCGGGCGGAGGCAGTCGGTGAGGATCTGGAAGGTCGCGTACTGGCGTTCGAAGTGGTTGTGCAGATAGCCGAAGAGGCGCGGCAGGGTCGGGTCGAAGTCGGCAGCGATCGACAGGAGGAGGACCGTGAGCTCTTCGTCGGTGAGCTGGAAGGCGCGCCGGATGCGCAGCAGAGGCAGGTCGGGGAAGCTCTGGGCGAGGTCTTTCCGGATGGAGTCGGTGCGCTCGATCTCGGCCTGGGCCTGCACATCGAGGATGCCGAGCAACAGATCGGGTCGCACCGCCGCCTGCCAGAGCCGGGCCTCGACCTCGGGCGGAGAGATGGTCGTGCCGGGGAAGCGCGCATCGGGCGGGGGCAGGAGGCCCTCGCGCTGCATGCGGCGGAGGTGTCCCTGCAGGAGGGCGCGGAGGTGGTCGAGCTCGGCCCGGAGGTGGCGGAGCGCGAGGTCATCGGGGCGGTTGGGTTCCATGGCGCGAGCAAGATGCCAGAAGTCGACGCTTCCGACGAGTCGCTCGGCGCCGCGGGTCGGCAGCGTCGGGTCGGAGCGCCGCAGTGGCGCGGGACGCGGACCCGCGGGGGATCGAGCCGATGCTTTACGCCGGGACCCGGGTCGAGTAATCTTTCCGCCGGGTCGGCCTCACAAGACAGCGAGATGGCCATGGGACAAGACGTCGCTGGGACACGTGCGCCAGGAATGGCGCCGGCTGCGAAGAAGAAAGACGCGGGTGCCGATGCCGGCGGACCGGCACCGATGCCCGAGGGCGCGGCGGCGGACCCGGGGAGCGCCTTGACCGTGCTCGCGCAGAGCTATGGCTCGCAGCTCATCGGGGTCATGCAGGGGGCGGCCGGCAACGCCGAGACCGACCGTGAGCTCGCCACGCTGCAAGAGGCCAAGACGGTCGCCGCGACGGCCAAGACCGACCGC
>JAEUKJ010000208.1 GCA_016792665.1 Deltaproteobacteria bacterium | reverse complement strand
TATAGGCAGCGCCTCGGCGCGAGCCGCCGAAGTTCGAGCCGTCGGAGCCGATCACGATGTCGGTCACGCCGTCACCGTTGAAGTCTCCCGCCGTGCCGGCGTCGGCCGCCTCGCCCGAGGCCGTGCTACCGTACCAGGTCGCGTCCGCATCGGCCGTCGTGTAGGCGCCTGCGATCGGACCGTAGAAGAGATAGACCGCGCCCGCGGTCGCGCCCACGTAGGTCGCGCCGAACGCGCCGACGAGCAGATCGTTGTAGCCGTCCCCGTTGAAGTCATCGGTCGAGTAGTGCCCGAAGACCACGCCGAGCAGTGCGCCGGCGATCGGCCCGCGGATGATCGCGTCGGCCGCGGCAGGGTCGACGCTGCCCGCGGCGACCGGCCCGTAGAACACGTAGAGGGCCCCGGCGTCGGTCGCGGCGCCGTCGTCGCCGATATTGCCGAGCAAGAGGTCGCCCTTGCCGTCGCCGTTGAGGTCGGCCCACGCGACATGCTGGAAGGCCCAGTTGCTGGCCTCGGGGATGGACGGCTGGAGGCTCGTCCGGGCCGCGCTGGCGCTCATCGTGTTGGACCACGGCGCCGAGAAGACGTAGGCCGCGTTGTGGGATCCCTTGGACCAGGTCCAGCCCGAGCCCGCGATGATGTCGACCTGCCCATCGCCGGTGACGTCGCCCGCGGACACGCGATAGCCGAGGTTGTCATTCTCGCAGTAGTTCAGGTTGTCGACCGGAGAGCGGAAGATGCCGAGGCCGGTGATGGTCGCGACCGCCTGGGCCGGCGTGCGGAAGGTCGTCGTCGCGAGCGGGCCCGACCACGCGAAGACGCGCCCATCGGCGCACGACGCGTGCGAGACGCGCGTATTGTGCGCGCCGACGACGAGGTCGACGACGCCATCGCCCGTGATGTCGGCGACGTCGAGGTGGGTCGCGAAGCGGTCGCCGGTGACCCCGCTCTTGTACTTGCCGAGGGTGAGCCCGAGCGCGGTCGGATCGGACACCACGTAGTGCCCGTTCACGCGACCGTCGACGAGGTAGACCTCGCCGAGCTTGTCGCCCGCGTTGGTGTGCCCCGGGAGGCTGGTGGTGTCGTGCAGCGCGCCGATCCCGAGGTCGGCCTTGCCATCGCCATTGATGTCGCCGGTCGCGTTGAAGCCATAGCCGAGGACGTGGTTCGTGCCCGCGCCGATGACCTTGGCCTGGCACGCGGAGACGTCGTGCACGCCCGTCCAGTCGCAGCCGTTGGCGGTGCCGTCGCAGTCGTCGTCGCGATGGTTGCCGCAGATCTCGGCAGCACCGGGGTGGACGTCGGCGCGTGCGTCGTCGCAGTCGACAGTGACGTCGTAGCCATCGCCATCGGCATCGAGGACGCCGACGCACTGGCCGGATCCGTTGCAGGCGTCGTGGATGGTCAGCGCGTTGCCGTCGCTGCAGCTCGTCGTGGCGGGCACGAACGCGTCGGCCGGGCAGGTGGGGAGCGTGCCGCTGCAGGTCTCGGCCACGTCGCAGGAGCCCGCTGCGGGGCGACAGGTCGTGGTCGACGTGAGCCTGATGTCCGTCGGACACGAGACCGCGCTGCCGTTGCACACCTCGGGCGCATCGCAGGCCCCGGCCGCGGCGCGGCAGGTCGTGCCGGCGCTGGCCTTGACGTCGCTCGGGCAGTTCCTGGACGACCCATCGCAGACCTCGATCGCGTCGCACGGGCCGGTGAGGGCGCGGCACGTGGTGCCCGCGGTCCGGATGAGCGCGCGACAGCCGCTGCCGGCGAACTGGCAATAGCCCGCGTCGGCGCAGGTGCCGGGGGCGGCCGAGCAATAGGCCCCCGCGACCTTGCCCGAGCACAGGTTCGTCCCGAAGACGTAGTAGCTGAAGTGGCTGGTCTCGAAGGTGGCGACGCCGTCGGTCAGGGTGACGTCGGGGACCTCGTCCCAGGTGGCGCCATCGACGGAGGTGAAGACGGTGACGTCGGCGAGGGTGCCGGTCGTGAGCGACACCGTGATCGGGGTCACGAATGTCGTCCCGGCGGGCAGGAACTCATAGACCGGGGAGCGGGCCTCGAGCGGCACGCCGTCGCGCGTCTCGCTGGGAGGCGTGAACGTGGTCGAGGCGATCGACATCGCAGGGCCGCTCGCGGGCACGTCGAACGAGGCGCCCTCGAGGCTCACGCGCGCGCCCGGTGAGCCCGAGGCCGAGCGTGCGGAGCCGCTGCACGCGGCGCCGATGCAGTAGGTCCCGTGGCACCCGAGGGTCGCGCCGAGGCACTGGTCGTCGATGGTGGCGACGATCCCGTCGTCGCAGACATCGCCGGTCGGGCACGCCAGGAAGGTGTGGGCCAGGGTCACAGGGGCGTCGAGTCGCGTGTACGCGGTGGCGACCCCGTTGCCGCCGAGCAGCGGGTGGCGCGTGCAGGTGCGTGCGCCCTCGGTCGAGAGCGGGACATCCCAGGTGACGAGCGGATAGCGCGCGCCGGCCGGCGTCGTGGCGGCCGTGAGGGGCGCCTTCGAGGCGGTGCCGCGGGCAGTCAGCGTGCAGGTCTCGCCAGGGTTCGGGCGCATGCCGAGGAGGACGTTCCAGAAGAGGCCGCCCTCGAAGGCGTCACCGCGATCGATCGATGCACCGAAGAGGATGGGTGGGGTGGTGGCACCGTCTTGGTGCGGGGTCGCATGTCCCGGGCCGTCGCTCGGGTCGACGCGCGCGACGTGCGGATAGCCGATGGCACCGGGCTTCGTGCAGGTCACGACGACGTCGTCGAGGTACATGCTGACGGGCCGCGCGGGGGCGCCGCTCACGCAGGTGAAGCCGAGGACCGCGGTCGGGCCGTCCTGCTGGGTGAGGGGGTCGTGGAGGTAGGTGAGGGGGGCGTCGTCCTCGTCGACGCAGTCGAGCTTGGCGGCGCAGAAGACGTCGTCGAAGCGGACCACCGTGTCGAAGAAGCCGACGGCGGACTGGCGCATCACGGCGAGGTCGAAGGTGATGCGCGTGTCCTGGTTCGCTGTGCAGTCGGCGACGAGGACGCAGCCGTTGTCGTTCGAGGTGGGCGTCGGGGCCGGGCACGGGTTGACGTAGTCGCGTCCGTCGACGAGTTCGCCCTGGCCGGCTAGGAGGCTCGCGAGGACGACGCGCACGGCGTTGCGGTGGCCCTCGCCAGGTGCCTCGGCGTCGCAGATGCCGGTGAAGCGGACGCCGCCCTCGGCACCGTACTGCGAGGCGCAGATCGCGGTCTGAGACCACACCAGTGCCGCGTTGGGGGCGTCGGGAGTGGCGCGGTTCCACGCGGCGAGATCGTAGCAGGCGTCGGTCACGCCCGGCAGGTCGAGCGGCGCGACTGCGACGGTGAGCTTGGGGAGGTCGGCGGGCTCGGACGTGCCGAAGCACGCGCCGAGCGAAAGCGCGCCGAAGGCGCAGAGGGCGAGTCGCATGAGGGGCTCCCGGCGAGCGAAAGTGACGGCACGAGTGCGGCCCCGCAGCGCATCGTCGGGGGGGATGAACGCAGAAGGCCTGGCGCGTCGCCGAGATGCGGCTTCCGGACCGCAGCCCCAGTTCAGCGCCGAGCGACTCGGCGCGGCAAGCCGCGAAGCGAGGACGTCCGTTGGAGAACGGATCGCGCACGGTCGATCCGTTCTCGGTCGGACGGGGCGCGGCTTCTCGTTGCCGCGTGCGCGCTGGGCATGTTCTCTGAGCCGGCGCGGTCGCGTGGCGTGTGTCGCTGGCGCCGTGTCTGCGAGATCCGTGATCGAGTCTCCCGCAATTGTACTCGATCACGTGCGGTGGGCCGCCGCGGGGCGGTCCACCGGCTTTTCTGTGTGAGAAGATCACCGAGATTCGACATGGCGATCGCGGGGGTAGGCGCTGCGGTTGCCGTGCGCGGGGCGCACGCGCGTGAACATGAGAAACGTCACCGAGGTGCTTCACGAGCCATGACTTGACGCGAGCGTGAACCTCGTTCGACATTGCGTGCGAGGGGCGTCACCCACCCTCGATGCGGGCCATGCATCCCTTTGTCCGATTGAGATTGCCATGCGGCAAGCAAGTCGAGCTCGTCCCGGGAGACCTCATCGGTCGCTCGGAGAGAGCGGCCCTGTGCCTCAGTGAGCCACACATCTCCGAGGCGCACGCGATGGTGTCCTTGCGCTCGGGCGAGCTGCGGCTCCTGGCCCTGCGCGGGCGCTTCAGTGTCGACGGCAAGGCCCACGCGCAGATCGCGCTGAAGCCGGGGCTGCGCATCCTGCTGGCGTCGCGGAAGCCTCTCATCGTGGAGGAGGTCGCGCTGCCGCCGATGGTGCCTGGGGTGTCGACCGAGGGCCTGCCGCCGACGGTCGTCGCGCCAGTGACGTCGCTGCGCGCGCACCCGGTGCCCGAAGTCCTGACCGGCTTCCAGCCCGAGGCCGACGCCTTCCTCTGGAGCACCGGGACCCGATTGAATGCACGGGTCGGCGACGGCCCCTCGCGCGAGGTCGTGGCCGGTGACGAGATCGAGGTCCTCGGTCGCGTCTTCCGCATCCTGGCGATCCCCATCGCCGAGCTCACGCGCGCCCCGACCGAGAACAGCTCCGAGGTCGGCGCCCCGCTGCACCTCATCCTGAACTACGACACCGTCCACGTCATCGCCGGCCCCCACCGCATCACCTTCGACGGCATCGGCGCGCGCATCATCTCGGAGCTGGCGGCCGTCCGCGCGCCCATCGCCTGGCAGGAGATCGCCAAGATCATCTGGGGTCGCGACGCGGTCGGCGAGGACGTCCTGCGCGAACGCTGAGACTCGAGCATCGGGCGCCTGCGGAGAAAGCTCAAAGAGGCGCGCGTGCGCGACCTCGTCCACGCGACGCGCAGCGGCCACGTCGAGCTCGTCCTCGGTCCCGGCGATACGCTCGAAGACCGCCTGTGAGCTCGCCCGCCGAGCCTTCCGAGGGACCGCGCTCCGAGGTGGACGACCTCGCGAGCGAGGGCCCGGAGAGCCTCGACGACGGCGTGAGCGTCGACTTCGAGAGCGGCTACGACCCAGGCTCGATCGCCGAGAGCGAGGGGATGGCCATCCATCCGGCCCAGCCCGAAGCTCTCGACGCGCATCGCTTCCAGGTCGCGCGCATCATCGGGACCGGCGGCATGGGGCGGGTCGAGCTCGTCCACGACCGACGCCTCCTGCGTGACATCGCCTGGAAGCGCGGCGACGCACGCCTCCTGCGCGAGGCCCGCATCCTGGCCCAGCTCGAGCACCCGGGGATCGTGCCGGTGCACGACATGGGCTTTGGCAAGGACGGCGAGGCCTTCTTCGCGATGCGGGTCGTGCGCGGGCGGTCGCTTGCCGAGATCTTGCGCGGCGCCGATTGCGAGCGTCGCGCCGCCCTCGCGCGGTCGCTGCAGCGCGCGGCCGAGGCCGTCGCCTACGCGCACCATCGCGGCGTGGTGCACCGCGACCTGAAGCCGGCCAACATCATGATCGGCGACTTCGGCGAGGCGCAGGTCGTCGACTGGGGGCTGGCGACTGTGCTGGCCGAGGCCGACGATCCCATTCCCGAGGGCGTGAGGCGCGCGCTGGCCGGCTTCGAGACGGGTCGCGCCGGGACGCCCGGCTTCATGAGCCCCGAGCAGGAGCAAGGCCTCGCGGCCGATCGCCGCTCCGATGTCTTCGGCCTCGGCAAGATCCTCGAGCGCATCTTCACGCCCGGTGGACTCGGCGCGACCTCTGCGCCCAGCGACGTGGGCGCGAGCCCGCGGGCGGCCCCGGGCCAGGGTGTGGCGCGTGGCTGCGCGCTGGCCCCCGAGCTGGTGGCCATCATCGAGCGCGCCACGGCGCCGCGTCCCGAGGCGCGCTACCCCGACGCGCGCGCCTTCGCCGCCGACCTCGCGCGCTTCCTCGATGGCGGTCGGGTCGCCGCCTATGCCTATCGGCCGGGCGAGCTGTTCCGGCGCTTCGTCAGCGCGTATCGCGTGCCGATCACGGTCGCACTCGTCGGCCTCGCCCTGGCGCTCGGTCTCACCGCCTTCTATGTCGTCGACGTCGGCCGCGAACGGGCCGTGGCAGAGAAGGCCGAGGCCGCGACGCGCACGGCGCTGGGCCGATCCGATCTCATGCTGGGTCGCGCGCTGGTCGGTGAGGCGCGGCGCCTGGCCCAGGACGGCGCGCGCCCCGAGGCCGAGGTCCTGGCCGCCCATGCGCTGCGACTCGCGGAGGACCCCGACGCGCGCGGGATCTTGTCCGGGCTCGGGGCGACCTCGGTGACGCTCACCGATCGCGTGCGCGCTCCGTGCACCACCTCGGAGGTCGACCCCGAGAAGCGCCTCCTCCTGTGCGTGGCCGCCGACAGCGTGAGCCTGTATCGGATCGGCGCGGAGGCGTCGCTGCTCTGGACCCGACAGATGCCCGTCCAGCTCGCACGTCTGGCGGCGAACGGGGTCGGAGTCGCGTCGAACCGCCAGGTGGTCGCGTTCGATCTCGACGGCAAGGAGATCTTGCGCGTGCGCTCGCCCATCAACTTCACGCGCAAGACCGGCCAGCGCGGCGATCGGATCCTCTTCGAGAGCGCTGGCTACAGCGCGCTTCTCGACCTCGACCTGCGCGCGCTGAAGTCCGTGCGCGCTTGCTTGGGCGGCCTCCACTCCGCGGTCGTGCTCGCGGCATCGGGTGCCGCCTTCGAGGCGACCCTCTGCAAGGACGGCTCGCTCTACCTCTGGGGTGACGAAGGGTTGGAGCGGTCCCTTTCCGAGCCGGACGCGACGCGCGCCGATACCTCCAACGCCCGCGACGAAGACGCCGCCCTCCCGCCGGTCATGACCGCGTTCAGCGCGCCCGAGCGAGAAGCCGTCCGCATGGCCTCCTTCGGAGAGCGCCTGGTGCTCGGGACCATCAAGGGCGAGGTCGCGGTCGTCGCGCGCGACGGGACCCTCGTCACCTCGAGCGCCCTCGTCGACGGCATGGTGCGCGTGCTCGCCGTCTCGCCCGATGGGCGCTTTGTCGCCGTCGCGGGCGAGGGCGATCCGATCCAGATCGCGACGCTGCCCGATCTCGCGCGCCTCACCGCGCTGCCGCGGAGAGCGAGGCTCGTCGCGTGGGACCCGACGCGCCCGGGTGAGCTCGTCACCACCGGGGCCTTCGTCGAGCGCTGGCGCCTCGACGTGGCCGATCCCCACCGCCCCGTGAGTGGCGCCCACGCGATCGGACTGCGCGACGGCCTGACTTCGATCGATGTCGACCCGAGCCGCGACGACCGCCTGGGGGTCGCCTTCGGCCCCTTCGGGGGCACCCTGGATCGCGATGGCGCGAGCGCGGTCTCCACCCAGCTCGTCACCGCCAAGGCGGTGTCGCTCTCGGGAGAAAGCCTGACGGTCGTCGGCATCCACGGCGGCTCGCGCTACGAAGTCCCGTCGCTCGCGCGGGCGACGCCTTTTCCCTGGATGGCGGTGCGGCGCAGCGTCGCCCTCGACGACGGCACCGATCTCGTCGCCGGCTACTCGTGGCTCGGGCGCGTCATCGGCATGCGCAAAGAGACCCTCGACATGCGCGAAGCCTACG
>JAEUKJ010000178.1 GCA_016792665.1 Deltaproteobacteria bacterium | reverse complement strand
CCCCGCATGGACAGCGGCCGAGGCGACTGTTATGCGCGAGCCATGCGCGCCGTCATCCTGTCTTCTCTCCTGTGCTTCGCCGCGTGCGGTGACTCCGACTCCGGGTCGTCGGACACGCGTGTCGACCTCGACGTCGTCCCTCTCGATCTCTCCGAGTCGGACGCCAGCGACGTGACCGAGCCCGACGCTGCGGACGCCGACACCTCGGACGCAGGGCAGGGGGACACGGCCGACACGGCTCACGCGGAGACGGACCCCGTCGACGCAGCCGACACGACCTCACTCGACACGACCCCGCTCGACACCACCGTCGACACGACCCCGCTCGACACGGCCGACACCGCCGTCGAGGTCCGGGACCCGGTGCCGCCGTGCGCGGTGATCACCGTCGCCGAGGGCCTGAGCCCCGCGCCGCCCACGACGCTCCACCTCTCGGCCAAGGACTCGACGGGCGACGCGGTCATCTGGTCCTGGACCCTCGTGTCGGCGCCCAACGGCTTCATCGAGCCCCTGCGCCAGGCGACCACGGCCGAGGCCACGCTCGAGGCGTCCCTGGCCGGCAAGTACCGCATCGCGCTCGACGTCCGCGACGCGCTCGGCCGCCGCGCCTGCGACCCCGCCGAGGTCGAGCTGAACCTCGTCCCGACCGCGGCCGTCCACCTCGAGCTCATCTGGAACGACAACACCGACGACCCCAACCGCGGCGCTGACCTCGACCTCCACCTCCTCGACCCTGACGCCGTCGGCCTCGACCTCGACAAGGACGGCGACAAGGACGGCTACTTCGACTCAGTCCTCGACTGCGCCTGGCACAACCCGAGCCCGACCTGGTCGGCCGACGTCGCCACGCCCGAGGGCCCGGCCCCGGTCGCGCGCCTCCTGCGGCGCGACGACACGGGCTACGGCCCCGAGGTCATCGCGCTGGATCACCCCATCCCCGAGCGGGTCTACAAGGTCGGCTTCCACGTCTGGGATGACACGCAGACGAGCTATCTCCAGCCCACCGAGATCCGTATCTGGATCGATGGCGTCTTGAAGAACCGCCCGAACTTCGCGGTGCCCGTGCACGCCCGCGACGTCTGGACGGTGATGACGGTGCGCTACCCGTCCGGGCTGCTGGGCTTTCCGTTCGACGTCATGAAGGTCGATCGCCCGACCTCGCCCACGAAGTAGCGACACCGTCCGCGGCGCAGAAGCCGCTCGTCGTGCCCGCGAGGCACCCCACCTGAAGGTGGGGCACCATGGGTGAAGTCAGCGTGTGGTGCCCGCGCGCTCGAGGCCCCGATGGGGAGGCGCGCGAAGCGAGCCTGCGACTCGCTCAGTGCACCGCGGGCTTGGGCGGCGTCTCGGCCTCTTCCGTGCCGGCGAGGATCGCCGCCAGCGGATCGATCGGCGCGCTGTCACCGACCGGCCGCGTGATGTCACGCACCAGCGCCAGCGGGATCACCTCGTCCATGTGCTTGACCGTTACGAGCTTGATGGCGTTGCGCACGACCTGCGGGATGTCGCGGATATCCTTCTTGTTTTCGTCAGGCAGGATCACGAGCTTCATGCCCGCGCGATGCGCCGCGAGGACCTTTTCCTTCAGGCCACCGATCGGCAGGACGCGACCGCGCAGCGTGATCTCGCCGGTCATCGCCACGTCGCGCCGCACCGGGGTACGCGTGAGCGCCGACACGAGCGACGTCGCCATCGTGATACCGGCCGACGGCCCGTCCTTAGGGATGGCGCCCTCGGGGAAGTGGATGTGGATGTCGATGAGCTTCTGGAAGCCCTTGGCGAGGCCCCACATGTGGGCCTTGCTGCGCACGTAGGACAGCGCGGCATGCGCCGATTCTTCCATGACCTTCGCGAGGTTGCCGGTGAGCTTCAGCTGCCCGGTGCCGGGCATGAGCGTCACTTCGGTCGGCAGCAGATCGCCGCCGGCCATGGTCACCGCGAGCCCGTGGGTCACGCCGACCTCGTCCTTGTCCTCGACCTCGTTGCTGCGGAAGCGCGGCGGTCCAAGCAGCTTCTGGATGCGCTGCGCGTCGAGGTGGAAGCGGATGTCACTGTCCTGCTTGCCCTGCTGGCGCAGCTCGATGACCTCCTTGGCCATCTTGCGGCACACGCTGGCGACCTCGCGCTCGAGGTTGCGGACGCCGGCCTCGCGCGTGTAGCGGTGGATGAGCGTGCGCACGGCGGCGTCGGTCCAGACCTGCTGGATGGTCTCGATACCGTTGGCCTTGCTCTGCTTCGGGATGAGGTACTTCCTCGCGATGTTGAGCTTGTCGAACTCGGTGTAGCCGGAGATCTCGATGATCTCCATGCGGTCCTGGAGCGGGATGGGGATCCCGTGCAGGTTGTTCGCCGTGGCGATGAACATCGTGTTCGAGAGATCATAGTCGAGGTCGAGGTAGTGGTCGTTGAAGGTCCCGTTCTGCTCGGGATCCAACACCTCCAGCAGCGCCGAGCTCGGGTCGCCCCGGAAGTCCATCGACATCTTGTCGATCTCGTCGAGGAGGAAGACCGGGTTGCTCGACCCACCCTTCTTCAGGCTCTGGATGATCTTGCCGGGCAGGGCGCCGATGTAGGTCCGGCGATGCCCGCGGATCTCCGCCTCGTCCCGCATGCCGCCCAGGCTCATGCGCACGTACTTGCGCCCGGTGGCGCTCGCGATGGAGCGCGCGAGCGAGGTCTTGCCGACACCCGGCGGCCCGACGAAGCACAGGATGGGGCCGTTCAGCTTCTTCACCAGGTGCTGGACCGCGAGGTACTCGAGGATGCGCTGCTTGGCCTTCTCGAGGCCGTAGTGGTCGCGCTCGAGGATGGCCTCGGCCTCCTTGATGTCGAGCTTGTCCTTGGTCATGTGATGCCAAGGCAGGCCGATGACCCAGTCGATGTAGTTCCGGACGACCGTCGCCTCGGCCGACATCGGCGACATCATCTTGAGCTTCTTCAGCTCGCGCTTGAGCTTGAGGTTCGCCTCTTTGCTCATCTTCTTGGCGGCGATCTTCTCCTCGAGCTCCTGGATCTCGTTCTTGAACTCGTCCCTCTCGCCGAGCTCCTTCTGGATCGCCTGCATCTGCTCGTTGAGGTAGTACTCCTTCTGGCTCTTCTCCATCTGCTTCTTCACGCGCGTCCGGATCTTCTTCTCGACGAGGAGAATCTCGATCTCGGCCTGCATGAGCTCGTAGAGGCGCTCGAGCCGCTTCACCGGGTCCTCGATCTCGAGGATGCCCTGCTTGTCGGTGAGCTTGAGCGAGAGGTGCGCCACGATGGTGTCGGCCAGACGCGCCGGGTCGTCGATGGTCGAGACCGACATCAGCATGTCGGGCGGGATGCGCTTGTTGAGCTTGACGTAGCTCTCGAAGGTCGTCTGGATCTGCCGCATCAGGGCTTCGATCTCGACGTTGGCTTCACGGCGCTCGGCGATCTCGTCGACCTCGCAGATGAAGTAGGCGTCGTTGGGCACGAACCGCTTGATGCGGGCGCGCTGCTTGCCCTCGACCAGGACCTTGATGGTCCCGTCCGGCAGCTTCAAGAGCTGCATGATCGTCCCGAGCGTCCCCACGCGATAGATGTCGTCGGGGGTCGGGTCGTTGGTCTTGGCCTTCTTCTGCGCCGAGAGCAGCACTTCCTTGTCGGTCGCCATCGCCTGCTCGAGCGCGGCGATGGACTTCTCGCGACCGACGAAGAGCGGAACGACCATGTGCGGGAACACGATGATGTCGCGCAGCGGAAGCAGCGGCACGATGCGCGACTTCGAGGCCTTCTTGTCTTTTCCGAACATGGTCATTCTCGTGTGCCGCGGAGGCCTGATGCGCCGTGGGGTGGGGCGAGGATCAACGCCGAAGGCCTGGCGTTGCCAGGCTTCCCAACAGCGTGATCAGGCCGAGGCCGCTTCCTTGTCGTAGACGACGATGGGCTTGGTCTTGCCGTGGATCACGTCGTCACTGACGACGACCTCCTTGGCCGTGCCCATCGACGGGATGTCGTACATGACCTCGAGCATCACGTTCTCGAGGATGCTGCGCAGGCCGCGCGCGCCGGTCTTGCGCTCGAGCGCCTTCTTCGACACCGCGCGCAGCGCCGAGTCGGTAAAGGTCAGTCGCACGCCGTCCATCTCGAGGAGGCGCTTGAACTGCCGGGTCACGGAGTTCTTCGGCTCGATGAGGATGCGCATGAGCGCCTCTTCGTTGAGCTCGTGCAGCGTCGCGGCTACCGGCAGGCGGCCGACGAACTCGGGGATGAGCCCGAACTTGATGAGGTCCTCGGGCTCGACCTGCTCCAGCATCTCGCCCACGGAGAGCTCGGCCTTGGTCTTCATCTTCTCGGCGTTGAAGCCCATCGACTTCCGCCCGATGCGGCGCTCGATGATCTTCTCGAGCCCGACGAACGCGCCGCCGCAGATGAAGAGGATGTTGGTCGTGTCCATCTGCAGGAATTCCTGCTGAGGATGCTTGCGACCGCCCTTGGGGGGCACGTTGGCGACCGTGCCCTCGATGATCTTGAGCAGCGCCTGCTGGACGCCTTCGCCCGACACGTCGCGGGTGATCGACGGGTTGTCGGACTTCCGGCTGATCTTGTCGATCTCGTCGATGTAGACGATGCCGCGGAGCGCCCGCTCGATGTCGTGGTCGGCGTTCTGCAGCAAGGACACGAGGATGTTCTCGACGTCCTCGCCGACGTAGCCGGCCTCCGTCAGCGTCGTCGCATCGACGATGGTGAACGGCACCTTCAGGAGCTTCGCGAGCGTCTGCGCGAGCAGCGTCTTGCCCGTACC
Organism: Deltaproteobacteria bacterium; assembly: GCA_016792665.1. Taxonomy (GTDB): domain Bacteria; phylum Myxococcota_A; class UBA9042; order PHBI01; family PHBI01; genus WYBB01. The sequence goes on along the minus strand of JAEUKJ010000178.1, from coordinate 6,291 downwards.
GGTCGGCCCGAGCAGGAGGATGTTCGACTTCGAGAGCTCGACCTCCTCGCGGTGGTTCTCCTTCGCGTCGATCCGCTTGTAGTGGTTGTACACCGCCACCGAGAGGATCTTCTTCGCCTTCTCCTGGCCGATCACATACTCGTCCAGGACGCGTCGAATCTCGTGCGGCTTCGGGATGGCCGAGAGCCCGGAGTAGGCGTCCTCCTTCTGGACGTCCTGCGCGATGATGTCGTTGCAGAGCCCGATGCACTCGTCGCAAATGTAGACCGTCGGGCCGGCGATGAGCTTCTTGACCTCTTTCTGGCTCTTTCCGCAGAACGAGCAGCAGAGATTGGTGCTGTCGCGTCGTCTATCCACCATGCGCTCCAGTCGTGGGTTCGGGAGTCAGCCCGGCCGGTCGCGATGAAGCCCCGCGACCAGACCGGCACCGACGATAGTCCAAGGGTCAGGTCGACACAACGTGTGACCGGTTTCGGGGCTCGCGCGGGTGAGCGAGAGCGCGAGGTGCGCGCCGGGACTAACCCTTGCGCGCCACGATCTGGTCGACGACGCCATACTCCACGGCCTGGGCCGGGCGCAGGTAGAAGTCGCGATCGGTGTCGCTGCGCAGCTTCTCGATGCTCTGACCGGTGTGCTTCGAGATGACCTCGAGGAGCTGGCTCTTCAGGAAGAGCACCTCGCGCGCGGCGATGTCGATGTCGGTCGCCTGGCCACCGAGCCCACCGTGCGGCTGGTGCAGCATGATGCGCGCGTGCGGGAGCGCATAGCGCTTGCCCTTGGCGCCCGCGGCCAGCAGCACCGCGGCCATCGATGCGGCTTGTCCGATGCAGATCGTCGAGATCGGCGCCTGGATGAACTGCATCGTGTCGTAGATGGCCATGCCCGCGGTGATCGAGCCACCGGGGCTGTTGATGTAGATGTTGACCTCTTTGTCCGGGTCGTCGCTGTCCAGATAGAGCAGCTGCGCGATGACCGCGTTGGCCGAGAAGTCATCGATCGCCGAGCCGATGAAGATGATGCGGTCTTTGAAGAGGCGTGAGAACGGGTCCCACTGCTCCGAACCGCGATGGGTCTGCTCGACGATGCGAGGGATGTAGGTCATGCGCGAAGCTCCTGACAGGTCCAAAGCGACTATAGCAGCCGCTGAGCCCCGGCGGTATCACCCGTTCGGCGAGGGTGCCGGCGCTTCGTCGACGACGCTCGTGTGCTCGAGGATGAGCCCCATGGCGCGCTCCTCGATCATGTCCTGGCGCAGCCCCTCACGCATCTCGGGTTTCTCGTAGAGCTTGGCGGCGCGCTCGCCGCGCTCCTGGATCTTGGCGACGATCGCGGCCGAGAGCTCCTCTTCCTCGACGTCGATCTTCTCCTGGCGGGCGATCGCCTCGAGCACGAGGTGGCGGCGGACCTGGAAGTCGGCCGAGGCCTTCAGCGGCTCCCAGCTGTTCTGCACGATGCGGATCGCCTGGTCCTGCGAGAGGCCCTGCGACATGAACATCTGCACGAGGTTCCGCGCGCGCTCGCCGAGGTAGGCGTCGACCATCGCAGGCGGGACCTGGAACTGGTTGCGCTCGAAGACCACCGACAGCACCTTGCGCTCGAGCTCGTCCTTGCGCTTGGTGTCGCCTTCCTTCTGGACCTTCTCGGCGACGTCGGCGCGCAGCGCGTCGAGGTTGTCGAAGCCGAGGTCCTGGGCGAACGCGTCGTCGAGGTCCGGGAGCTCCTCGGCGAAGAGCCCCTGCACGCGCGCCTCGAAGCGCGCGGCCTTGCCGGCCAGCTCGGCGCGGTAGTCGGTCGGGAAGGTGATGTCGAAGGCCTTGGTCTCGCCGGTGGCCAGGCCACGCAGCTCGTCCTCGAAGCCGGGGATCATCTGGCCGCCGCCGATCTTGACCTCGAAGGCCTTCATGTCGAGGCGCGTGTCACGCTGCCCCTCGACCCAGCCGGTGGTGTCGATGACGATGATGTCGCCGGTGTCGCTGCTGCGGTCCTCGACCGGCACGCGCTCCTTCTGCTTCTCCTGCAGCGCGGCGACGCGCTTGTCGATCTCTGCGCCGTCGACCGCGACCGGCGGCATGCCGACCTCGATCTGCTGCCACGAGTGGACCTCGATCTTCGGCTTGACCTGCGCGCGCACGGCGTACTTCAGCGGCTCGCCCGGGCGCGCGAGGCCCGGCTCGACCTGCGGCTCGCCGACGATGCGGTGCTCGCCGACGTTCTGCACGGCCTCGGGGAAGGACTCGTTGATGAGCTTCTTGGTCGCCTCGGTGGCGATCTCGGCCCCGAAGGTCTTCCGGACGAGGTCCTTCGGCGCCTTGCCGGGTCGGAAGCCCTTCACGCGAGCGCGCTTGCTGAACTCGCCGAGCTGGCGATCGAGCTCTTTGCCGACCTTGTCGGCCGGAACCTCGACCTCGATCCGAACCTCGATCTCGCTCACGACTTGCACGGACGTCTTCAAGGGGCTCTCCACTCGGGCTGGGCACTGGGTTTACTCAGGGCTTCGAGCCGCGTGCGACCCCGATGACGCCGCCAAGGGCGTCCGGCAATCCGCTCGAGGCCGGGCGGAGCCAAGCTGCCGGCGGATGCCTCGCGAGGGCCTGCGAGAGGGGGGACTCGAACCCCCACGACCTCTCGGCCACTGGATTCTAAGTCCAGCGCGTCTACCAATTTCGCCACTCTCGCCCGAGAGGACCCGGGGCGCGGCGTCTCGAAAAGCTCTGAGGATTTGACTCGTCGGCGGCCTGATTACGCCAGGCATCGAGCGAGCTGAAACAAAAAAGGACAGATCTCGCGACCTGTCCCCTGGTGGGTGCGGTAGGAATCGAACCTACAACCTACGGATTAAGAGTCCGGTGCTCTGCCAGATTGAGCTACGCACCCGTCGCTTTCTGCTCGCCCCTCGTCGGGGTTGCCCGCGCCTTTTGCTTGTTTGCTGGCGGGCTGTCAACCAACTTTTTTCGCTCTCGAACGGTCCACCTCGCGGTGGTTTTTTTTCCCCGGGCGCTGGCGCCAGTGGCGTCCGGAGAAAGGCCTGCGCCCGGCAGGATTCGAACCTGCGGCCTACGGATTCGAAGTCCGACGCTCTATCCAGCTGAGCTACGGGCGCGTCCCTGACGCGCTTCGAGCGACCTCTTGCGAGGCCGCGCGAAGGGCGGGGAGATGGGGTGACTGAGGGGTCTTGAACCCCCGACCTGCGGTGCCACAAACCGCCGCTCTAACCAACTGAGCTACAGTCACCATTGCGATCGAATTTGAGAGAGCGCGCCTGAGAGGATTCGAACCTCCGACCATCGGCTTAGAAGGCCGATGCTCTATCCGACTGAGCTACAGGCGCTCGTTCGGTGTCGGCACATCCAGGCCGGCCCCAGCGGTCCGTCCTCGGCGACGGCGGAGACTGAGCGAGGAGGCTTTCGAAGTCAAGCGTGAATCGTAGTGCATCACCACGACCCGGTCCCGAGAGCGTGATGAGGCGCGCTTGACTTCGATTGACACCCTCTTCACTGGTCCGCAGGATGCCGCTCGATGTCGACCCGAGACCCTTCTGCCCCTGAGGACCCAGCGCCGACCCGAGGCGATGCGGACGGTGGAGGTCGCGGCAGCCTGGCGGCCATCGCCGGCGAGGTGGTGCCCGCCGCCGAGCCGCACGAGCCCCAGGATCTGGTGGCCGAGGTCGCCTCCGACGTGCGCCGTGCGATTGCTCCGGTGCGGACCGCGGTGCGCTCCGATGTCGGGCGCTTCGCAGCGTTCTTGCGCGGCATCCAGTCGGGCTACCTCATCTTCGGCCTGCTGTTGCTCCTCGGAGCCGGGATCGCCGGGGTGCTCGTCACGCTGCTGGGCGGCTTCTCCGACTGGTACATGCACCTCGCGATGTACGTGGTGCTGATGGCCTTCGTGCTGCTCTACGTGCGTGCGCACCAGCGCCGCTATCGCATCGTGGGGGCGATCTGGGCGCTGCTCGGGTTGGTGCTCATCGGCTACTTCGCCTGGATCTTGATCGACCTCGTGCCGCCGCGACTCGACGTGCTCTCGGGACGACCGCGGCCCGAGGGATTCACGGGTCCCGCGGTCGTGCTCCGACCCGAGGCGTCCCTCCTGTGGCTGCCGATCGCGATGCTGATCGCTGTGGGGACCTGGCTCTTCCTGCACTGGGTCTATGTGGGACGCTTCCGCGAGCGGGCCCACGACAGGCGCGATGGGTCCCGCTTACCGTGAGCACCTCGCGGCCGCGCTGAGCGCCGCGGGGATCCTCGCCGAGGTCGTCTTCACGCAGAACCGGACGACGATGGTCTCGGTCCGGAGACGACCCATCCAGCGCGGGGGTCGCGTCCTCGATCGCGAGATCCGGATCGCGGAGCGCTTCGCGGCACTCGGCGAAAAGACCATCGGTCCCATCGTGGCCTTCGCGAGCGGCAAGCGCGGGGCCTTGGAAGTCCTGCGCGAGCTCATCCGTGAGGTGACGCGGGAGGAGCGGAATGCCCCGAGCCCGGCGCGCGTGAGGCCGCAGCGCAACGTGGCGATGCGGAGCCGCGGCAAGCACCACGATCTGGCACAGCTCGCCGAGCTCGAGCGCGCGGCGCACTTTCCCGAGCTCGCGACGCTGCCGATCACGTGGACCCGCGAAGGGCCTGCCACGCGATCACGACGACTGCGCTCGATTCGGCTCGGGAGCTACGACCCGGTCCGCCAATTGATCCGCATCCACCCGCGCCTCGACGACCCGCGCGTGCCGACGTGGTTCATCGGCTTCGTGATCTTCCACGAGTACCTGCACCACGCGCTCGGCATCGGCATGAGCCGGAGCGGCGATCGTCGGGAGCTCCACCCGCCGAGCTTTCGGAAGGCCGAGGCGAAGCATCCGCGCTACGCCGATGCGCTCGCTTGGGAGGCGGCGCACATCGGCAAGGTGCTCTCACCGAGCTGGTAGTCAGTCTGGCTTCGTCAGGCGCGACACTGAAGCTCGAGCGCGAGCGAGACGGGAAGGCTGCCAGGAGGCTCGCGAAGCGACGAGGCGCACGCCGGTGCGCCGCAGGAGCGCGCGAGCGACCGACGCCGCAGACGCCCGTCGCAGCCGCGCGCGTGTTCACCTCAGTCGTGATGGGCGGTCTGGGTCGGGACCGCCTTGGAGGCGAGGCTCGCGCCGGCGGTCTTCGAGAAGAGGAGGGCCTTGCCGGGCATGATGCCGACGAGGATCGTCAGCAGCGCGGCGACGCCGATCGAGAGCGCCAGCGGGCGGCTCTTGATGAGGCGGATCGGCGCGACCTCGTCCTCGTCCTGCATGTAGGCCACGAGGATGACGCGGAGGTAGTACCAGGCCGAGATGACCGAGTTGATGACCGCGACGATGACCAGCCAGAGGTAGTCGGGGCGCGCCTCGAGGATCTCCTCGAAGATGGTCAGCTTGCCCATGAAGCCCGCGGTGAGCGGGATGCCGAGCAGGGACAGCATCGCGATGGCGAGCACCAGGGCGTGCCCCGGGCTCTTCTTGGCGAGGCCGGCGTAGCTCGCCTCGTTCACGTCCTCGCGGTCCCCGCCGGACACGGCCGCCGCGACGCCGAACGCCGCCGAGTTCGCGAGCGTGTAGGCCAGGAGGTAGAAGACCAGGCCGGCGCCGAGCGCGTTCAACGAGCCACCCGCGTCCTTCGGAACGACCAGCAGCGCGACCATGAGGTAGCCCGTGTGCGCGATGGCCGAGTACGCCAGCATGCGCTTCAGGTTCTTCTGAGCGAGCGCCATGAGGTTGCCGACGAACATCGAGGCCACCGCCGCGATGACGATGAGCAGCTCCCACGAGAGGCCGGTGGTGCGCAGCTCGGGCGCGCCAAAGGTCGTCAGCACCAGGCGGGCGAAGCCGCCGAAGGCCGCGGTCTTCACCGCGATCGCCATGAAGCCGGCGGCGGTCGCGGGCGCGCCTTCGTAGACGTCGGGGGTCCACATGTGGAACGGCACCGCGGCGACCTTGAAGAAGAAGGCTGCGATGATGAGCACCATCGCGAAGCGGATGAGCTCCGGCGTGAGCTTCAGCGCGGAGGTCGACAGCGCCTCCGAGATGGCCGGCATCGAGATCTGTCCGGTCGCGCCGTACGCGAAGGCGATGCCGAGGAGGAGGAGACCCGAGGCGAACGAGCCGAGCACGAAGTACTTCATGGCCGACTCGGTCGAGAAGGCCGACTGGCGCTTGAAGCCCGCGAGCACGTAGACCGCGAGCGACATGAGCTCGAGCGAGACGAAGAAGGTCAGCAGATCGTTGGCCATGACCCGCGACATCATGCCCAGCGTGGCGAACGCGACGAGCCCGTA
>JAEUKJ010000170.1 GCA_016792665.1 Deltaproteobacteria bacterium | reverse complement strand
TGCTTCATGCGCGGCACGCGCTCGCTGACGAGCGTTCGACACGCGTGGGCCAGAGCGTCCTCGTCCCAGCGCGAGAGCCGCGGGTCCAGATCGCCGAGCGCGACGCCCGGGACCGCGCGCCACGAGGCCTCGCCGTTCGCGGTGGCGGGTGCGCGCCACGAGGCCTCACCAGTCGCGGGTGCGCGCCACGCAGGCTCGCGGTTCAGGGTGGGGCCGGGCGAGGGGCGGGCATCGGGGCTGGCGGGCGCGGTGCGGGCCCGCGGCGGGGCGGCGAACGATCGGCGCTCCTGGAGCTCGAGCCAACGAGCGACCGCGTCGACGAGCTCGCCGGTCGTGAGCTCGGTGCGGTCCTCGTGGACGAGGTGGGGGACCTCGAGCAGCGCCTGCATGACCCGCATGAGGTGGGCCGGGCCGCGGCCGGGCTCGACCAGGACGCGCACCGCGTGGTCGTGGACGATGAGGCCGACACGATCCTTGCCGCCCGAGAGGAGCTTGGCGAGGCCCGCGGCGAGGTCGAGCACGTGGTCGATCTTGGCCTGTCCCGTCGGGCCCCAGAACATGCTCGGCGAGGCGTCGACGAGCAGCCAGATCGAGCGCTGCAGATCGCTCTCGAACTCGCGCGCGATGAGCTTGCCGCGTCGCGCCGACGCGCGCCACGCGATGTGCTTGAAGGGATCGCCGGGGACGAAGTCGCGGAGCTCGCGGATCTCCATGCCGAAGCCGCGGCGCTCGCGGTGGACGAGATCGGCCTGCTCTTCGGCGGCCGCGCGCGTCGGATCGAAGGCGGCACCGAGGCCTCCGAACTGGCGCGGGAGGACCGTGAGGGCCACGTGGCAGGGGACCCAGACCCGCACCGAGAAGAGGCCGAAGGCGACCTTCGCGTCGACCTCGAAGCCCTGGATCCAGGCGTCGCCGATGCGCAGGCCGTCGACCTCGAGGCGATAGTGGAAGGTGTCGCGGTCGCCCCCGGGCTCGGAGGCGGACTCGTCCTCACTGAGCGCGATGCGCAACGACTCCGAGGCGACGGTGTCCAAGCCCAGACCGTAGATCGCGGTTCGTCGTGGCAGCGCGAGGGCCAGGGCGAGCTGGATCGGACGCTCGAGGGTGAGCTTCAGCGCGCGGGCCGCGCGATCGCGGCTCCGGGATGCGGCACTGCCGGCGCCCCTCGCGTCTCTCGTGGAGTCCTGCCGCACCGACGACTCGCCCCCGGCGCCGGGTCGGGGTGAGCCCTCGGGCAAGATCTCCGCGCGCGCCTCCGCGAGGCTCTTCCGCGCGACGATGGCGGCCACGTGCGCGACCGCGATGAGGGCCAGCGCCAGGGCCCCGAGGGCCGCGAGTCCTGGGGCCTCGGCCAGGGCGCCGAGCAGCGCGAAGGCCAGGCCCGAGGCGACCAGGGCGAGGCCTCCCGAGGTCCAGGCGATCCGCTCTGGGCTCGTCCGCACGCGCGTCGTTCGGCCCCGCGCGGGGACGACCGGACGCGCAGGACTCATGGAGTCCGTCGACGCCATCAAGACTCCCGAGCGTACGGCGTCTGCTGGAAGCACTCGCTGACGACCTCGTCGACGCGCACCTGATCGAGCTCCGCCTCGGGGTTGAGCAGGATGCGGTGGTTCAGGACGTAGCGCGCGAGCTCTTTGATGTCGTCGGGGATCACCATGTCGCGCCCGTGCAGGAAGGCGCGCGCCTTCGAGGTCCGGAGGAGCGCGAGCGACGCGCGCGGGCTCGCACCGAGGCGCACCGACGGATGGACGCGCGTGGCCTGGACGACGCGCACGATCCAGTCGATGAGGGTCGGCGCGATGTGGATCTCTTCGACCGCGCGGGCAGCGCTCTCGATGAGCTCGGGGGACAGCACGACGCCCACCGGCGGAGGCGTGCGATTCCAGGTGGCGAGCACCTGACGCTCTTCGTCGAAGGTCGGATAGCCGAGCAGCACGCGGAAGAGGAAGCGGTCGACCTGGGCCTCGGGCAGGACGTAGACGCCCTCCTGCTCGATGGGGTTCTGGGTCGCGAGCACCATGAACGGCGAAGGGAGACGATGGGTCTCGCCCTCGATGGTGACCTGGCTCTCCTGCATCGCTTCGAGCAGGGCGCTCTGCGTCTTGGCGGGCGCGCGGTTGATCTCGTCGGCCAGCACGATGTTTGCGAAGACCGGCCCGCGGCGCAGGGTGAAGGTCTGGTCGCGGAGGTTCAGGACGTAGGTGCCGGTGATGTCGGCCGGCAGCAGATCCGGGGTGAACTGGATCCGCGAGAAAGCGCAGCCCAGGGTCTCGGTGAAGGTCTTGACGAGCGTCGTCTTGGCGATGCCTGGCACGCCCTCGAGGAGGATGTGGCCGCGCGCGAGCAGCGCCACGAGCAGGAGGTCGACCGTGTCGCGCGAGCCGACGTAGTGCTTGCCGACCTCGGCGTGCAGGGTCGCGCGCGCGCGCTGGACGGGGTGCTGCGCGGCCGGAGAGGTCCGAGGCGAGGAGGAGGAGAGGTCGGTCATCGGCGGCTCACGGAGGGGAACGAGGGGAGGGCGCGGGACGGTGATCGCCGCCGGAGAGAGGCCTGGGATCGGATGGCTTGGCGCGGCCTCCGAGTGCGGCCGTCACCGCGCGGGCATCGGCGAAGAGGCGCAGGAAGCGCTCGGCCGACCAGCGCGGCGCATGCGGGTCGCGGAGGCTAGCGGCCTCGGCCTGGATGCGCAACCAGGCGGCCCCGAGGGCATCGCGCGAGGTGGCGTCGCTCACGCGATTGTCGCGGATGCGTCCGTCGAGGTCGGCTTTGCGCGCGCGCTCGACCGCGGACTCGGCGAGGACCCGCGCGAGCTGCGAGAAGTCCGCGTCGCCACGCTGCGCGACGAGGCCCTGGGCTTCGTCCACGCCGGGCGAGGAGCCCATCGCCGAGAGGGAGGGGACCAGGCCGCGCACGCGTAGACGCTCGCGCCCGAGCACGCGGGCCGCGAGGAGGAGCCCGAGGGCCGCGACCACGCCGACCCAGAGCGGCGACCAGGGGGCCTCGGCGGCCTCGCGCGAGACCTCGCCGAGGACCCGGTTGACCTCTTCGACGAAGGCCTCGATCTCGCGGGGCAGGCTGCCGAGACGCGCGCGATCCGGGTCGAAGTGGCCGACAAACGGGGTCCCCGGACGGGCGAGGCGCGCGGCGCAGGGCTCGCGCACGCAGTAGAGGCGGAGCACGTTCGCGACGAACTGCTTGTCGCCGTAGAAGCGGCGCAGCATGTCGTTCAGGAAGACCGACGGGTCAGCGAGTAGGAGGACCTTGCCCGCGCCGTAGTTGGCCTCGACGACGACGTGCTCGCGGCCGCCTTCGTACGAGAGGACCGGGGTGCGGGTCACCTCGGGATCACCCTCGGGCTCGGCGCCGAGGACGAAGGTCGAGGGGTAGTTGAGGACCAGGTCCTTCACGTTGAAGAAGAGGAAGTGCTTGCCCGCCGGGTGCACGATGGGGAAGCCCTCCTGGTCTTCCCAGCGCTCGCGATGGTCGGGCGGTGCGCCGTCTTTGCGCACGACGCCCAGGCGCGCGAGGAGAGGTGCGGCGCGGCCGAGCTCGTCGGCGACGATGAGGAAGCCACCCGCGTCGACGAAGGCCAGGAGGTCCTGGATCGGGAAGTCGGCCGCGGGGTCGATGACGATGACGACGTCGTCCGGGCGCAGCGCGGCGAGATCCACCGCCTCGACCGAGAGCTTCACGCGCGCTTCCTCGGCGGTCGAGAGCAGGTAGCCGAGCCCGTTCCAGCGCTCGCTGTCCAAGCCATAGTCGGTGCCAGGCTCGGCGCGGGCGGGCCACACGAGGGTGGATGCGGCGAGGGCGAGGGCCATCACGCTGGCGCGGGGCAGGCTCATGGGCGGCGCTCCGCGCGCTCGGAGCGCAAGGGACGGAGCTCGAGCTGGAGCGCCCGCGCCCGATCGACATCGGCGGCGGTCGCCAGGCGTCGCGCGAAGTGAGCGCGCTCGACCAGGTCGACGAGCTCGCCGAGCGGCGCGTCGGCGACCTCTTCGAGGGCGTCGGGAGCGGCGGTGGACTCCGCCGGGGCCCGGGCCTGCGCGGCCGCCATGACGCCTCGGGCGGTCTCGCGCGGCGTGTCGAAGCCCCACGCGCTCGGAGCACCCAAGGCCTGGACCGTCTCCTGGAAGACCTCGCGCACGGTGCGCCGGATCTCGACGAGCCCGAGCAGGACGCCGTCGAAGTCGCCGCCATGAGGCACCTCGACGACGACCTCGCGCGGCAGGTAGCCGGCGCTCGAGACCTCGACGAGCCACGGCCCGGAGGGCAGGGGGCCGAGCTCGAATCGCCCGTCCTCACCGGCACTTGCAATAACATGCACCGACTCCCCGGGCCCACGCCGAGCACGCAGCTCGGCCTCGATCGGCGTGCGCGTGTCGAGGTCGATGACCTGCCCGGCGAGGAAGTCGATGCGGCGGCTGTCGCGACTGGAAGCGAGCGGGCTCAGTCCTGCGACGCTCGCGCTCGGGGTGGCGGCGGCCGTGGGGCGAGCTCGGCCGCGAAGCACGACGCCGAAGTTCCGGAGACCGCGCACGACCGCGTCCCACGCGCCTCTCAGGCGTGCCCAGGCCGCGGCCAGGGCCCGTTGCAGGCGGCCGCTGCGGAGCCCTCGCAGGGTGAGCACGAGCCCCAGGACGAGCCCCAGCGCGAGCGCATACCAACGCAGCGGGATGCCGGGCGGCGGAGGGATCTCGAGGGCTATCGGATGGCTCGAGGTGCCGGCGTGGACCCCGTCGGCCGGCACGAACGACGCGGTGACCTCGAGGCGGACGGTGCCCCCGACCGCGGGGTCGGCGCGGGCCTCGGCGGCGAGGCGGATCGCCGCCATCTCCTCGGCGCTGATCGCTGTCACGAAGAGGCCGTCGGCGCGCGTCGCGACCGCCCGCTCGAAGCCGGGTGCGTCGGGCTGCGAGGGGTCGACGGTTCCGACCACGTTGACGACGGCATCGGGGATGGGGCCGAGCTCGTCGGAGAGGCGACCGCTGAAGCGATAGCGACCGCTGACCTCGTCGCCCTCGCGCACGATGCGCAGCGAGACGCGACTCGGGAGGATGACGTCGATGGCCCCGTCGGCGCGGCTCGGTCCGCGCTCGAGATCGCCCTTGAAGCGGGCGACCACCCCATAGCGTCCCGCCGCCGCGAGCGAGCCCGGGCGCACGACGAAGGTGGCCGTGCCGAGGCGTCCAGTGGTCCCGACGAGCTCGCTGCCGGTGCCGACCTCGACCGCGACCTCGGCGTCGGGCACGGGCACCGGGCTTGCGCCGCCGACCTCGGTCAGCGTCACGACGACCTCGACCGCTTTCTCGCCGAGCGCGATGCGGGTCGTCGGGAGGCCGAGGGTGATGCGGGTCGCGCGCTTGCTGAAGTCGAGGGTGCCCTGTTCGCGGACCGGACCGAGCTGGCTGTTGCCATCGAACGTGAAGGTCCAGGGCAGCTCCGCCCCGAAGGTGGACTCGGCGGCGACGAGCTGGTGGCGGGCGAAGCGCGCCTCGAAGCGACCGTCGGCGTCGGTCTTCACGAGGACCACCGGCAGCACCGCGAGCTCGAAGGCGACGTCCTCGCCCACGACCGGGGCATCGATGTCATCGACGAGTCGACCCGTGACCAGGAGCCCCTGGGCATCGACCCGATAGGTCACGGTGACGCGGGTGCGAGCGCGAATCCCGATCGGGGCGCCGTGCGCGCGGTCGTCGGGTAGAGCCATGGTGGCGAGGCCCAGACCGAGCAGCAGCATTCCCAGGCGGCGCGGTGTCGCGCGGCCGTACCCGGCCGAGACCAGGGCCGAGCGTGGGGTTCGAGCGGGGCGCGACATCGGCTGCATGATGGTCACTCGCCTCGCCGTGGTCAATCTCCGAAGGCCTCGCGCCGTGCGGCTTTCATGGTCCATCGATTCGGCCGGATGCGGGTCTGGACGGACCGCGACCCGCTTGGTAGAGGCTCGGGCTTGGAGGATTGCCCTATGGAGCTCTTCGTTCCCGCCTTTACCGCGCTCGCCAACCCGAGCGGACCTGTGACGCTCGACCCCGGCACCGCGGTGGCCAGCGCCAGTGTCGCCGCGATCATCGTCCTGGTCGTGTTCGCGGCCTTCCTGGTCTTCGTGGCGCTGGCGTGGCGTCGCAAGAGCCGGCTCGGCAGCGACGACGAGAAGCCGAGCATCGCCGCACCGAAGACGCCGCCGGCCAAGCTGCCGGCCTCGAAGGAGGTCTTCGCACCGCTGCCGAGCACGCCCGCGGCCAAGCCGTCGGCCCCCGCCAAGGTCGCGGCGTCCAAGCCGGCGCCGAGCGAGGTCGACGATGACGATGATGAGCCCGTCGACTCGGCGTGGGAGCTGGAGGGCGAGGGGGACGGCGACGAAGCCAAGGCCGCCACCGAGCGCAACGAGGCCAAGGAACGCGAGGCGAGAAAGCGCGAGGCCGCCGAGAGCGAGGCGCGCGCGCGGGCCGAGGCGCAGGCCAGAGAGGCGGAGGCCAAGCGGGTCGAGGCCGAGAAGAAGAAGGCGGAGGCCGACCTCAAGGCGAAGCAGGCGGAGGCCAAGAAGGCCGAGGCGGCGCGCGCCGAAGAGGATGCGAAGAAGGCCCTGGTCGGCGACGACGAGGGCGCGAAGAAGGCGATCGAGGTCGCGTCGGCCGAGGCCAGGCGCCGGGCCGCCGAGGCCGAAGAAGCCGAGAAGGCGGCCAAGGCGGCGGCCGAGGCCCAGAAGGCGGCCGAGCACGAGGCGAAGGCGGAGGCGGCGCGGGCGGCCGAGGCGCGAGACCGCGCGACCAAGGAAGCCGCCGAGCGGGCCAAGGCCGAGCAGAAGGCCAAGGCGGAGGCCGAGGCCAAGCAAAAGGCCGAGCAGCGGAGGAAAGAGGCCGAGCAGAAGGCGAAGCTCGAGGCGGAAGCGAAGGCCAAGGCCGAGACGGAGGCCGAGAAGGCCAAGCCCAAGAAGGGCGAGGACGACGGGCCTGCCAAGACGCTCCGCGACGGCCTGGGGCGCACCCGCAAGGAAGGCTTCATCGCGAAGCTGACGAGCCTCTTCGCGGGCAAGCAGATCGATCAGGACCTGCTGGACGAGGTCGAGGAGACGCTGTTCACGGCCGACATCGGGGCCAAGACGGCCGAGCGCCTGCTGGGCGCGGTGCGCGAGGCGCTGTCCAAGAAAGAGCTGAAGGACGCGAACAAGGTCTGGGAGGTCTTGAGGAACGAAGCCCAGCGCATCCTCGAGGGCGCGACCGCGGGCGCGAAGGTCGGGGTCCCCAAGCCGGGCGAGCCGTTCGTGACGATGGTCCTCGGCGTCAACGGCACGGGCAAGACGACCTCCATCGGCAAGCTGTCACACAAGCTCCTGGCCGACGGGAAGAAGGTGGTCCTGGTCGCGGGCGACACCTTCCGCGCGGCCGCAGCCGAGCAGCTCGAGCACTGGGCGCGTCGCGTCGGCGTGCCGTGCATCAAGGGCAAGGACGGGGCCGACCCGGCGTCCGTGGTCTTCGACGGGGTCAAGCAGGCCGTCGCGGATCAGGCCGAGTTCGTGCTCGTCGACACGGCGGGCCGCCTCCACAACAACACGAACCTGATGGAGGAACTGAAGAAGGTGCGACGCGTCATGGGCCGCGCCATCGAGGGAGCCCCCCACGAGGTGCTGCTGGTCCTCGACGCGACGACCGGCCAGAACGCCATCACGCAGGCCAAGCTCTTCAAAGAGGCCACCGACGTGACCGGCATCATCCTGACGAAGCTCGACGGCACGGCCAAGGGCGGCGTGGTCCTCGGCGTGTGCGACGAGATGAAGATCCCCATCCGCTGGATCGGCGTCGGCGAGCGCGTGGCCGACCTGCGTGTCTTCGACCCGAAGGAGTTCGTCGACGAGCTCTTCCAGCCCCCGACCTGACGCAGACGCCGACCCCGCTCAGCGAGCGATAGAAACGGGATGGAGCCACGCGCTAGCCCCACCAGGTGACGCGGTCGCGACCCTGGGCCTTGCTCTGATACAACGCCAGGTCAGCGCGACGCAGCACCTCGTCGATGGACGACGCGTCGCCCGGGTCGAGGGTCGTCCCGCCGAACGAGCCTCGCACCTCCTGCGGCTCGCCGTCGCCCAGCGGCACCGGGCTCCGCGCGAGTCGGGCGCGCAGGCGCTCGGCAACCGGCGGCCCGTTGGCGCGCGAGCACCCGACCAGGATCACGGCGAACTCCTCGCCGCCCAGGCGCGCAACCAGGTCGTGGGTTCGGACACCGCTCGAGAGCCGTTGCGCCGCCTCGCGCAAGACGACGTCTCCGGCGTCGTGGCCACGGGTGTCGTTGACCTGCTTGAAGTGGTCGAGGTCGCAGATGACGACCGAGATGGGGCGGCGGTCGGCGCGCGCCTCGATGGCGAGAGTCTCCAACCGCTCCATGAGCTCGCGACGGTTGGCCACGCCAGTGAGGACATCGGTCCGGGCCTGGCGGTTCAGGCTCGAGTTGCGCGTCTCGAGGTCCTTGGCCACGCGCTCCTTTTCGCGCAGCTCGGCCTCCAGCCGGCGGGTCCGCTCTTCGTATTCGAAGCTGATGCGCTCGACGAGGCGGTGCGCGGTCGTCACCAGGTCGTCCAGCGTCGGGGTCTCGTCGACCTTGACGTCGAGGACGGCACACATGTCGTGCATGTGCACGGCCATGCGCTCCATGATCTCGCCGAGGTCGAGTGGGCTCCGTGACTTGACCGTGCGCAGCAGCGACTGCACGCGCTGGATGCGGGGGAAGGTCGCGGGCAGGCTCATGAGCTCGGCGACGATGTCGCCGACGCGGAGCAGCTCGGCCAGGCGCTGAACCCGGCGGAGCTCGGGGCCTATCACCTCGTCGCTCGAGAAGGGCTGGGGATCGTGATGGGCCGCGATGGCGCGCGCCAGGTCGGACGGCATGTTCCAGCTCGAGGCGAGCTCGGCGAACACATCGGCGTGCGTGCGATCGAAGAGCTGGCGTTCGCGCTCCAGCCGCAGCTCGATCGGCGCCGACAGCGAGGCCGTGAGATCCAGGGCGAGGTCGGGATACATCACCGCGAGCGCCAGGACCCCGAGGTCCTGGATGAGCCCGGCCGTGAACGCCTCGGACTCGTCCTCGTAGCCCGCGAGCTCGGCCAGGGTGAGGGCCGCCGAGGCCCGCTTGAGCGAGTGCTGCCAGAAGGACTGGGTGTCGAAGGAGCCTCCGTCCACCCGCAGGGTCATGACCTGGAGGATGTGGCCCAGCGCGATGTTGCGCACCGCGCGAGCGCCGAGGAGGATCGCCGCCTGGGTCGCGCTTCGCACCGGCTGCCCGACGCCGAAGGCCGCGCTGTTGGCCATCTTGAGAAGGTGCGTCGTGAGGGCCGGCTCTTTCTCGACCAGGGACGCGAGCTCGTGCAGCGATCGGTCTTCGGCCTCCGCCGCCCGCAGCACCGCGGCCAGTCCGGCCGGAGGAATCGGCAGTCGAATCGCTCGCGACCGAGCTGCCGGTCGAACGACATGGACCGCGCTGAGCTGAGGATTGACGTCCAAGAGTGCCTCCAGGCCCAACAACGGTCACGCAAGGGTGCGAGTTAAGGCACCTTCTGGCCCGACCCCCGAGGCCCGCCTGGAAGGCGGCCCCGAGCGCGTTGTGAGTCTTTGCTCACCGCACGAGCCGCCCCCGTCCATTGCGCCACGGGCCACGTCGGGCAATGCTGCGGCCAGGTCCGCGCGCGATGTCGCGGACACGATCGCCCCATCGAACGAGAGCCCGCCATGCGCACCTGGATCGTCGCTTCCGACTTCTCCGACCTCTCGCGCCAGGCGCGTGTGCGCGCCGCCTCCGACCTCGTCGCCCTCGGTGGCGGACGACTCCTCTTCGTCCATATCCACACCCCTGGGACGGGCTTGGAGGGCGGCCTCGATCTCTCGATGCTCGGCACCGGTGCCGACGCCGATCGGGCGGCGATGGCCGACGCCGAGGCCCGGCTCGCCGCCGAGGTCGCCGCCCTCCGGTCCAACCCGGCCTACGCGACGCTCGACGTCGACATGAAGATCGAGATCGGCCGCCCCGCCGACCACGTCGTCGAGGTCGCGACCCGCGAGCACGCCGAGCGCATCGTCGTGGGCAGCCACGGTCGCCGCGGCATCGAGCGCATGCTGCTCGGCAGCGTCGCCGAGCGCATCGTGCGACTCGCCCCGTGCGCGGTCCTCGTCGTCAAGGAGTCCGCGGGCGCTTGACGAGGCTCGGGTACGACAAAACCAAGATGGCCACGATGATGATCCCCGCGCCCACGAACTCGTAGACGCTCGGCATCGTGCCGTCGAAGACCTCCGCAAGGAGGACCGAGGCCGCGAGCCCGGACAGCACACTGGAGGCGCGGTTGACGGGGACCGTGAACGCGTTCTCTTGCGGCTCGAGCAGCACGAGGGCCCCGAAGACGCCCGAGAACTGCGAGAAGAGCCCGCACGCGACCACCAGCAGGATGAGGTCGAGGTGCTCCCAGAACCCGACGAAGCCGAAGCGGAGGTCGTCGCCGAGATGCCCTGGCAAGACGAGCGCCAGCAGCACGAGGCCGGCCAGCGCAAGCGGCGTCGCGACCATCTGCTCTTCGACGAAGAAGGCGATGCGTCGCTCGCGGCCGCCCGCGGCATCACCCTTGGCATGGTTCGACATCCAACGCAGGCGGAAGAAGTACGCTGACAGGTAGAAGGCGATGTTGATGCCGGCGGCCAGCGAGATGCCGATGACCGGGGTCGAGCCCGGGTCGTCGCTGGCGAAGGCGTCCTCGGTGAACTTCACCAGCAACGCCACGAGCGCGAGACCCGAGCCCACCCACGACCACCACGGGATCGAACGAAACGGGCGGCCGGTGATGCGGTCGACCAGCGGCGCCATGAGCAGGACGCCGCCGCGCATGAGCAGCATGGCGAAGACGACGCTCACGCCCTCGAAGGTGTAGGCCAGGGTGGTCGTGATGACGATGACCGCGGTCGCGACCCCGGAGAGGCCGGTCACGAGGCGGGGTCGGGGCAGGGTGAGGCGGCCGACCTTCACCTGGGTCGCGTACGGCCACCAGCGCATGACGCTCAGGAAGATGATCATTCCGATGACCGAGGTCACCGTCGCCAGCGGCAGGATCTGGTCGCCGGAGAGGCTCATCGAGCCAAGGCGCGTGCCGCCTTCGACGTCCTTCGAGCTGAGCCCCTTCGCGAGCAGCGAGTACGGAACATAGGAGGCGAAGTAGCCGAACGCGAACCACCAGATGCGGCCCGAAGCCTGGCTCTTCGCGGGTGAGGGGCTGTCGACCATGTCCCATCCTCTCATGGCCCGTCGCATCGGAGAAGCCGAGCCGTCACAGAACTGTGACCTCGAACGGGATGCGTGTTGGCTCACACAGGCGCACACGCGGTCACGCGCTGGCACCGCGACCCGGCGGCGGCACGCTTCTGGCTTCATCGTCTCGTGAGACCCTCGAACGGAGCTCGCCATGAAGCACCCCACCATCCTCCTCACGACGACCGCGTTCGCCTCCCTGCTCGGCTGCACCACGGCTCCGGCGCGGCCCGACGAGTCCCCTTCGCGCGCCCTCGCCCTCATCGCCTCCACCCCGCTCATCGAGCTGCACGTGCGCGATGGCGAGGTCTACGAGGTCGTCCCGGCGCGCGGAGACCAGGGCGAACTGGTCAAGAAGATCGGCTCGTTCGACGACTTCCGAACCCTCTACGAGAACGCGACCGGCGAGAGCCTGCCCCCGCGCGACAAAGGGTCGGTCCAGGTCAACGGGTGGCTCGGCCTGGAGTGTGTGCGCGCTGGCCGGTCCTGCGGACAGGCCCCGGCCGAGGGCGCACCCCGCGGCCTCGTCTCGCTTCGCTTCGAGTTGTAGCCCGAGCCCATCCCTCGGATTGACCCAGCCGTCTGGGCTCGGGCGTGGCGATTTGGAGCACCGGGGTGGGTCGTCCGGCGCTCAGAGGTGACGCCGCCCCATAAGCGCCGAAGGCGACCCCGAGAGGTCGCCTTCGCACTTGCACGGGCCCCTCCCGAGTCGCCTCGGGAGGGTCGCCCCAGGTCACTTCGTCTTGGTGCGAATGACCTGGTTCTCCACCGGCTTGCCGTCGATCTCGAGGATGTTGAACTCGACGCGGCGGTTGCGGTCACGGCCTTCCTGCGTCGCATTGGTGTCGATCGGGAAGTCGAAGCCGTAGCCCTTGGCGATGAGGCGGGTCTTCTCGATGCCCTTCGCCACGAGGTACTTCATGACGCTCTTGGCGCGGCGGTCGGAGAGGTCCGCGTTGTAGGCACGGGTACCGACGTTGTCGGTGTGGCCTTCGACGCGGATCAGGTTGACCTGCTTGTTCTCCTTCAGGATGCGCACGACCTCGTCGAGCAGCGGGAAGCTGCGGTCCTGGATCGTCGCCTTGTTGAAGTCGAAGTAGACCTTCTCGAGGATCTGGATGCCGGTCTCGGTGAGCACGGCCTTCGGCTTCGTGTCGGGGCAGCCGTCCTCGTCCTGCCACTCGTTGACGGTCTCGGGCTCGTTGCGGCACTTGCCGTACCCGGTCTCGTCCTTGGCGCCGTCGACCACGTCGAGGATGCCGTCCTTGTCGTTGTCGACGTCGGGGCAGCCGTCCTCATCCTCGAAGCCGTCCTTGTCTTCGGGGTCATTCCTGCAGGTGCCGAAGCCATTGGCGTCCTTCGGGCCGTCAGCGACGTCGAGGATTCCGTCCTTGTCGTTGTCGAGGTCGGGGCAGCCGTCCTCGTCCTCGAAGCCGTCCTTGTCTTCGGGGTCGTTCCTGCAGGTGCCGTAGCCCGACGCGTCCTTCACGCCATCGTCGACGTCGAGGATGCCGTCCTTGTCGTTGTCGACATCGGGGCAGCCATCGGTGTCCTCGAAGCCGTCGAGATCCTCGGGCTCGAGCGGGCACTTGTCGACGTCATCACAGATGCCGTCACCGTCACTGTCGCAGCTCTTCTCTTTGCGGGGCGTGTAGCCGATCGACAGGAAGGCGCGGAAGTCGGGCGAGCCGACGCCATTGGTCAGGCCGGCGCCGCCGCCGACGTTGCCGATGAAGTTCTCGGCGAACCAGAACTGGACACCACCCAGCGCCTCGACCGGGGTCGTGCGCGTCGCGGTGTCGTCTGCGTTGACCGCGACCGTCCCGAAGACCGACCCGATGAGGGCGAGCTTGTCCTGGACCAGCGGGATCTCGAGACCGAGGCCCCACTTGAAGGCGTCGGCGTTCTGGAAGTTCAGAACGTTGCGCGTGGCGCGCGGCTGGAAGCCGAGGTTCGCCGCGACGACGAAGCCGCCGTCGGTCGAGAAGTCGAGGACCAGACGCGGCTCGACACGGACCTCACCCTCGGAGTTGTAGCTGCCCTCGTCGCCGGTCGGCAGCGAGATCGGCACGAGCAACGCCAGGCCGAAGCCGCCGAAGTCGGCCGAGTCCATGATCTTCAGCTTCGGCACGATGCGGAGGTCCGCGGTCGTGAACGAGTTGAAGGTGCGCGGGGTGGAGGTGGTCGTCTCGACGTCACCCGCCTCCTGCGCGAGCACGAGCGGCATCACGAAGCCGATGTCCATCCAGTCGAAGAGACCGACCGAACCCCAGACCTCGCCCTTCAGCACGTACTCGATGATGCGCTGCCGGATGCGGTCCTGGTCGTCGGCGAAGACGAGCTGGAACGGGTCGTCCTGGAAGTGGAAGACGAGGCCGAACGAGGGCCGGAGGTGCGGAAGGACCTCGCTCTTTCCGATATTGAGGATGTTGGTCCCCTGGTTCGGAAGCGGCTCGAATTGCTCGACCACGAAGTCGGTGTCCGGCACCTGCGCGGCCGCGGGGCCACCCTGGGTGGCGAGACAGGTGAGGGCTCCGAGCGCGCCAAGCCAGACGAGCGCGCCATGCCGTGGGCGACAGAGGAAGTCGTTCATGAAGGGAGCTCCTGGTGCTCGCACGCAAGTCGAGCGGAGGCGGATTGAAGTGGCTGTAGCCAACACCAGTTTGATGGAAGTGTAAAGGCTCTCGGGAATGGCGCCGTCAATTGCGGGAATCGCGTCTGAGCCGCGCACAGCGCGATCGACCACCGGTCAGGTGCCTTCCTGATGGCGTGTGGAGCGCGACGCGCGGTCCGGTCGCTCGTCGTCGTCGCGCGGCGCTGGTGTCGACGCGCAACGGCCCTTTAGGGTATCGAAACCCTGGCACTGATCATCCGAACCGAACGCCGCTGGCGGAATCCACCGATGACAATGAAACTAATCGGCATTTTCGCCACCACCTCACTGCTCGGAGCGGCCTGTGGCGAGCGCACAACGTCATCCGGGACGGACGCCAGCGCGACGCAACCCCCGGCCCCAACAGACGATGTGAACCCGTGGCACACCGGGACGCGGTCCGTGCCCCCGCCGCGGCCCGCCCCTCCAACTGGCATCCAGAGCTTCCGGCGCGATGTCGTGGCGCTCGCGGTCTCGGGCGACGGTCGCTTCCTGGCCGGCGGCGATCTCGCAGGCCAGACGCTCGTCTGGGAGCTCCCGCGCGCGACGTTCCTCTGGGCCGACGCCACGGCCGAGGGGAATCGCTTCGGACGGGCCGCCTTCGCGAGCGACCGTCCGGTCTTCGCGCTGGGCTCGTTCCACGCACCCGACAAGCCGTTCCATGTCTACAGCGCCGAGCCGCTCGAGCGCCGCGCGACCTTCGGCAGCGACGGCTGGACGGGGCTCGACCTCGCCCTCGACCCGAGCGGCGCGGTGGTCCTCGGGCTCTCGGGGACGACCGAGCCCGAGCGCTACAGCGTCGAGCTCGCGACCGTCGGCGGCGAGATCACCTTCTCCGTCCCCGTCGAGCACGCGGCGCGTGGCGCGGTCGCGATGTACGGCCGCGGTGAGCTCGTCGCCGTGAGCGACGACCTCGGCGGGCTCCGGGTGTGGCGACCGCCTTCGACAGACCCCATCCTCGTGGTCGAGCCCACGCGCGGCGATGCCGATCTCCGCATCGCGCGCCTCCTCTTCACCGGCCCGGCGACGCTCGTCGCGGCCACGGGTCGGACCCTGCGCGAGCTCCGCCTCGACACCGGCGCGCCTTCACCGGGCACGCCCGTGGCACCGGACGTGACGGCTCAGCCCGCACCGGTCGACCGCGACCTGGACGTGCGCGGCACCCCGGCAGGCGTGCCGTCGTTCGACCCCGAGGCGCCGATTCGCGGCTTGCATCCGGGCCCCTCCGGAGTGCGTGTGGTGACCCGCCCGGTGGCCGGCGGGCTCGAGGTCTACGGCCTCGATGGCCGACCTCTGGCCCGGCTCGACACCGGCTGTCGCTGCGAGATCCACGCGCTCTCCGCCTCGGGCGACGTCGCGGCTTGCGGCTGCGTCGAGGCCTCGGAGATCCGCTGGGGGCGGCTCACGCCGGTGCGCTGAGCGCGCGGCTCAGGCGAGCACGGCACGGAGCGCGCTCTCGAGCTCCGGGCTCTCGAACGTGAACCCGTTCGCGACGAGCACCCGCGGCTCGACCCGCTGTCCGCCGAGGAGGAGGGCGTCCCCCATCTCGCCAAAGAGGCTC
>JAEUKJ010000162.1 GCA_016792665.1 Deltaproteobacteria bacterium | reverse complement strand
TCTCGATGGTCGCCTTCGACATGGACGGCGACCTCGACCTCGACCTCATCACCATCAACGACTTCGCGCAGTTCGTCGGGCCCACCGAGCTCTGGGAGAACCAGGGTCGCGACGCGCTCGGCCAGTGGCGCTTTCGCGAGGTCGGCGTCGAGCGCGGGCTCGTCGCGCCGGTGTATGGCATGGGCACGGCCATCGAAGACTTCGATCAAGATGGTCGCCTCGACCTCTTCATCACCAACATCGGTGAAGCGCTGCTCTTCACGTTGGACCCCGTGACCCTCATGCTCCAGAACGTCGCCTTCGAGCGCGGGGTCAACGTCCGCTTCGCGTCCGACCGGAACCAGGTCACCTGGACCGCGCGCGCCGAGGACCTCGACCGCGACGGCTACCTGGACATCCTCGCGGCCGGTGGCAACCTCCCGGCGGCCCCGTTCATCGGCAACCCGAACGAGCAGCGCAACGTCTGGCTGCGCGGCCAGCCCGATGGGCGCCTCGTGACCGCGCCCCTCGACATCGCGTTCCCCGGCGGTGACAGCTCGGTCCGCGACTTCGAGCTGGTGGACATCGACGGAGATCAACGTCCGGAGATCCTCGCCGCGCACGTCACGGGACGCGTCTCGGTCTTGAAAGATCGGTCCCCGACCCCGCTGCCGACCACCCTCGAGCTCGTGCCCCGCTACACCGGCGCGAGTGCCGCCGGCGCGGTCGTCACCCTCCACTGCGGCGCGTCGACGCGCACGCGACATCTCAGCGCGGGAGGCGATTATGGCAATTTCGATCACGGCGTCGTGCGCTTCGCTTTTCCCCCTCCCTGTCAGGTTCCCGACCTCCCCGTGAGCGGCGAAGTTCGCTGGCCGAGCGGCTTCCGCCAGGCCCTCGAGCTCAAGACCGGTACTTCGATGCGCATCGAAGAAGTCGCGTGGCTCTCGCTCGACCAGGGCTTCCTCGACGTCGACCTCAGCGCCCACCTCGGGTCGGCCGACGTGCTCGAGCTCGACGGTGCGGGTATCACCATCGCCGCCTTCGACGCGGTCGGCGCGCGTCACTGGCGTGCCTCGTTGGAGGGCGAGGGGCAGCTCGACCTGCGCGTCGACGGCGTCCTCTGGGGGGCTCACCCGCGACTCGCGGTGCGCACCCCGCAGATCTGGTTCGACCCTCCGACCCCGGTCGCGGGCCGTCCCTCGCTGGTCACGGTGCGCTTCCCC
This sequence comes from Deltaproteobacteria bacterium, assembly GCA_016792665.1. Taxonomy (GTDB): domain Bacteria; phylum Myxococcota_A; class UBA9042; order PHBI01; family PHBI01; genus WYBB01. The sequence goes on along the minus strand of JAEUKJ010000162.1, from coordinate 21,097 downwards.
GACGACCTCGCCGTCGAGGTGCAGGGCAAGGTCGGCGCGACCGACTTCGCGTTGGTGCGCACGGCCGCGTGCCTGTGGCAGGGCGTGGTCGCGATGCCTGCCAGCGCGGGCGACAGCGAGCTCGCCCTCGAGCGCGCGGGCCACGTCGACTATGTCGGCTTTCGCGTGGCCGAGCCGATCTCACTCGCGCGCTCCGAGCTCGTCGTCCGCGACCTCGTCGTCACCCAGGCCGACGTCTCGAGCAAGCGTCTGCGGTTGCGACTGCGCCTCCTCGATGACAACGGCGACTCGTCGCTCGTCCCGATGCAGGACCTGCGCCTGCGCGTCGACGGCGTCCCGCGCGAGCCCGACGAGCGCCTCGTCGAGAACCAGTTCCAGACGTTGGTCCTCTTTCACCCGAACGTCTCCAACGGCTCGCGCATCGAGGTCCTCGTGCGTGACCAGCCCTTGTTCCAGGCCGTCACTGCACGCCAACTCGCGAGCCCCGACGAGCTCGGCCCCATCGCATCGGCCGCGACCTCGCGCTGCTTCTTCTCCGAGCCGCGTCTTCGGGCCGATGGCCAAGATCGCGGCACGGTCCTCATCATCTTCCTCGATGCCACCGGGCAGCGCCTGCCCGACCTCGGGCTTCGGCCCATATTCGCAGGCGAGGGGCTCAGCGTCGTCCAGTCGAGCGTCGAGGCGGCCTACGGCGGCTGGAGCGCGACCGTCGTCGCCGGCCCCGAGCCGCGCCTCGGGCGCCTCACGGCGACCCTCCCCGGCATGAACGGTGCGGTCACGTGCACGCTGCCGCTGGTCGAGCGACCGCTGCTGCCGCCGCCGATCGCGGGCTCGCCCATCGAGAGCATCCCGCTGGTCCCGACCATCGGCTCGCCGATCACCTTCCGCTTCTGGCCGCACGGCGCCGACCACCGCGGACTCGGCAGTGGCGTGCCGCTCTTCTTCTCGGTGGTCGGTCCCATCGACGGCGGCGCACCCGCCCTCTACGCGAGCCCGAGCTACGCGGGCTTCGGGCGTTATGAGATCCGCGGCGTGCCGATCGGTCAGGGTGTCCTGGCCGTGACGGTGCTCTCGGGGGACGGCCGCGTGTTGGCCGAGACGAGCGTCACCATCGGACGCGAGGCTGGCCCGGTCGACGCCGAGCCCGGCCCGGAGGTGGTCGAGCCGGTCGACGCTGCGGACGCCGAGGCCGAGGTCGTCGAGGACGAGGACGCGCACGACCCCGGGCCTGATGTCGCGGACCCCGACGTCGACCCCGATGCGGTGGGCGGTGACGTGGCCGAGGCGCACGACCCCGACACGCAGGGACCCCACGACGACACGCGCGACGCGCCCGACCTCGCGGGCCCCGCCGACGCGCACGATGCGACGCAAGACACGACGACGCTGCCCGATCCCGAACCGGCGCCCGACGACACGCGTGGACGCGACGGCTGCGGAGGCTCGGCGCCGAGCTCGCTCTCAACCCTGGCACTCACGTCACTCGCGCTCATCGCGCGACGGCGTCACGCCTTCTGGGCGTCGATCCGGCGCTGCAGGTAGAGCGAGAAGAAGCCCGCGTACTTGGCCTGCAGATCCGAGCGCTTCCAGTCGTCGCCGCGCACCTTGCCGCGACAGCTCGAGGCGCCACAGGCGCAGTCGAACTCGTCGTAATCGCTGGAGTCGGTCGTCGCGTAGTCGAAGCAGAGCTCTTCGCCGGGGGCGATGTCGCGCATCGCGACGAGCACGATCTGCCCCTTCATGCCGACGTTGGGGTCGCACGAATGGTTGAAGCAGTCCGCGTCCTCGGGCTCGCGGTGCGGCGTGATGTAGAGGCCTTCCTCGACCTGCACGGCGTGGCTCTGCACGAGCTCGCTGCACTGCGCGAGCTGGTCGCGGTTCAGGATGTCGCCACCCCACACCGTGACGGTCTCGCCCTGGGTGATGGCGCGCGTGGTGTAGACGCCGCGTCCCTTGGCCGCGACGCGGGCTTCGGCTCGGAGTCCGGGGGCCAACCAGTGGGTCGTGCGAAAGCTCATGGGGTGCTCCTCAGGGCGCGTGCCTTTCGTGCGGCACGGTCATGGGCCAGGCGCAAGGCGACCTCGCGCACGACCTTGGCCGCGTATACGCTGGATCCGGCGGTGGGGTCGAGGCCGGGCGAGAGCTCGACGACGTCGGCTGCGACGAGTCGTCCCTCGGGGATGGCATCGAGGATGGCGCGGAAGTCCGGCCAGAAGATGCCGCCCGGCTCGGGCGTGCCGGTGCCGGGCAGGACGCCCGGGTCGAAGACGTCGAGGTCGACGGTGAGGTAGATCGGGCGCTCGCCGCGAGCCGCGATGAGGTCCGCGAGCTTTCGCGCCATGGGATGCGCCTCGTGGGCGCCGCGTTCCCCACCTGAGCTGCGCCCATCTGGGGTGGGCTTGCGGAGTCCGCCGGCGTAGCCCGCGGTGTGGGGCTCGACCACGCGGTCTTCGGCGCGCATCTCGACGAACTCGTCGCGCGTGCCCGAGCGGATGCCGACCTGGATGAGGCCGCGCGGGCCGACCACGGACAAGCAGCGCCGCATGGTGCAGGCGTGGTTGTGGTGCTGGCCGAGGTAGCTCTCGCGGAGGTCGCCGTGCGCGTCGAGCTGCACCAGCAACAGATCGGGGTAGCGCCGCTGGACCGCGGTCACCGCGCCTGTGGAGATCGAGTGCTCGCCGCCCAACATGAGCGGCACGAGGCCTGCCGCGAGCAGCGCCTCGGTCGCGGCCTCGACGCCCTCGACCATCGGACCCGGCGGGCCCATCGGGACCTCGAGGTTGCCGAGGTCGCAGTAGCCGATGTCGGCCAGATCGCGATCCTGATCGGGCGAGTAGCTCTCGAGCACGATGGACGCCGAGCGAATATGGTCGGGCCCGAAGCGCGTGCCCGGCCGGAACGACGTCGTCCCGTCGAAGGGCACCCCGAACAGCGCCACGTCACCGACTTCGGCCTCACGCCGCGACTCGAGGTACTTCGGACCGTGGTCGTCGAGCGGCAGATCGAGCTCGACGGGGGTGCCGTCCTCGACGGGCGGAAGCTTGGGTGCGCCGTCCTCGACGGGCGGAAGCTTGGGTGCGCTGTCCTCGACGGGCGGAAGCTTGGGTGCGCCGTCCTCGACGGGCGTGCTCATCGCCCGAGTTCCAGGCGCACGTGGTTGGGCAGCGCGAAGGCGCCGCGATGGATGTCGCGGTTCCAGTACTTGGCCTGCGCTTCGATGGGGGTCGCGCGCGCCTCGTTCACGGCGAAGCGGTCGACGCCCTTGCTCGCGTAGGTCCAGGACCAGGCCCCGGACGGATACAGCGGCACCGGCCCGTAGAGCGGATGCGCGATGCCGAAGACCTCGCCGATGGTGCGGACCATCTCGAGGTGGACGTCCTTCAGCATGATGGGCGACTCGCTCTGCGTGATGAAGCAGCCGCCGTCGCGCAGCATGCTGTGGCAGCCCGCGTAGAACTCGCGATTGAAGAGGCCGACGGCCGGGCCGACCGGGTCCGAGCCGTCGACGATGACGACGTCGTAGGGCTCGAGGTCGGTGCGCTTCACCCAGGCGATGCCGTCGCCGATGGTGACGTGCAGGCGGGGATCGTTCCAGGCGGAACCAATCGTCTGCAGGAACTGCTTCGAGGTCTCGACCACCAGGCCGTCGATCTCGACCATGTCCACGTGCTTGACCTCGGGGTGCTTCAGCACCTCGCGGGCCGTGCCGCCGTCGCCGCCCCCGATGATGAGGACGCGCTCGAGGCGCTTGGCGGTGGTGCAGGGCACGTGCGCGATGAGCTCGTGGTAGACGGCTTCGTCGCGCTCGGAGGTCATCCACAGATCATCGAGGAGGAGCGCGCGCCCGAACGCCGTCGTCTCGATGACCGAGACCGTCTGGAAGTCGCTCTTCCCCATGAAGAGCGTGCGCTCGACCTTCAAACCGAAGCGCACCGCCTCGTCCGTGACCTCATCATACCAGAGCGACATCGCGGCCTCTTTTGCCCTCGCAGCTTCCCCGCGGTCGTCCCGATGCTCGGGTCGCCGATCGGGCCCGCCATCGCCAGGGGCCGGATGATGGGCCGCGTCGATGTACGCGAAAGCCCAGGGGTCGGCAAGGCTCGTGACGCGACGCGGCTCAGCGTGCGGCGCGCTCGTCGGTCAGCGTGAGATCGTGCTCGTTCTTCTTTTCGAGGCCGCGATGGAGGCCGAGGGCCAGGGCGAGACCGACCGCGTGGCCGAGTGCCGCGAGCCCGATGAGGGCGAAGGCTCCGGAGGTCATGGACGTGCTCCTGTCGGTGCGAGGGAGGGGAGGGATCGGGGGAGAGGAGGGAGTCGTGGGGCGGACTCAGGCCGCGGCGGCGGCTTCGACGTGCATCGTGGAGGCGCGGTTCGCATCCGCGGTGAGACCGTACTGGCGTGCGTGGTCGCCGAGCTTCTGACGAAGCTGCTGGCGCGCGCGGAAGAGGCGCGACATCACGGTGCCGATGGGGATCTCCAGCGTGTCGGCGATCTCGCGGTAGGTGAAGCCCTGCAGGTCCGAGAGCTCGACGACGGCGCGGAAGTCGGGGCGCAGCTCGGAAAGGGCGTCGAGGACCGGCGACGAGAGGTGGCGGTCGAGGAAGGAGACCTCGGGGTGGGCCCACGCGGCGGCCTGGTCGCGGCAGAAGAAGCGGTCGCCGTGGACGCCGATGTGCTCGCCCTCCAGGACCTCGCGCTCCTTGGTCTTGCGCCGCCAGCCGTTGATGAAGCTGTTCGAGAGGATGCGGAAGAGCCACGCGCGGCAGTTGGTCGACGGGTCGAACTGGTGCCAGCACTGGTAGGCCCGCAGCATCGTCTCCTGCACGAGGTCCTCGGCGCCCGCGTGGCTCTTGGTGAAGCGCATCGCTGCGCCATAGAGGGCGTCGAGGTGGGGGAGGGCGAGGTCGGCGAAGGCGGCGTGCTGGTTCTTGGGCTGACGGGTCATGGGGAGGGCTCCTGCGGGTGGTCGTGGCGACGGGGAGGGCTTTTCCAAGAGCCGTGCCAGCCCGCCTGACTGCGCCATCGCGGCCATCCAGGCCGTCGTCGTGTGCGGGCCAGGCCGGTTCGAAATCCGGCGTGTCGACCGTGCCACGGCCGGCCGTGTCGCTCGTGACACAGTGGCCGACGACGACGGTCCGGCCTGGATCCACGGTGCGAGCTCCAGCGAGGCCTGGTGGGTCGGCCGGACCGTGCCGGGCCACCGGTTGCGGGTTTCGAGGGACTCTGCTATCGACGTGGGAACTCGAAGCTCGGCGCCTTACTCAGGCTCCGACGCGCATTCGCGGGCGCCCGACAGACGATGTAAGGTGGTTCGCGATGCGACCCGGCGACCGGTCTTCCGGGACGGTGCCGGGGCTCCATCTGAGCGTGCGCCCATCTCGGATGGGGCCGCTCCACACGTGAGGTCCCCCTTGGCGAAGCTCCAGATCAAGGACGAGTCCGGCAAGACGACGACCGTCCCGCTCACGCGCGACGAGATCACGATCGGCCGCAAGGAGGGCAACACCATCCGCCTGACCGAGCGGAACGTGTCGCGCACCCACGCTCGCTTCATCAAGAAGGGCGAGGAGATCCACGTCGAGGACCTGTCCCGCTACGGGACGCGCGTCAACGGGGAGCGCATCACCGAGACGCGTCGCGTCGGGGCCGGCGACACCATCCAGATCGGCGACTACCTCCTCACCCTCGACGGGGTGAAGGCGGTCGAGGATGCCGGGCAGCGCCTGGCGGCCGCCGGTGCCGCCGCTCAGGCCGCGGCCATCCCCGAGTCCAAGCCGCGCGACGACAAGAAGAAGGCCGAGATCGAGGCCGCCGCGCGGAACCAGATCGCCGCCGCCAAGGCCGAGGCCCTGGCCGAAGCCAAGGGCGAGGGCAAGAAGGACGCACCGGCCCCGGCCTCCAAGAAAGAGCCGACCATCCCGCCCTCGGACGAGGAGATGCGGAAGAGCCGCGGTGCCGGCAAGAAGCGCATCGGCGCGGTGCACCCGACGCTGGTCGCGGTGACCACGCATCTCGCGGGCACCGAGTATCCGATCACGGCCGAGACCATGATCCTCGGTCGCACGGGCGAGAACGACCTCAAGGTCGACCACCACTCCATCAGCCGTAACCACGCGAAAGTCGTGGTGAAAGACGGCAAGGTGAAGATGGTCGATCTCCAGTCGAAGAACGGCATCCGCGTCAACGGCGAGTATTGGGAGGAGTCGTCGCTCAAGAGCGGCGACATCGTCGAGCTCGGCAAGGTCCAGTTCCGCTACGTCGAGAAGGGCGAGGAGTTCATCTTCCGTCCCGAGGACTACACCGAGGGTGGCGTCGCTGCGGCTGCGGCCCCGGTCGAAGCGAAGAAGGGCGGCAAGGGCCTCCTCGTCGCGCTGCTCCTGCTCGCGGCCGGTGGCCTCGCGGCGGTCTACTTCCTGGTGATCGCGAAGCCGAGCGACAAGCCCAACGTCCCCAACGTCCCGGTCGGGACGGCCCAGCCCGAGACCAAGCCGCCCGAGACCAAGCCGCCCACGCCCGACACGACGGCGGCGGTCCAGGCCGACACGGCCGCTGCGGTGCAGGCCGATACGGCGGCCGCGGTCGCCACCAAGGCCGCGCCCGACGCGGCGGTCGCCAAAGTCGATCACTCCGCTGAGATCAAGGACCTCCTCGGCAAGGCCAAGGCCGCCGTCGACGCCCAGAAGTGGGACGACGCGGACAAGAGCCTCGCCGCGGCGCTGGCGCTGGACGCCGAGAACGCCGACGCCAAGGCGCTGCAGGCGAAGGTCGGCTCGGAGAAGGCGGTCGGCGCGGCCTACGCAGAGGCGCAAGCCGCACAGAGCAAGAACGACCTCCAGGCCGCGTGGGCCGCGCTCGGCAAGCTCGCGTCCATGCCCGCCGACAGCGTCTACGCGGCGCGCGTCAACGAGCTGAAGAACGCGGTCGGTCCGGCGATCGCCAACGGCTACATCGACCAGGCCAAGCAGGCCCTGGCCAAGAAGCAGTGGAACGACGCCATCGCCAAGGCCGAAGAGGCGCAGAAGGTCGTCGCGAACCAGGCCGAGGCGCCCGACATCATCGCCAAGGCGCGCAAGGGCAAGGCCGAGGACGCCAAGAAAGAGGCGGAGAAGGCGGCGAAGGATCCGAACAAGGATCCCGCGAAGGACCCGACCAAGAACCCGAAGGACCCGCCGAAGACCGGCAAGACGGGCGAAGAGCTCTACAAAGAGGCGCGCGCCATCCACAACACGGACCCCGGCTCGGCGCTCAAGCTCTACGAGCAGGCGGCCGCTGCGGGCTACGCGTCGGCCTACAAGATGATCGGCTCCATCAAGATCCAAAAGGGCGACAACGCCGGGGCCATCGCCGCGTACAAGCGCTACCTCTCGCTGGTCCCGACCGCGAAGGACGCCGACACGGTGCGCGACATCATCATCCGCCTGGGCGGCACGCCCTGAGCGAGGTCGAGCCTCGCGTCATCGTGGGGTTCGACGGGCTCGTCGTCCCCGACGCGTTGAAGCGTCTCGTCGCCCGTGACCTGGTCGCGGGCGTCGTGCTTTTCGGGCGCAATATCGAGAGTGACTCTCAATTGTTTGCGCTCGCGCGCGAGCTCGCGAGTCTCTTCGCAGACGCCGATGCGGCCCGTGCCGAGCCGCGCGGCGCGCCGATCTTCGCGGTCGATCAAGAGGGCGGGGCGGTCCAGCGCGTGCGCCCCCCAGCCATCGCCGCGGTGCCGCGCGTGCAGCCGATGCGGGACGCGGTCCAAGCACTCGAGGGCGACGAGGGCGCGCTCGAAGCCCTGGGTCACGCGATGGGGCAGGGGCTCCGCGCGTTCGGCTTCAACGTCGACTTCGCGCCGGTCCTCGACGTCGACACGAACCCTGCGAACCCGATCATCGGCGCGCGCGCCTTCGGAACGACACCCGAGCGTGTCATCGCGACCGCGCTGCCGTTCGCGCGTGGCCTCGAACGCGCCGGGGTCGCGTGGTGCGGCAAGCACTTTCCCGGGCACGGCGACACCGATCTCGACAGCCACCTGGCGCTGCCCAAGCTCGGGCACGACCGTGCCCGGCTCGATGCGGTCGAGCTCGCGCCGTTTCGCGCCGCGGTCGCGGCCGGGGCTTCGATGCTCATGAGCGCGCATGTGGTCTTCGAGGCGCTCGATGCCGCGCTGCCCGCGACCTTGTCGGCGCGGGTCATCCCGGAGGTCTTGCGCCGCGACCTGGGCTACGACCAGGTGGTCGTCAGCGACGACCTCGAGATGGCCGCCATCCGTGACCACTACGACGTCGCGACGATCGCGCGCGGCCTCGCGGCCGCCGACGTGGACCTCGCACTCGTGTGCCGAGACCTCGACTTCGCCGAGGCGCTGGCACTCGCCCTGCTGCCTTCGGCTGCCGCCGACCGTCGCATCACGCGCTTGCGGCGCGGACTCTCGCCGCTGGTCACCGGTCCGATCCCGCCCTTTCCGAGCGCCCTCGCGGCGGCGTTGATGCCGTGAGACTCAGCGTGTCCGCGGCTCGCGGCGAAGCGCGTAGAACGGGCGCCAGGTCGCACCGCGATCGGTCGAGAGCGAGGAGGTCCCGCCGCCGAGCGGGATGCGGATCATGAGGTTTCGGCCGGGGTCGTCGAGCACGAAGTCGCGCTCGTCGGACGCGACCTCGACGAAGCGATAGCTCCGCTCGCGGGTGCGCTCGATCCAGTGCACGCCGTTGCCCGCGCGCGTGCGCAGGAAGATGCCATCGTCATAGGCGTAGGTGTCGAGCCGCCCCGGCCTCTCGCCGGGGGCGAAGATGAACGGGCTCTTCCGCAACACCGCGAGGTCGTCGGGCGTGAGCTCGCAGGCGTCGGGGAAGCACGTGTAGAAGCCGCGACCCATGATCGCGTTCGGGACGCGATCGAGATCGGGCGGGTGCGACAGACCCAGCGCGTGGCCGAGCTCGTGCGACATGCCGTAGACCCAGCGACGCGGGTCCTTCTGGGTCGGGTGTTCGCCGACGAGCCCGAGCAGATCGTCCTCGGGCATCACCGTGATGCCTCCACCGCCGCGCCCCGAGTTGCCGGGGCCGTCCGAGTAGATGACCCAGGTCGTGTCCTGCCCATGGTCGGCGCCCAGCAGGCGCCGCGCCTCGGCGAGCCCGTTGTCGAAGCCCCAGTTGTCCTTCGCGTTGCCGCTGTCGTGGGCGTAGAACCACGCGGCTTCGCGATCCGACTGCACGACGTCGACGATGGGCGCGTTCAGGACGAAGGTGGGCCCGCCGAGCTGTCGCGCGAAGAAGGCCTGGACCTCGAGCGCGGCCTTCGCGATGGCGCGCGTGAACTCGGGGCGCTCTTGCCGATCGGCGGACACGAGGTAGACGAAGCGCACCGTCCAGGGTCGAGGTGCGGGAGGAGCTGCCGAGGCCGCGGTGCTCGCTGCGAGGACGAGCGCACACGAGAGGGCTCGGAGGAAAGAAATCGAGGACATGGAGAACCTCGCGGTCGAGACGGAATGTCGCCCAACCGGCGACGCACAATTTGCCTTCCATTCGATAATGCTGCGGACCGTGAAACCGGGGCTGAGAACGTTCCCACGACGTTGCACCACAAGGCCATCCTTGCTAGGTTGCTGCGGGGAAAGCTGGGAGGTTCTTGCCCGTCATGCGAATCTGTCCTCGATGCACGCGCGAGATGCCGCATCTCGTGTGCCCGGATGACGGGTTCAAGACGGTCGAGCTGTCTCAGGTGCGGCCTGACACGCGCGACCCGTTGCTCGGCAAGCTCTTCGAGGGGCGCTACCAGATCGAGACGCTGCTCGGCCGCGGCGGCTTCGGCTCGGTCTACAAGGCCGTCCAGCTCGGCATGGGACGGCCGGTCGCGATCAAGATCCTGCTCGCCACCCATGGTGGAAATCTAAACGAAATCGCGCGCTTTCAGCAAGAGGCCCGCGCTCTCGCCTCGCTGCGACACCCCGGCATCGTCGGCGTGCACGACTTCGGACAGTCGCCCGACGGGTCGCTCTACCTCGTCATGGAGTTCCTCGAGGGGCTCTCGCTCGAGGAGTTCCTGAAGCAGGAGGCGCCGCTCCGGCCGAGCGAGATCATCGAGCTCGCCATCCAGCTCTGCGACGCCCTGGCCGAGGCGCACGACGCCGGCATCATCCATCGCGACCTGAAGCCCGCGAACATCTTCCTCACGCGCGGCACGCGCGGTCGCACCATCGTCAAGGTGCTCGACTTCGGCATCGCGCGCATGGACGACGACAGCCAGGTCAAGCTCACGCGCACCGGCATGGTCATCGGCTCGCCGCCGTACATGTCGCCCGAGCAATGCTCCGGACGCGAGACCAACTCGCAGAGCGACCTCTACTCGCTGGGCTGCATCCTGTACGAGTGCCTCACTGGCAACACCCCCTTCCGCGTCGCCTCACCGACTGCGTACCTCATCGCGCACGTGACCGAGCTGCCGATGCCGCCCGAGATCCGCGGGCGCGCGGTGCGCGGGTCGCTGGTCGAGGCCGTCATGGCGCTGCTCGCGAAGGACCCCGCGGTCCGCCCGCTCGGGGCCGAGGCCGCGATGGCCCTGTTCGAGGCGGCCAAGGTCCAGCCCCTCAAGCCGATTGCCGGCTTCGATCCCGAGAAGCGCGAGAAGGTCAGCGAGGCCCGCGCCCGCTTCATGCCGACCACCGGCATGCGCTCGCAGCTGAACCTCGCGCCGAGTGCCGCCGCCATCGCCGAGGCCGTCCAGCGCGAGGCCGATGGCGAGCGCGCGTCGGCGCCCGAGCATCGCGAGTTCACCAAGAGCCCGGGGACCGCGGTGCTCCCCGCCGCCATCGCGGCCTCGTATGCCGCCGCGGCACAAGCCCCCGAGACGCGGGCCGACCTCGCGATCCCCGACATCCCGGGAATGCCGCCCCTGCCGGCGCGCGCGCGTGCCGCCTACGCGGCGCCACCGTTCACGCTCTCGCAGCCGGCCGTCTCGAACACCTCGCTCGAGCGTGCCCTGGCACAGAGCCCGGTCGACCCGAAAGAGACGGGCGCGCGTCGCCCCATCTCGGTCGAGATCGACATCGGCTTCAACGAGAGGACCGACCTCGGCCCCTTCGAAGATCCCGACGGTCGCGAGGCCACGCTGCTCCGCGCGGCCATGAGCGACGACAGGCCCGTCGACAACTTCGCGGCGACGATGGCGCTGCCCGCCTACACCGAGGGGTATCCCCACGGCATCTATCAGGGCGAGACACTGGCCCTGCCGGCGATCAACGACGTCGCGCCGCCGTTGCCCGCGCGTCGACAGGTCACGGACGCCGGCGACGCCGAGAACCCGCGCATCGTCAACGCGATGGACACCGCTCTGCACGAGCCGGTGATCCTTGCGCCGGTGCGCCCCGTCTCGACTGGCCTCGCGCAGCGGACCGACGCCAAGTTGAAGGGCCGACACGGTCTCGTCTGGGGGGCGATCGGTCTCGCGGCGGCCGGTGGCATCGCCGCGGCCCTCGTGCTCGGCAGCCCGAAGAAGCCGACCGACGTCGGCACACCCACCGTGGCCGAGATCCCGACCGAGGCCCCGATTTCAACCGCATCCGAGCCCGTCGCGACCGCACCCGCTGCGGGCGAGGGGCACGCGAAGGCCGCCGCGAGCGACCGCGCCGACGGCGAGGCCAGGACCCTCGAGGTGCGACTCGAGGCGACCCCGACCGCGCACGTCTTCGTCAACGACAAGGACATCGGTGAGACGCCGCGCTCGGTGCGCTGGGCCGCCAAGGATGAACCTCCGGCCGTGACCCTCAAGGCCCCGGGCCGCGAGGACGTGATGGTCATCCTCGACGACGCGCACGACGGCAAGACGCAGCGCTTCGAGCTGCCCGAGTCCGCTGCCAAGCCCTGATCAATCCGTGGGGCAGCCTGCCTCCGCCAGGTCTTGGGCGGTTGTCAGGGCTGATCGCCGGCTGGCGGGGGCGTCTCACTGTGCGGCGATCCGATGAACATCGTGAGGACCGCGTAGCCGACGCAGAGCCCCAGGCCGAGCAGGATCGCGTAGCCGAAGACGCGCACCTCGCCGAGCGCGCTCCACGCGTTCGACAGGACCTCGCTCGGCCGCGCCACGATGTCCCAGCTGTTCCAGCGCTGGAAGCGCCCGAGGTAGACCCCGAAGCCGGCCGCGACCGAGGCCGCGCCGACGAAGCCCCAGCCGACCCATCGCCCCACGCCGCGTCGCATGAGCCCCTCGTGCATCCAACGCAGCGACACGATCCCCGCCAACGTTCCGGCGGCGGCCGCGCTCGCGAGCAGGAACACGTCGAGCGGGAGGACGCTCGGGCGGGAGGTGCGCAGGTGCATGAGGTCGGTCAGCAGGTAGGGCGCGTTGGGGAAGAAGACGAGCCACGCCAGCCCGAGGCCCGCGAAGAGCCAGCCGCGTGCGGCGCTGCGGCGCGCGAGCCAGGCCATGCCGAGCGGGAGGACGGCGAGGAAGCCGTTCCACACGAGGAACTCCATGCCGCCCCCGAACCAGAGCTTGCGCGTCACGAGGAACACCCCGACCAGCACCCAGAGGAGCAGGACGGCGAAGAACTGGCGACGGTCGGTTCGGGACACGAGCGGGGATGGAAGCATGAGCGCCTCGAGCTGTCACGGGTTCGCGGTCACGCGGGCGCGCCGTGCCAGGCGGGCTCGGGGCGCACGAGCCCAACGCTTGGATGAGAGACCAAGGCAGGCGCACGTGGATGCCGAGAACGCTTCAAGCGACGCTTCTCTTCGGCTAGCATCCCGCGCCGTGCGCCCCCTGCTTCTCCGATGGGACCTCTTCACACCGCCCGCCCGAACTCCGTGGGGTGGTCGTCGTCTCGTCGAGGGCATGAAGCGCGATCTGCCGCTACCGGCGGACAAGGCCGCGTGGAGCGCGGTCGGCGAGTCCTGGGAGCTGTCCCTCGACCCGAGCTTCCCGAGCCGCGACCTGGACGGCGAGCTCCTGGCCGACCACATCGCGCGCGATCCCGAGGCATGGCTGGGCCCAGGGGCCCCGGACTCGCCGCTCCTCGTGAAGCTCCTCGATGCGCGCGACGTGCTCTCGGTGCAGGTCCACCCGGCCGACGGCGACCCGACGCTGGGCCCGCAGGAATCGGGCAAGCCCGAGGCGTGGGTCGTCCTCGCGCGCGAGCCGGGCGCGGGCCTCTGGCTCGGGCTCGCCGAAGGGGTGACGCGCCACGAATTCGCCACGGCGCTCGATCGCTTCGGCCGCATCGACGATGAGGCCGCGGCGCGCGAGATCGGCGATCGCGTTGCCGCCATGCTCAACTTCGTCCCGGTCGAGCCCGGCGACACCTTCGTCATCGAGGCCGGCACGGTCCACGCGATCGGACCCGGGCTGACCCTCCTCGAGCCGCAGCTCGTGCGCCCCGGCAAGACCGGTGTGACCTATCGCTTCTGGGACTGGGGGCGCCGCTACGACGCCGCGGGCCGCCTCGATCCCGCTGGCGCCCCGCGCACCCTGCACCGCGATCGATCCCTGGCCGTCACCGCCTGGGATGCGCCGCGCGGCGCGGCCTTCGTCGCGCACTGCCGCCGCCACCCGCGCCTCATCGCAACGCGCGACGCCGCCACGCACGAGCGGCTCATCGACGACCTCGGCATGCGCGTCGATCGCCTCGTCGGCACCGGCCACGTCACGTTGGCCGCGCTCGGCTCGCTCGCCGCGCTCGTCGTCACCCAGGGCGCCGTCGACCTCGGCGGCGTCGTCGCGCGCGGCGGCCAGACGCTGGCTCTGCCCGCGACCCTCGGGCCTCTGGACCTCGTCCTGGGCGAGGCCCAGGCCTTCCTGGTCCAAGCCGTCGCGTAGCGGCACATCGACGCCGACACCCGCCGGCAGCCTCGCCTCGCAAGGGCTACCCCGAAATTGCACTCGCCGGCAGCCTCGCTCCGCGAGGCCTTGTGCGAGTTGAGCGAGCCCGGAGGCTCCGGGCTCGTTCGCGACGTCGCGTCTGGTCTACTGTGGAACGGGATCGCCGCCGATCGGATCGCCACCCTGGTCGGACCCGAACGCGGCTGCAGGCCCGCCCGTGGTGTAGAACGCGAAGCCAGGAAGGCTCGTGTCGCCGAAGGCCGCGCCCTTGACGTAGGTCGACTCGACCTGGCTCTGCAGGCCGTCGAGGGGCTGGTTCACGCAGCTCGGGTCGCTTCCGATCGTGAGCGGGACACCGCCCGTGGCGTACCCGAAGCTCACGCCGCCGTAGACCGCGCTCGGGTCGACGAGCTGCCCGTTCTCGAAGGTGGCAGTGCCTCCGCCGCTGGGTGCCGTGACCGACTCGGTTGCCGTGGCGCCGTAGAACAGGTTGCAGTTGGTGAGCCCCTGTCCGGCGAGGTCTTCGATGTTGAAGGCGATGTTGTAGTAGACCTTGTTGCACGAGCCAGGGCCTCGGCCGCAGTCGAGGTCCTCGGCGCCGAAGTAGAGGCCGAAGGCGAGGGTGTGCGCGGGGGCCTCGGGGTCTTCGCCGTCGGCGGCCTGGGTGTGGTTGCCGCCGTCCAGGCCGTCGAGGTCGAGGGTGAAGGTCACGCCCTCGTCGCAGACGACGGTCGGCGCGAGGAGCAGGAGCTCGGTCGTCAGGTCCGCGGTGTCAGTGTCCGCGCCCACCGTGCAGGCCATCGCCGCGACCGCGGTGTGCTCGCGACCGTTCGCGCCGAACAGCAGCTTGATCGGGGTGCCGGGACCGGGGCCATAGAGCGGCGTGAAGGTCTCGGGGACGCCGTTGATGTCGAGCTCGAACGCGGCCGGCGGGGTCGAGGCGACGCCGGCGACGGCGCCGATGACCGCGCTCGAGGTCACGTACCTGATGAGCCACTGACCTTCGTCGAAGGTCGCGGTCACGGTGCTGCCCTTGCTGTTCAGGTAGAGGTAGATATCGAGCCCCGGAATCGGGGAGAAGAAGAGGTGCGTCGTCGCGCCCTCGTAGCAGGAGTCGAACTTCGCCGAGCAGAAGACGTCCTCGAAGTTCACGGCGATGTCGAAGAAGCCCTGCTGTGCGCGCCGCATGATCGTCAGGTTGAACTCGACGGCGACGTCGGCGTTCTCCTGGCACGCGAAGTCGAGCACGCAGGGCGCGGTGCTCGGGCACGGGTTCTGGAAGTCGGGGTAGAGCGGCGACGGGATCGTGAACTGGTCGCTCAGCTGGACGGCGGGCGATCCCGCGAAGACCTTGTTCAGCACGAGCGCCACGAAGTTGTTGCCCGTCACGGACGCATCGCACGGGCCGACGTAGCTGATGGCGCCGCCGGGACCATTGCCGTAGTCGGTCGACGTCACGCTGCCCTTGGTCCACACCACGTCGGCCGATCCCTGCGCGACGCCGCTGGCGTCGAACTCCGGGTCGCCGTTGTATACGGTGAGGCCGTAGTCGACCGAGTCGATGGCCGCGAAGGGCGCGGAGCTCGTGCCATCGAGGGGGGCCGTCGCGATCCTCACCTGCGGCCCGGTCGGCCCGGACTCGGAAGCACACGCGCCGAGCAACGCCCCAGCGAAGATCCCTGTGACAACGGAAAGACGCACCCGCATGGGTCCTCCTGAATCATGGTGGCCCGACGTGACGGTCGGCCGCTCGTTGTTTGGCACGCTCGAAGCTCGGAGCCTGCCGGAGAAGGTGCGCAACCCACCCTCGCCTTCAGAAGGCTAGCACACGCCTCGCGCGGCCTTCAAGATCGAGACCTTGTCGCGACCGCGCCCTACTTGATCCAGGCGAAGACCTGCGGGTTGTGACAGACGAGCTCGCCTGACGCCGTCCACAGCTCGCGGACCTCGGTGAAGTACCCGTCACTCCCGCGCACGACCACCCCGCGATGAAAGAGGGGCTCGCTCGGGTCGAGGGCACCACGCTCGGGCCAACCGAACGCCAGGTGGAACGCGATGGTCGCGGTCGGCCGCGGCCCGCGCTCGATCGCAAACGTCCCCGGCCAGAGCACATCCGAGAGCGCGGCCAGCTCGGGCGCACCGGTCACCTGCCAGGGCACGCGCGGCCGCACCCACGCGTTCGCCTCGGCGACCTGGCCACCGCCGAAGGGGTAGGGCGGCAGCGCTCGGATCTCCCAATGCTGCACCACGATCGGCGCGAGCGGCGGCTTCACCGCCTCACTCACCGGCACGTCGCGCCAGCTTCCCCTGAGCGCTGGCGGCGGGCTCGTGAGCCGATGCCCACTCGCGCGGTCCCGCCCCGTGACGACCATGGCATGCGCCTTGATCTCGCCACCCTGCACCAGCAGCGCCGTCGTCGTCGTGACAGCGTTGCCGACCCGCAGGCGCTCGACCTTGATCTCCGCCTCGCCCGCCTGCGCACTCGCCTCCACCGGTGCCATCAGCGACGCTGACAACGACCGCGGTCGACGCTCGGGGTCTTCGCCTTCGAGCATCGCGCGCGTCATCGCCGCCAGCACGATGCCGCCATAGGCCCCGCGCCCCTGCTCCCATCCGCCCGGCACGTGCCACGCGAATCGCCCGGGCGCACGCGCCTCGACCTGGCTCTGCTCGACGAGATTCTCGGCGGTCATCGCGGAGTCCCTCGCTTCGGGATCAGAGCGTCTTGGCGCAGCGGAACCCGATGCCCTGGTCGGTCGAGGTCGTGGCCAACGCGAACATGCCGTTCTTGTCGTTGGGGCGCGTCGAGCGCAGCCGGCACGAGGCGGCCTCGTTCGTCTTCACCATGCCGCCGCGCACGATCTTGGTGCTGCCGCCGTCGGGCAGGATCTGACCCTGCGCGACCGGCTGCTCCGCATCCGAGAACGGCGTGCAGACGATGGTCTGCAGCGACTGACCGAGGCAGTCGTAGTAGCAGTCGTCGGGGTTCACGCAGGCGGGGCAGTCCTTCGAATCGGCGACGCACTGGTTGTGCTCGGTCGTGCAGTTGGCCGGGTTGGTGCTGCCGCAGTCCGGGCAGAAGCGCTGCGCCAGGCACGGCGCCTCGGCCTTGCAGCCCATCTCGATCTTGGCCCACGTGTCGGTCCACTCGGCGGCGTTTCCGAAGAGACCATAGATCTTGGTCGAGCTCGGGTTGCCGTCGTCGGTGACCCAGTCGGTCGTCGAGGAGTTCACCTCGATGAAGTTCTCGTTGCCGCGGCAGTAGACCGACGCGAACCCGGCGCCCGAGTCACGCTGGCACTGGGTCACGTCGGTGATGCCGTTGGCCGGGAAGGGGCGATCGACGCCCTTGCTCGGATCGCCGCGCGCCACGCGCTCCCACTCGACCTCGGTCGGGAGGCGCTTGCCGGCCCAGCGGCAGTACGCGTCGGCCTGCGTCCACGTCACGCGGTTCACGGGGTAGTTCGCGAAGGTGTCGGTGTCGTAGTAGTCCTGCTGCTCGATCGTGGCCGCGTTGTAGGCGCTGAGATCGGTGCATCCGCCGCTGGCGACGCAGTGCAGGTACTGGATGTTGGTCACCTCGTGCACGTCGATCGCGAAGGGCGCGACCGTGACCTCGACCGGCGGCGGCACCAGCGCGAAGCCGCCCGTGATCGGCGTCGTGCAGTTGGGGCGCTGCGCGGTCGGCGTGCTCGGCGGCCAGCAGAACTCTTCGCTGCCGAAGGTGAAGGTCAGGCCCGTCTTGATCTCGACCATGTCGGTCAGGGCAGGCGGCTCACGCCCCTCGGCGCAAGCCGCGAGGCCGCCGAGCGACATGAGCGTGATGAGCGTCAATCGATGCAGGTGCATCTCGAACTCCTCAGAATCGCACGTCGGCACCGACGAGACCGCCGGCCGACACGAAGGGCTTCACCGACGGGCTTCGCGGCGCATTCGCCATGGGGTCGAGCTCGTCATCGCTCTTGATGAGCTGCGTATCGGTGGCCTCGAGGATGACGAGCAGGATGCCCGCCCCGACCAGCCCACCACCGACCCCGTAGCCGATCTTCTGGAGCCCCGACCACTTGTCGAAGTCCTTGGTGTCATTGAAGTATTCGTCGGCCTTGACGCCCGCGAAATAGCCGCCGACGCCTGCGCCGACGCCGAGGATGATCGAGGTCCAGCCGACGTAGCCCTTCCAGGTCGCGGGCGCGTCGCGGAGGAAGATCTGCGCGGTGATTTCCTCGGTCTGATTCACCGTGACCTTCACCTCGCGATTGAAGGGGACGTACTCGTCCTTGCTGACCGCGATCTGATGCGCGCCCTCTTCGAGGGTGATGGTGTCGGAGTAGGGCGTGAGGCCCACGTTGCGCCCGTCGACGAAGACCGTCGCGCCGCGCACGTTCGACTTCACGCGCACCTTGCCGACGCGCTGGAACTTCTCGAGCTTGAACTTCAGCGTCATCGGCTGACCGGTCGAGACCTGCAGGTCCTGCTCGAACGGGACGTAGCCGTCGAGGTTCAGGTAGAGCTTGTACTTGCCGGGATCGAGCTTCAGCGTGATCGGCGTCTGGCCGACGAGCTTGGTCTTGTCATCGAGGTAGATGGCGGCGCCGTAAGGGTCCGAGTCGATCGTGACCTCGGGCTTCTGGAGGAGCTGGCACTTGGCGATGGACGCCTTCACGTCGACCAGGTCGCTCGGATCCTTGCCGTTGTTCTGGCGGCGGTGGAAGTCGAGGTAGTCGTTGTAGACCTTGATGCAGTTGTCGGCGTCGCCGAGCTTCTCGTAGCCGCGCGCGATATTGTAGAGGTTGATCGGATGCGGGTAGAGCTCGTTGGCCTTCTTGAAGTTCTCGATGGCGGCCGAATAGAGCTCCTTCTTGAAGAGCGCATCGCCTTCCAGGAAGAACTCGCGCGCCTTGTCCTTGTCGGTCTGCGGAGGCGGGGCGGCCGAGGCCGTCTGCGAGCCGACGAGGGTGCCGCCCCCGAGGCTGGCGACGCTCGCGACGCTCGCGAGTGCGAGCACGAGGAGCCCGCGGAGCAGCGATCGGCTCGTGCGGAGGGTGTGTTGTTCGATCGATTTCGACATCGCGCGGCTCCGAACCGGTCCGTGACCGAGGCAGCACCAGGATGGGCTCTCACCCGACCATCAGCAGCCTGGCTCGCGCCAGGCCTTCTGGCGTGGTGAGCGGGACCCTAGCGTTCGCTCCACGCCTTGTCAAATAAGGCTTTCAGCACCTTCGGCACCCTGCCGGTGGATCCCACGACGCGCGGCCTTGGCCCATCCGTTCGCTACGAACCACGCGTGATGCGCCTCCAGCGGGAGCGGAGCGATCGCCTCGCATCGGAATGACGTGCGTCGCGGGACGGGGGCCGGCCTCTCGCCGGCGCGCGCGAGGTAGTCGAGCCAGTCGTACTCGGCGGTGTGCATCTCGGTCGTGGCGCGATGGCGCGCGAAGGTGGCCCGGTCGAAGGCCACCGCGTCCGTGACCAGCGCGTGCTGCGCCGACGACACCACCGCGCGCGCCGCCTTCGAGACCGCTGCGAAGAAGCCGTCGGGGTCGATGAGGACATGCGCCACGGCGCCCTCGATCGGATCGACGCGGCGCGGGCCGAGCTCGCGCACGACCAGGGTCGTGGCCTCGGCCGCGAGGGTCGCGTCGGCGAAGCGCTCGAGCAGCGCGCGGAGGCCGGCGGCGTGGTCGAGCAGGGCGTCGATGAAGCGCGGGACCTCGACCTCGAGATGCCAGGCCAGGAGATGCAGGGTCGTCGGCGCGAGCTGCTGGTCGTGGACGGCGGCCAGGGCGTGACCGAACACGAAGGCCTCGCGCCAGTCCGCGGCGGGGAGGGTGCTCGTGGCGACCACGATGCGCTCGCGCTCGGGCAAAGGGTGTGGGCGCGAGGGGTCGAGCGGGAGGAGCGGAACCTCGACCGTCACGAGGCCGTGGCGCGCGACCTCGGCCGGCGAGGCCAGCTCTGCGTTGGGCAGGAGGCGCGTCGGATAGAGGAAGAACGAATCTCCGGGGAAAGGGGTGAGGGCCTGGGTGACCCCGCGGCGCACGGACGCGAGGGTCTGTCCGGGCAGGCCGAGGAGGAGCTCGTTGGTCGTCGGCAGTCCCTCGCGATGGCACGCGGCGCGGAGGGCCAGCGCCCGTTCGGGGTGGATGTTGTCGCGGCGGATGGCGGCCAGGACGCCTGGGTCGAAGTCCTGCATCGAGAGGGACACCTGCGTCCCGATGCCGGCGCGCTTGAGCGCCAGGACGTTGCCGAGGTTCTTCTCGGTCGCGTTCTTGGTGAGGTGGAAATAGACGAAGCGCGGGGCCCCGGTCTCCGCGTAGAGATCGGTGAGGGTCGCGATGATGGCCGGGTCGCGGCGTCGGATGCCGAAGTTCGCGTCGATGAAGTACGCATACGGGATGCCGCGCACGGCGGCCCAGCGCAGCTCGGCCGCGACGCGCTCGAGAGGCAGCTCGTTGACCTTGCTCTCGGTGGCCTGGCCCCAGTCGCAGAAGGTGCACGAGAAGGGGCAGCCGCGGTTGGTCTCGAAGACGCAAGCGAGCGGGGCATCGCCGCCGTGCTCACCGCTCTCGAGGAAGCGGTCGAAGGTGCCGTCGAGGTAGGGCGACCCGGTGCGGTCGAAGGCCTCGGCGGCCAGTCGCGGCCGAGGAGGGCCATGCACGAAGGTCGTCCCGTGGCGCACGACGGTGCCAGCGATCGGCACCGGGACAGGGTGGTCGTCGGGTGCCTGGCGCAGGTGCACGAGGAGGTCCGCGAAGGTCGCTTCGCCCTCGCCGACCACGGCGACATCGACGGTCCGGTGGGCGGTGAGCCAGGCCTCGAGCGCCTCTCCCGGCGGCTCGTGAGGGGCTCTCGACACGAGGGTCGGGCGCGGCACGGACGGACCCCCGACGACGATGAGCGTGCGCGGCGAGCGCCGCTTGACGACCTCGGCGACCGCAAGCGCATAGCGTTCGTTCCACGTGTAGAGCGAGAGCCCGAGCACGGCGGGGGTGCCGATGCGATCGGCCTGGGCCTCGGGGTCGATGCGGCGCGTGAGGATGTCGAACGACACGTCGGCGAGCTCGGGCCGGAGCCGCGCGGTCGCGACGAGGAGGCCCGCGGCGAGCGGCAGCGGCCGCATCGTCGTCACGCCTTCGAACTGTCCGAGCACGACCTCCATGGTGCGACGCTAACACGACAAAGGCCGAGGGATGAGCCTCGGCCTTGGTGTCGAATGCATCGAGCGGGACTACTTCGCGCCGCGGACCTCGAAGGCGAGGACGATCATCCCGCCGTCGTAAGCGCGTCCCGCCTGGAAGAAGAG
>JAEUKJ010000153.1 GCA_016792665.1 Deltaproteobacteria bacterium | reverse complement strand
GGACGGGCACCCCGCCCACCCCCCGCGGGCCCCCGCCCCGCACCGCCGGGTCGTCGCCGTCTTCGGCTAGGTCGCCACTCCCATCCTCGAAGACGTCGATCACATCGTCGACGACCTCGACACCCACGTCCTCGAGGACCTCGACGCTCGTATCCTCGACGCTCAAGTCCTCGACGCTCAAGTCCTCGACGCTCACGTCCTCGACGACCTCGACCGCCACGTCCTCGACGCTCACATCCTCGAAGCTCACATCCTCGAAGCTCACATCCTCAACGCTCAAGTCCTCGACGCTCGCATCCTCGACGACCTCGACGCTCACGTCCTCAACGCTCAAGTCCTCGACGCTCGCATCCTCGACGACCTCAACGCTCAAGTCCTCGAAGCTCACATCCTCGACGACCTCGACGCTCACATCCTCGACGTCCTCGACGCTCAAGTCCTCGACGACCTCGACGCTCACGTCCTCGACGTCCTCGACGCTCAAGTCCTCGACGTCCTCGACAGCCACGTCCTCGGCGCTCATTGAATCGACGTCGACCGAGTCGTCACGCGCCGCAGGCCCCGCGCCGGAGCAGGAACTCAAGACCCCGCAGACGATCAACGTCGAGATGGCCAGCTTCGCGTCCACGCTTCCTCCCGGCCCCACGATGCATACGACCTTGCTTGCGCAAGACGCATGCCACGAGCTCCATGGCGCGGCGCCCTACCGGGCCACCGAGTCGCCCACGAGCGTGCGTGACTTCACGCTCTCAGCGGGCGGCCTGCCACAGTCAGCGGAGCGGGCTCGTCGCGTGCAGCCAGTGCACGCCGTGGTGGGCCAGCGGGTCCTTCAGCGGCTTCACGATCGCGCCGAGCAGGGCCGCGACCTTCTTCGGATCGAGCGGCACGCGCGCCTCGGCGGGGGCTCGCAGCTCGGCGGGGGCGCCGATGGGCACGACGAACCCGACCTCGTGGTCGGGGTCCTCGCCGTCTTTCCAGCGCGGCTTGCCGCCCCACAAGACCTTCATGCACGGGGCGAAGCCCGAGAAGCGCCGCCACGCGACGAAGGTCTCGTCCGGGAAGGCGGCCGAGACCCAGGTGGCGAAAGCGAAGGCGCGCGCCACGTCGGTCGTGACCAGCGCGACGTTTGGCTGGCGGTCGCGCCCGCGCTCGAACGCGGGCAGGGGGAGGGCGATGGCCCCGAGATACTCGCCGACCCCGGCCGTGTACCCCGACGGCATGGCGCCAGCGCGCTGTGCGTAGCCCCGGGCCAGGACGGCGCGGCCCACGTGTGCGAGCGCGCTCGCGGCATCCCAGGGCGCGATCAAGGCAGCGATGCTCGGGCCGTCGTTCATGCCGGCACGATAGCGCGTTCGTTCGCGAATCGGAACCGCAGCGCAACGCGATTGCCCGCGTGCCAGCGGGACCCTACTTTGCGGCCGCCCGCGGTCCACCTGCGGGCCGGAGAACCTCATGAGAACGAGCCCTCTCATCGCGCTCCTCGCGCTCTCGCTGACCCCGACGTGGGCCTGCGGGGACGACCCCGAGAAGGCCGCCAGCGACACGCTCGCGGACACCCTCGACACGGCCGATGGCGCCGACTCGGAAGACGCCGCCGACGTGGCCGACGGCGATGACGCGGTCGAGGCCGACACCCGCGACGTGTCGAGTCCCGACACGTCCGACGATGGCACCGCCGTCCAGGTCCTCTATGATGACGAGGTCCAGATGGTCCTCGGCTTCTCGGGCAACATCGACGTGGACGTGCCGGACGGCGTGGTCTCGCTGGCCGTGAGCGTCATCGGCGAGCCGGCCAACTACTACGGCCTCGCGAGCTGGGTCGGCCCCGACCAGTTCCAGCTCGTCAAGCCCGGGTGGACCGGGACCTCCGAAGGGCAGCAGGGGCTCTGCGTCTCGTGCAACAACCGCATCTCCCTCTCGGAGTCGGTCTTCGCGGCCCTGGCGCCGAACAACCCCGCCGCGCGCGTGTCCGCTGGCCGGCACACCTTCTCGCTCTTCGGCTACAAGCCGCCCACGGTCGTCAGCGGCGCCGGGAGCTGCGGCGACGGCATCTGCCACAACGCCGACCAGTACAACTGTACGCGTGACTGCCGCTCCTCGGCGTCGGGCGGTCTCGTCCGCGTGGTCGTCCACGCCAAGATCGCCGCGAGCGGTGTGCTGCCCGAGACGGGCGTCCTCGACCTGAACCTGCACTTCACCGGGGCTCAGGGCCTCACCGCCGAAAAGGCCCGCACCGACGCCGACTTCCAAGCCATCCTGGAGTCGATGCGGACGATCTATGCGCAAGCCGGCGTCACCCTCGGCACCCTCACGTACCGGGACATCGACTCCGCCTTCAAGGTCATCGAGGCCATCGACGGCGAGGGCAACGACCTCGAGGCGCTGTTCGCGACCTCCGAGGGCAACCCCGAGGCGCTGAACCTGTTCTTCGTCGACTCCATCGCGGCCGGTCAGTTCGGCGGCTTCGGGGTCATCCTGGGGATCTCCGGCGGCATCCCGGGACCGCCGCTCGCGCAGGGCACGAGGCGGTCGGGCGTGGCCATCGCCATCAAGCCCGTCCAGGGCGCGCCGGCCGACATCGACACGACCATGGCGCACGAGACCGGGCACTTCCTCGGCCTCTTCCACACCTCGGAGCAAGCCTTCTTCGGTCCGCAGATCCACGACCCCTTGCCCGACACCCCCGAGAACGACGCCAGCTACCTCATGTTCAACACCGGCTCGGGCAACAAGCTCTCTCCCTCGCAGGGCGTCGTCATGCGCGCCAGCCCCTGGGTGAAGCAACTGCCGCAGGCCCCCGGAGGTGCCCAGTGAAGCCCCTGAACCTGTTCGCTCGCCGCCTCGGCGTCGTCGCCGCCCTGGCACTCACGCCGGCCCTGACCTCGACCGCCCACGCCGAGCCGGCACGCACGAGCGAGGCCCGACTCGACGCCCTGCTCGACGCCATCGACGTCGTGCCCCCCAGCGGTGCCGCGCTGCTCACCGCCTTCCCGGATGCCGAGGCCCGCCTCATCGCCATCGCCCAGGACGCGCGCCGCTCGAGCTGGCATCGACAGCGCGCTCTCAGCCTGCTGTCGTTCCTGCCCAGCGAGCGCACCCGCGCCGCGGTCCTCGGGCTCTGCGAGGCCTCCGGCGACCGCGAGCTCACCGGGCTCGCGACCTACACGCTGGGTCGCGCCTTCGGCTCGACGCTCGGCACGCGTGAGCTGGCCCTCCTCGAGCGGCGCGCCCTCGACGCCGACCCGAACCTCGCGGAGCAGGCCGTCCGCGCGCTGCGCTGGGTCGACCACGCCGAGGCCAAGCGCATCCTCACGCGCGTCGTCACCGAGACGAAGACCACCCGGCCCGAGCTCTCGCGCCTCGCCGCAACCACCCAGGCCCGTCGCCAGGCCCGCCTCTCGCGTTGACCGATCACCTCGGGCCCGATGCGCACAAGCTGAGGGTGCGGTGCTACTCGAAGGCGACTCCGAACCCGATGCGGCGCCATCCGAGGTGAGGGGCATGGAGCGGTGCGACTCGGAGGCCTCCGACGACCTCGACGCGCCAGCGCCCCGACGCGCACCAGGACAGGGAGCGGTGCGACTCGGAGGCCTCCGACGACCTCGAGGTTCGACGCCAGTGAGCGAAGCTCGCGGCGTCGAAGCCTCGGAGTCACGACGTCCCGAGCTCCGCTCGGGGCGCCGTGGCTCAGGGAGGAGGAGACTCCGAGCCCACCGCGACCGGTGACTGCTCGACGAGCGACCGGTGCCTGCTCTGGGAGCGGAGACGCCTGTCTAAGAAGACACCCGTCTAACTAGACGCCCATCAATTCAGCGCGGACGGGCACGCCAGCGTGAACGGCGCGATCTCAGCATCGAAGGTGTCGCCGTCACGACCGATGACGCGCATCTGATAGGTGCCGCGCATGGACCCACTCGGCGTGTCGAGCGGGCAGAAGCTCTGGTAGGTGAAGCTCTGTCCGGGGTCGAGGATCGGGGTCTCACCGACGACGCCCGGCCCGCGGACCTCCTCGATGCGCCCATGCCCGTTCTCGATGAGCCAGTG
>JAEUKJ010000137.1 GCA_016792665.1 Deltaproteobacteria bacterium | reverse complement strand
GGATCGGCAGGAAGTCGAAGAGCAGTCCCATGGGCGCTTTGTCCCGCAGTCCGCGCGACGAAGCAAGGGTTGCCGCCTCGCCGCGCCCAACGGCCACGGGCCGTTGCCGCGTCTCTTGCTTCGTCGATGCGGCGCGCCTCGGGTCACGGGCTCGGGAGCGCCAGCACCATCCAGTCGATCTGCGTCTCGTTCATCTGGCCCGTGAGCCAGTTCGGCTCGGGATCTTGCCCGAGCGGCGAGCTGTAGTTGAAGACGAGCTGCCGATCGCCCCCGAGGTCCACCGCCTCCGGGAAGCAGGTGTCGCCGGCCGAGGGGAGATCGAGCACCCAGGTCGCCGAGAGGGCCATCGGATCGATCTTCCAGAGGGCACACCGCTTGGGCTGGATCCAGTAGTCCATCTGATAGGCGAGGTACTGCTCGGAGAGGGGCAGCGTGTCCTGGCCGAGGTCGTAGTTGCCGGTCTCGGTCACGTTGCGCCGCCCGATGAGCCACACGTCCGCACCGTGGCGAAAGACCATCGGCGAGTCGTACTTCCGCGGGTCGCCGACACAGGTCCAGGTCGCGGGCGAGGCCGCCTCGCCGCGGCAGATCTTCGAGCCGAAGCCGCTCTCGTCGCCGGCCTCATTGCGCGCGACCGCGACCACGGTGCCGTCGTCCAGGAAGACCGCGTCGGTCTCAGACGCACCGCCGACGAGGACGTGCGCCTGGCCGGCGACCACCGGCTCCCATGCGAGCCCATCGCGCGAGCGCAGCCACGCCACGCGGATCGGCTCGCCGTCGTTGTCGTAGATGTTCTCGCCGCCGGCATAACCGAACGCGTAGGCCCACTCGCCGAGCGTCTCCCCCGGGCGCGCCATGGTCTTGATGCGCCATACGAGGAAGCCCGGCTCGAAGATGTCCCTGACCGCCCCGAACCGACCCGGTCCGAGCCACTCGCTGACCTTCACGCCGTGCGGCTCGAAGTCGAAGGCGTCGGCCCCGAGCTCGACGAAGTAGAAGAGCAGCCTCCCTCCGAGCGACACGAGCTGCGGCTCGCGCACGTCGGTCCCGAGCGCGAAGCTCCCCTCGAAGCGCCAGGTCGTCAGATCCGCCGTCGACACGACGTACATGACGACCTCGGGCGCGGCGAAGTGATTGGGCCCGGTGCGGAACGCGAAGAAGAGGCGCCCACCCTCACCGTCGTCGTGCCACGCGACATCGAGGTTGTTGTGGGCGACCTGCGAGACGACCTCGGCCGGCATCGCCTCGGACGGGGCCACCTTGACGGGCGCACCGAGGGTCGGCGCCGCGTCGGCCTCGAGCGCGCAGAGCCCGGCCTTTCGCGCGCACAGCACGGCCGCGCTGCGATCCGCACCAGGGTCGATCGCGTCCTCCAGATCGCCCGTATCGGACGTGTCGCTGACGTGCGTGTCCCCCAGATCGGACGTGTCGCTCTCGTGCGTGTCGCCGAGATCGGAGGCCGCGTCGGACGCGCCGTCCCCACCACAGCCCAGCCACGCCCACGCCAGCCCCAGCGCGACCGCTGTCGCCCATCCCCGACTCATGCCGCGATGCCCCCGATACGCCGCGAGACGAGGTCCGAGAGGGCCATGATCGTCGCCTGCGGGTTCACCGCGGACGGCCCCGGGAAGATGCTCGCGTCGGCGACCCAGAGGCCCGCGATCCCTCGCAGCTTCCCCTCGGTGTCGACCGGACCTTTCGTGGGATCGGCGCTCATCCGGCACGAGCCGAACATGTGGTTGAAGGTCATGTGGCAATCACGCGGCCCGATGCGCTTCGACAAGAGCGTCTCGGCGTCGCTCGCGGTCTTCATCTTCTCGGGCACGCCGAAGGTCGTGGTCTGCACCCAGCGCGCCCCGACCTTCAGGAACCCGTCGACCAGGACCTTCAGCCCGCGCATGAGCACGTGGATCTCGTCCTTGGGGATCTGGATCTCGAGCCGCGGCATCCCGCCGAGCCAGCGCCGAACCCGCCCCTTGACCCGCCCCTTGTAGACCATGGCGAAGACCGCGGCCTTCTTGATCTCGTGGAGCTCCTCGAGCCAGGCCTGCCCCATGCCGCCCCAGTTCACCGCGATGAGGCTCGGCGCCGCCCACAGGGCCTCGTACTTCAAGCCCTTGATGTCCGGCGAGAACGCGCCCCAGCCCTGGGTCGCCCCGTGCCACGGGTCGACGACCTCGTCCATGACCGCGACGCCGCCGCCGGTCAGGTGGACCTCCAGGGTCTTGCCGACCAGGCCCCCGCCGGTGAGCCCGCTGTTCATGAGGATGATCGGCGTGTGCGCCACGCCCGCGGCCATGACCACGCGCGGCGCCCGGACCGTGAAGCGCCCCCGCTCCTGCCAGCCGTCGATGTCGATGACGCGTCCCGTGACCCCGAACGCGCGCCCGCGATCGGTCAGCACGCGGTCGACGTGCGAGCACGTGAAGACCTCGCCCCCGTTCGCCAGGAAGCCCTCGAGGTAGGCGCGATCCACCGACTGCTTCCGCCCCTCGTGGCAGCCCGTGATGCAGTCCGCGCAGCCCTCGCAGCCCTCGACGGCGCGGGGCAGGGGCTTGCCCTCGACCCCCATTGCCTCGAGCGCTTCCTTCATCAGCAGGTTGCGCCGTCCCATCACCGTCATCGGGGTCGGCTGGGTGCGCGTCCGCTGGAAGACGCGGTCGTAGGCGCGGTCGAAGGCCGGGTCGAAGAGGACCTGATCGAGGTGATCGTTGGTCGCCCACTCGCGCTTCACCCACTCGGGCAGGGGCAGCATGATGGCCGAGTTCACGACCGA
>JAEUKJ010000104.1 GCA_016792665.1 Deltaproteobacteria bacterium | reverse complement strand
CTCAGGCGTCCTTGATGACGGGACGCGCGAGCCAGTTGAACGCGACGTACATGACCGCGTTGACGACGAAAGCGAGGCTCACGCCGAGGCACGCGACGATGCCGATGCTGCGCAACCCCTCGTTCTGGACAGGCAGGAGGGCCGCGAAGCCGACCACCGTGAGCAGGGCCGAGATCCCAGCGGCGGCGCCGGTCGCGAGCAGGTTCTTCGTGACGCGCGTGCCTCCGTCTACGAGGCGGTGGTTGAGGTGTATGCCGGTGTCGATCCCGATACCGAATATCTGGGGCAGGACGACGACGTTGAAGAGGTCGAGGGGCACGTGGAAGATCGTCATGCACCCGACCGTGATGGCGAAGCCGCACACGATCGGCACGACGATACGCACGAGATTGGCGAGCTTGCGCGTGTCGATGACGACGACCAGGACCACCACGAGGAACCCGATGAGCGCTGCCATCGGACCCTCGCGCTTCACCACCGAGTAGGCCTCGCCCGAGATGTAGTAGGTCGCGGACGAGGTCAACGTCACCTCGGGCTCGGTCGCCGTGGCCGGAAGGCGGATGGTACCGATCTGACGCTCGATGTCGATCGCGGTCAGGGCGTCGGCCTTCGAGCCGCTCGTGAACAAGAGGACATAGCGACCGAAGCGCCCCTCGGTGTCGGTGAACTTCTCTTTGATCCAGCTGGGGAGGTCCTCGGGCCCGAAGACCGATGGCGAGAGGTAGTGGCGGAGCTCGTCGGCATCGATCTTGGCCTGCCCCTCCAAGGCTCCGTATTTGTTGTCGATCTTCCGCTTGATCTCGGTCACGAGCGCCAGCTTTTCTTCCTGGTCGCGCGGCACGAAGCTCCAGACCGAGCTCACCTCCTCGAGGCGCGGGAAGCGCGCGTGCGCGGCGTCCGCCTTGGCCTCTTTGACGGCGACGTCCAGGTAGTGATGGAGGCGGCGGGTCTCTTCGAGGTCCTTGGTGACCACCAGCGCCGGGCTGGCGGTCCGGCTCTCGGCCTCGCGGTACTTCTTCTTGAGGGAGCTCTCGGCGCTGTTGTCCTGGGTCCTGAAGCGCCCCATGTCGGAGTCGAAGCGGAGCTCCAGGCCGAGCACCGTCGCCACGATCGAAGCTGCGAGCACGGCTCCCAGGATGAGCCAGGCCGCCCTCTTCTTGCCTCTGGAGACCGGTGGCATCGGCAAGGTGACGCCGTGCACCATGGTCTCGGCCTCGATCGCCTTCCGCGGTCGCTGCTTCCAGATCTTGTGCATGCCGAAGGCCAGCGGCGGGTACACGACGAAGAACCCCGTCAGTGCCAGGGCGATACCGACGCCAGCGATGAGCCCGAGCTGCGAGAAGCCGCGGAAGTCGAAGAAGGTGAGCGAGAAGAAGGTCGCGGCGGTCGTGGCCATGGCGTTGAAGGCGGGCCGGCCGAGGCCGAAGAGCCCGCGCTCGACGGCGACCTGGAACGGCACGTCACCGTGGTGTTCCTCGTCGACGCGGCCCATGCCGTGGATGAGGTAGTCGACGCCGAGTCCGAAGAGGATGGCGAAGATGATCGACGTGACGAGGTTGAGGTAGCCGATGGCGAGCTCGGCAAAGCCGATGACCCACGTGGTCGCCATGACGAGCACGACGACGACGGCGATCAGTGCGCGGACGCGTCGGAAGTATGCGATGACGACGACGATGATGCCGATGAGCGACCAGATACCCGACGAGGCGGCGTCGCCGAGGATCTGCTTGGCAGCCTTCGTCACCTGACTGAAGTCGCCGTCCATGACGTACTCGAGGCCGCTGCCGGGGTGCGCGTCGATGATGCGCTTCATCTCGACTTCGATCGCCTCGTTGAGCGCGCGGGTCCGGGTCGCATCACTCGGCTTGAAGGACGGGAACGCCTTCACTGCGATGACCTGGCCGTCAGGGCTCTCGAAGTACTCCCGGAACCCCTCGACCTTGTACTTCTTTTTGACCTCGTCGATGGTCGGGAGCTCGCTTGTCTTGGCGTCGCCAGCGGCCTTCGGTTCAGCGGCTTTCTTCTCGTCCTCGTCGAGGCCGAAGTCGTCGAGCTCGAGGTCCTTCTTGACGGCCTTCTGAATGGCCTCGCTGACCTGCTTGTCGAGCTCGACCAGGTCCTCCTTGGCGACGAACAGGAGCCCGTTCTTCTCGAAAAAGGATACGTCGCGCCTCCACTCGATGCGCGCGACCTCGTCCTTGCGTGACTCGAAGAAAGCCGCCATCTCGGCCGCGACGGCGCGGTTCAGTGCCTGGTCGGGGCTCCCGATGATGAGGCGGATCTCCTGGGTGTTGCCGAGCACGCGCCGCGTCTCCTTCGCGCGCACCACCGCAGGAGTGTCTTCTGGAAAGAGGTCATCGAGGTCGCCGCGGACCTTCAGGCTGGAGCCGATCCAGAACATCACACCCGAGAAGGCGACCCAACCGAGGAACACGAGCCAGGGGTGCTTCCAAGCGAGGCGCAGGTAGGCCTTGAAGGCGTTGGCGACACGAGCGTACATCGTCGGGACCTCGCTGAGCGCACGCGTCGGGGCCAGGCCGCCCCATCGCGTTCGCTACGAATCATGTGAGAGATGCAAAGCAGCTGGACGCGACCATCGCGTTTGGCCAACATGCCGACCGTTTGCCGCCCGAGCGGATCGGCTGGCCGAGGAGTTCACGATGAGATTCCATGCTTTTCGCTTCGCGCTGACCGGCATTGCCGCGCTCGCGGTCACGGCCTGCTCGGACGACAACGGTTCGAGCGACGACACCATAAACGACACCTCCGGGGACGTCGACCCGGATACCTCCGACACCGCAGATACCTCAGACACCGCGGACACGACCGACTCGACCGACTCGACCGACACCGCGGACACGACCGACACGGCCGACCCGGACACGGCCGACACGGCCCAACCCGACACGACCGACACGACCGACACGAACGTCCCCGACACGACCCCGCTGCTGGCGGTCGTCATCAACGAGGTCGCCGCCACTGGGGACCCCAACGATTGGATCGAGCTCTACAACGCAGGCGCGTCGACCGTCGACCTCACCGGCTGGCTCGTCCGCGACGACGACGCGACGCATGCCTTCGTGTTCGGCGCTAACACCACGCTCGCCGCGGGCGCGTACCTCGTCATCGAGCGCGACCCGACCAACGGCGGCTTCGACTTCGGCCTCGGGACCGCCGACGCCGTCCTGCTCTATGACGCCTCGAGCACCCTCGTCGACAGCACGAGCTGGCTCACCGGGCAGTCCCCGGCGGGTGCCACCTGGGGACGTTTCCCGAACGGTTCCGGCATGTTCAAGACGCTGCTCGCACCCACCCGCGGCGCCGCCAACGTCGACAACCCGGCCAGCACCTGCGGCAACGGCACGCTCGAGGGGTTGGAGATCTGCGACACCAACGACTTCATGGGGCTCTCGTGCGCCACCTGGGGTTGGGGCGGCGGCACCCTCGAGTGCCTCACGAACTGCACGCAGATCGGTCAGTCGAAGTGCACGGCGCGGGCCGCCGGCCTCGTCATCAACGAGGTCGAGAGCGATGACACCGACCGCATCGAGCTCTACAACGGCACGGCCGCGACCCTCGACCTGGCGGGCTACACGGTCCTCGACGACAGCGCCAACAGCTTCGTCCTGCCAGCCGGCAAGACCATCGCGGCCGGAGGCTACCTCGTCCTCGAGCGCGACATCGACCACACCTTCGGACTCGGCGACGCGGACTCGGTCGAGCTCCTCGACAAGTCCGGCACGCGCGTGGACTTCATCGCGTGGATGCGCGGCCAGGCCATCCCGGCCTATTGCCGCACGCCCAACGGCACGGGGGGGTTCAGGACGTGCGACGAGCAGACCTTCGGCAACCCCAATCTCTGAACACGCGCGGCTGCGCCGAGCGCCGGCGTCGTCGCTCTCTCGCTTGCTCCTGCGGCGACCGTGAGGTCGCCTCGTCGCGCGCTTCGTTCGCTTCTAGCCGGCATCTCGGCTCGCTCGCGCTCGTGTTCTGGGCACGCGCGGCTGCGCCGAGCGCCGGCGTCGTCGGTCCCTCGTTCGCTTCTGCGGCGACCTGAGGGTGGCTCGCCCGCGCTCGTATCGGTGATGCACGCGCGGCTGCGCCGAGGGCCATGGCCCGCGGGCGGCGAAATCGTGGCGGAGGCGGGGCGCCTTGGGCTATGCAACACGCGTGA
>JAEUKJ010000084.1 GCA_016792665.1 Deltaproteobacteria bacterium | reverse complement strand
GGGCGAGTTCCTCTTCTCGGAGCTCGCGCCGGGCGGCGTCATCCCGCCCCACACCGGCGGGTGCAACGCCGTCCTGAGCGTGCACCTCGGCCTCATCATCCCGCCGTCGGCGCGCATCAAAGTCGGCCAGGAGGTGCGAGGCTGGACCCGCGGCAAGGTCGTCGCGTTCGACGACAGCTTCGTGCACGGGTGCTGGAACCCCTCGGCAGAGCGACGCATCTGCCTCGTGTGGGAGGTCTGGCACCCCGAGCTCACGGACGTCGAGAGGAGCGCCATGGCCTTCGCGTACCAGGCGCTCGTCAACGACGCACCGTGAGGCTCAGAGGGTCGGGGCCGCGGCCTTGACCTCGTCGCTCGCGAACGCGGCGAACTTGGCGAAGTTCGCGTTGAAGCGCTCGATGAGGTCCTTGGCCTTGGCGTCGTAGGCCGCCTTGTCGGACCAGGTGTTGCGCGTGTCGAGGATGTCGCTCGGGATGCCCGCGACCTCGGCCGGGATGCCGAACTTGAAGTTCGGGTGCGCGACCATGCGGGTGTCGTTGAGCTCGCCCGAGAGCGCCGCGTGCAGGAGGCGGCGCGTGTGCTGGATCGACATGCGCTTGCCGACGCCGTAGGCCCCGCCGGTCCAGCCGGTGTTCACGAGCCAGCAGCGGACCCCGTGCTTGGCGATGAGCTCGCCCAGGAGCTTCGCGTAGACGGTCGGGTGCCGCGCCATGAACGGGGCGCCGAAGCACGACGAGAAGGCCGCCTTGGGCTCGGTCACGCCACGCTCGGTACCGGCCACCTTGGCCGTGTAGCCCGAGAGGAAGTGGAACATCGCCTGAGCCGGGGTGAGGCGGGCCAACGGCGGCAGGATGCCGAAGGCGTCGGCGGTCAGCATGATGATGTCGGTCGGATGCCCCCCGCGCCCGCTGAGCACGGCGTTGGGGATTTGCCCGATCTCGTAAGAGCCGCGCGTGTTCTCGGTGTACTCGGCCGAGTCGAGGTCGAGCTCTCGCGTGGCCTCGTCCATCACGACGTTCTCGAGGATGGTCCCGAAGCGCGCGGTGGTCGCGTAGATCTCGGGCTCGGCCGTCGGCGAGAGCTTGATCATCTTGGCGTAGCAGCCGCCCTCGAAGTTGAAGACGCCGTCGCCGCTCCAGCCGTGCTCGTCGTCGCCGATGAGGCCGCGCTCGGGGTCGGCCGACAGGGTCGTCTTGCCCGTGCCCGAGAGCCCGAAGAAGACCGCCGTCGCGCCATCATTGCCGATGTTGGCCGAGCAGTGCATCGACATGACGCCGGCCGCGGGCAGGACGTAGTTCAGCACGGTGAAGATGCTCTTCTTCATCTCGCCGGCGTATTCGCTGCCGGTGATGATGACCATCTTGCGCGTGAAGTCGAGGACGATGGCCGCCTCGCTGAAGGTGCCGTCACGCGCGGGCTCGCACTTGAACCCCGGGGCGTGCAGCACGGTGAAGTCCGGCGCGAAGGCGGCGAGGTCGGCGGCCGACGGGCGGATGAACATGTTGTTGGCGAAGAGCGCGTGCCACGCGCGCTCGGCGATGACGCGCACGCTGAGGCGATGGGTCGGGTCCTGGCCGGCGAAGCAGTCCTGGACGTAGAGGTCTTTGTGCTGCAGGTAGGCCGCGACGCGGTCGTGCAGGTGGTCGAACTGGGCCGGGGTGAAGGCCTTGTTGTTGTCCCACCAGATCGTCGCTTCGGTGTTGGCATCGCGGACGACGAACTTGTCGTCGGGCGAGCGCCCTGTGTACTTGCCGGTGCGGGTGACGAAGGCGCCGCCCTTGCCGAGCTTGCCCTCACCGCGCGCCAAGGCGTGCTCGACCAGGACGGCCGGCGGAAGGTTGCGGTGCAGAGCGCCATGGGCCCCGAGGCGGGCGTGCGCGAGGTCGATGGTCGGGAGCAGAGGAGTCGAGGCGGTCGCAGTCATGGCGGTCTCCAGGCGGGAGGTCGGGGCACGTCGCCGGCCGGGGGCACGACCGCGAATGCGTGCGGCGAGGTAGATTGAGAGAAGCCCGAAGTCAAGGCACGGGATGGGTTCGAGACCGGTCGGGACGTTGGGTCCCTGGGCGCCTCGCTCGAGCCCGGCGCCGTCTGTGACTGCAATCGGCCGGCCAGATGGGTAGATGTCAGCCGGCGCTCAGGTTGCTACCGTGGTTCTTGTGCAATGACAGCACGGTCGTCCATGATCGGCCGTGGGCAGCCTGGCTCGGCCAGGCCTTCGGCAGTGTTCGCGGTCGTCGGGCCCGTCTGGGTGGGGACCTCGGCACAGGCACTGGGCGGAAAGCAGCAAGGTGGATGCGATGGCGGAACCGAACAATCCGAAAGAGCCGCTGGCTCCCAAGACGCCGGGCAAGGACGGCGGACAGACCGTCCTCGAGCGGGCCCCCAAGCTGCACAAGCCCAAGATGTTCAAGGTCGTCCTGCACAACGACGACTACACGACGATGGAGTTCGTCGTGTGGATCCTGGAGATCGTCTTCCAGAAGAACCAAGACGAGGCCTTCGCGCTGATGCTGGCCATCCACGAGACGGGGCGCGGCGTGGCGGGGGTCTATACGAAAGACGTCGCCGAGTCGCTGTGCGACCGCGTCGTCGAGTTGGCCGAGGCCAACGGCATGCCGCTCATGTGCACGACCGAGCCCGAGTGAAGAGGACGAAGCGATGAACCTTTCGAAAGAGCTGAAGCAGTGCATGGATGCGGCCCTGAGCGAGGCGCGCCTGCGGCGCCACGAGCTCGCGACGGTCGAGCATCTGCTGTTCGCGATGCTGCAGGACGAGGGGTCGCGGGTCGTGCTGGACAAGAGCGGCGTCGATCTCGAGAAGCTCCGCGACAAGCTGGACGAGCACCTGAAGACGGCCGTGCCCGCGGTGCCCGAGGGCTTGCCGCTGCGCGTGCACCCGTCCTCGGGCTTCACGCGCGTCGTGCAGCGCGCGGTCATCCACGTGCAGGGGGCGGGCAAGGACGAGGTCGGCACCGGCAACGTCGTGGTCGCGATGTACGCCGAGCCCGAGGGCTACGCGTCCTACCTGCTCGAACAGTGCGGTGCGCGGCGCCTGGACGTGGTGCGCTACCTGTCGCACGGGCTCGCCAAGCGACGCGGCGAGGACGCCGAGGACGCGCGCGCCGGGTCGGAGGGGGCGGGCGAGGGCGACGAGGAAGAGGGGACCGCCAAGGACCCACTCGCGGCCTACACCCAGAACCTGAACGAGCGCGCCAAGGAAGGCGACATCGACCCGCTCATCGGCCGTCTAAAGGAAGTCGACCGGGTCATCCACGTGCTGCGCCGCCGCAGGAAGAACAACCCGCTGCTGGTCGGTGAGGCCGGCGTCGGCAAGACGGCGATCGTCGAGGGGCTGGCCCGGAAGATCGTGGAAGGCGCGGTGCCCGCCTTCTTGAAGGACGTGACGGTCTACGCCCTCGACATGGGGGCGCTGGTGGCCGGGACGCGCTACCGCGGCGACCTCGAGGAGCGGGTGAAGGCAGTCATCAACGCCCTCACGAAAGAGCCCGGCAAGACCATCCTGTTCATCGACGAGCTGCACACCATCGTCGGGGCGGGCGCGACTTCCGGCGGGTCGCTCGACGCGTCGAACATGATCAAGCCCGCCTTGCAGCAGGGCAAGCTCCGCTGCATCGGCGCGACCACGCACGACGAGCACCGCAAGCACGTCCAGCGCGACCCGGCCTTCGCGCGCCGCTTCCAGGTCATCGAGGTGAGCGAGCCGACGCGCGACGACGCCGTCGCGATCCTTCACGGCCTGAAGACCGAGTTCGAGAAGTTCCACGGCGTGACCTTCGACGACCCGGCCATCGAGGGCGCCGTCGACCTGTCGTCGCGCTACATCCAGGACCGCCGCCTGCCCGACAAGGCGATCGACGTCATCGACGAGGCGGGCGCGAAGCTCGCGCTGCGCGGCGACACCAAGGTCGCGCTGCCGGACATCAAAGAGGTCGTGACGCAGATGGCGCGCGTCCCGCCCGAGAACGTGAACCGCGATGATCGGCAGGCCCTGAAGGACCTCGAGACCCGGCTCAAAGAGAAGGTCTTCCACCAGGACGACGCGGTGAGCTCGGTGTCGCGCGCGATCCGCCTGGCCCGCGCCGGGCTGCGCCCCATCGAGAGGCCGATCGGTTCGTTCCTGTTCATGGGGCCGACCGGCGTCGGCAAGACCGAGCTCGCCAAGCAGCTCGCGCGGACGCTCGGGGTGGCCTTCCTGCGCTTCGACATGAGCGAGTACTCCGAGCAGTACTCGGTCTCGCGCCTCATCGGCAGCGCGCCGGGCTACATCGGCTACGAGTCGGGCGGCGTGCTCACCGAGGCCGTCAACCGCAACCCGCACGCGGTGCTGCTGCTGGACGAGATCGAGAAGGCGCACCCGTCGGTCTTCAACGTACTGCTCCAGGTGATGGACCACGGGGCGCTCACCGACAACCACGGCCGGAAGGTCGACTTCCGCCACGTCATCCTCATCATGACCTCGAACGTCGGGGCCGAGGAGATGGCGCGCCGCAAGACGGGCTTCGCGACCGAGGTCCTCTTCGGCGACGGGCAGGCCGCGATGAAGCGCCTCTTCCCGCCCGAGTTCCGAAACCGCATGGACGCGACCATCCGCTTTGCGCCGCTGCCGCCCGAGGCCATGCCGCCTATCGTGGACAAGCTCGTGCGCGAGCTCGAGGCGAACCTCGCCGGCAAGAAGGTGAAGATCCGTCTGACCGACGCGGCCTTGGCCTACCTCGGCAAGAAGGGCTACGACCCGGTCATGGGGGCGCGGCCGATGGCGCGGCTCCTCCGGCAGCAACTGTCGGAGCGCCTGGCCGAGGAGATCCTCTACGGGGCCCTCGAGCACGGCGGCGTGGCCGTCGTGGATGCGCCCGAGGGAGAGGACACGACGCTGCGCTTCGCCTTCGAGTCGCTGCCTCCGGCCGTCGAGGAGGGTGGGGCGGCATAGCGCGGTCTGGTACGGGCGCCGGTGGACGCCGCCAACGCCCGTCGCGGCACCGCGCGGGCGCGGGGCGCCGGGGCTCGCGATGTTGTTGTGGACGGCGAACGGCCAGTGTAAGGTCCCGTGCTCTTGGAGGGGTCTCTGGCCAAGAAGAAGCCGAACGCGAAGCACTCGACGAACCGCAACGCCGGACCGGCCCCTGCGACCGCGTCGCCGCATGCGCGCTCGGAGGACGCGAGCCCAACCGAGGCGCCCGTCGTGCCCCCTACGCCGCCAGGGCCCAACGCACCGCCGCTCTCGTCCATCGAGGCCGCGCCGCCCGAGCTACCCTCGGACCGCACCACGCCGGCCATGCCGGCCTTCGTCGACCCCGACGATCCGATCGAGGTCGTCAGCGCGGTCGAGGTCGTCGAAGAGGTCATCGACGCGAGCCCTGTGCCGGCGCCGACCGCACCCAGCCTGCCGATCCCACCCATCCCGCCGATCCCGCAAGCGCCTCAGCCGCGCGCCCCGGAGTCGGTCGGACCGCCCCCGCCGCCCTTGCCGGCCCTCCCGCCTCTGGTCGACCCGCGCGACCTCGCCGCGCAGCGGCCCAGCGCGACCGCCCCAGTGCCTCCGGCCCCGCCCTCGTCGCCGCTCCGCGACCCCGCGCCGCCCGTGCCGCTGGCGCCGCGCACCCCTCCGTCGGGTGTCAGCGCACGCCCGGTGACCGCGGATGGACTGCGCCGCCCCGCCAGCCCCGTCACGGGCCGCGAGCCCCATGTCTCCGCCTCGGCCACCGGCCAGCACGCGCGCGCGACCTGGCGGCCGGTCCCACCGTTCACCGTCACGGCCAGCGGCAGCTCCGGGGCCCGCTTCCGCGCCGAAGCCGAGGTCGGGCTCGGGGCCTACGGCATGACCTGGTCGGGGCGCGACCTCGAGCTCGCACGCCCCTGCCACATCACGCTCTTCCATCCGGCCCTCTTCGCCGAGCCCGCGACGAAGAAGTCCCAGCGTGAGCGCGTCGAGCGCGCCCTCCGCTACAACAACGCCCACCTCGCCCCCGTCTACGCCCTGGGCGAGGCCTTCGGGACGCTATGGGTCGCGACCGCGCCCGTGGTCGGCACGCCGCTCACCCACTGGCGCCGCGACGTCGGCGCGATGCGCCTGGACGACGTCTATCGCATCGTCGGCCAGGTCCTCGACGCGGTCGCCGCGATCCACGCGCAGCGCGGCGTCCACGGTGGGCTCTCGCCCGAGACCGTCCGCATCGTGCACGAGCAGGCGTGGCTCACGAGCCCCTGGTGGCTCTCGACCGCGAACGTCCCGGCCGGTGAGCTGCAGCCCCTCCGGACCGCTTGGCTCGCGCCCGAGCTCCTCTTCGGCGAGCCCGCCGACTCGCCCGAGACCGACATCTACGGGGCCGGCCTCGTGCTGGGCTACCTCCTCGCCTGCGGCCTCACCGAGCCCGGCCACTCGCTGTTGGTGCAGGGGATCGACGTCCCGCCCGCGGTCGACGACGTCTATGTCCACGCGACGGCACGCCAGCGCGAGGCGCGCTTCCCTGACGTGGCCTCGTTCCGCGCCGCGCTCGAGACGGCCGCCGGCTTCGAGTGGCGCGATGCGCAGAAGGCGTTGGCGCGAAGCCCGGGGACGGGTCTCGTCGGGGTCGAGGTCCTGGCCGCCGAGGCGGTGAGTGACGAGGACGCCTCGGACCTGCCGGCGGGTCACGGCGCGCCCTTCGCGATGCCGGTGCCGCCGCCGCGCGACATCGAGTCCACCTCCGAGGACGAGGCCATCCCGGCCTTCGG
Source organism: Deltaproteobacteria bacterium (assembly GCA_016792665.1). Taxonomy (GTDB): domain Bacteria; phylum Myxococcota_A; class UBA9042; order PHBI01; family PHBI01; genus WYBB01. The sequence continues at coordinate 3,080 of JAEUKJ010000084.1, read as the reverse complement.
TCCCGATGGCGAGCCGCTCGCCGAGACGACCGACACCGATCTGCCGCCCTTGCCCGAGCCGCACGTCGACGTGACTCCGAGTCGGCGTGGCCGCCGCGTGGTCGCGCGCACGCTGCCGCAGGGAGCAGCCCGTGGCTCGGGCCTCCTGCCGGTCGCCTCGGGCCTCGAGCCGATCATCACGGCCTCCCCGAGGACCTTGCCGACCGCCGGGGTCGCGATGGCCGGGGCGGACGCCGTGCGCGGTCCCTGGCACGACGACGCCGCGTCGCGGCGCCTGGATACGCCGCCCTCGGACCCGCTGACCGAGGAGATCCTCGAGGCGCTGATGGCACCGCCGCCGGAGCTCCCCGGCCCGCCGCCTCTGCCCGCGGGTGCGCCCGGATCGGCGCGCGTCGACCTCCAGGGGGTCGAGGTCCTGCCGTCGAGCTGGGCCGAAGGGTCGTCGCTCGAGGTCCTCGACGTCGGTCCGTGGACGCCGCCTGCTCGCCCCGGGGGCCCGCCCGCAGACGTCGCGCCGCCGCTCGAGCCCGAGCTCTCCGAGTCGACCATCGTCGAGGCCATCGCGCCGGCCCTCCTCGAGATCGACGTGTTCGCGAACCCGCCGGGTCCGGCCCCGGTCGATCCGTTCGCCGAGCCGCGCGACCTGCCTCCCGATCCCTGGTCGGACTCGCCGCTGCGCGCAACGCACGTCGCGCCGACCGCCGATCCGCCCGCCGCGTTGTCGGCGCCACTGCCCCCACGCCTGGCCGCGCCCGAGGGTCCCAGGACCCGGCCCGAGGCGCGCCCCGCGAGCATGGACGTCGAGCTCGGGCCCCCGGCCCGCAACGCGCCGGACTCGGGCAAGGGCCCGCGGCCTGCGACCTCGCCGCGTCTGCCGCCCGCACCGAGCGGGCCGCTCGCGGTGTCCGTGGTCGAGTCGCTCTCGAACGCGTACGAGACTCCCGATCCGCTGGCTGCCGACCCGCGCGAGCCGCGGACGATCCGCGACCCGAGCGGCCCGCTGGCTCCGCCGAGCCCGCAGCGCAGCTCGACCCTGGGCTCGGGCCTCTACGTGGCGGTGCCCCAGAAGGGGCCCAAGACCTGGTGGCTGGCGCTCGGCGCGGTGGTCGTCGGCGCCATCATCGCCTTCCTGGTGCTGCGTGACTCGAAGCCCGCGGGGACGGGCGGCGAGGGGATCGCCGGGGCCGACGCGAGCGCCGACGTCCGCGACGCGAGCGAGCCTACCGAGGTCCTGGCAGCGGTCGTGCCCGCGGCCGACACCGTCGCGAGCGTGGACACCGCGGTCGCTGCGGTCGACACCGCCATCGCGGTCGATACGTTGGTCGCGACCGACACGGCCGTCGCTGCGGCCGACACCGCCGTCGCGCTCGACACGACGGTCGCCGCGGTCGACACCGCCGTCGCGCTCGACACGACGCCCGCGGACACGGCGGTCGCTGCGGTCGACACGACGATCGCCGACACCAGCGTCGCGGCCGATACCGCGGTCGCCGCGGGCGACATCGGCCCCAGCCCGGAGAGCTTCGTCCCCGTCGATCCCGCCAAGATCAAGTGCCCGGATGGCATGTCGAAGCTCAAGAAGAAGATCGAGGTCACCCTCTCGACGGGCGCCAAGGTCGAGGACTGGGAGGTCGTCTGCATCGACCGCTACGAATACCCGGGTGCGGGAGCGGTCCCCTCGACGGGCATGGATCAGGGCGGCGCGCGCGCGGCCTGCGCGGCCAAGCAGAAGCGCCTGTGCACGCGCAGCGAGTGGCGTCGGGCCTGCGGTGGGACCTACCCCTACGGCAAGGAATACGACGCGACGCGCTGCAACACGGCGGGCGCCGACGGGGCGCCGAAGAGCCTCGTTGCGGCCGGCTCGAAGTCGGGCTGCATGAGCCCGTCGGGCGCGTACGACATGGTTGGCAACGCGGCCGAGTGGACCTCCGACGGGTTCGTCAACGGCGGCACCTCGCTGAAGAACGGCGAGGACGCGACCTGCGGATCGGGCAGCCGGCGTGCCGGCGGGGCGCCACACATCGGCTTCCGCTGCTGCGCCGATCCGAAGAACTGACGCTCTCAGAGCCCCCGGCCGATGGTCGCTGGCCGCGCGCCGGTCGTGAGATCTCCGGCTCGCGTCGTCGGTCTCGACGCGCGTCCGCGCTCAGCGCGCCTTGAGATCGACCTCGAGCGCGTACTCGCCGGCGGTGACCCCGCGCGCGCCCGCGACCCCGACGTAGACCGTGTAAGGGTTGCCGACGGTGATCATCCCGTCGATCGACTCGGGGTCGCCGGGGTTCGGTGAGATGAGGGCGTCGCTCTTGCCGAAGCTCGCCTCGCACTTGGCGGAGTAAACCTTGGGCGGGAGGGTCGTCGTGTCGCCAGCACCCACGCGATACACGTAGAGGCTCACGTCGAGGGCGGGATTCTTCGGCGTGACCTTCACGGTCAGCGTCGTGTCGGCCGGCTGCTCGAAGCGATAGAGCACGTGCTTGCCCTCGAAGTGCTGGAAACGGTGGCCGCCGAAGCAGGCGACGTTCGAGGTCTCGGCCCAGCCGAGGTCGATCTCCACGCCCGGGTCGAGCTTGCCCTGCACGGTCACGCGCTTGCCGACCGCGACCGGGATGAGGCCGACCTTGGTGATGGCCCCGGTCTTCTCAGCGGGCGCCGTCTTCAGGTCGATGACCAGCTCGAAGTCGCCGCGCGTCAAGCCCTTGTAGCCCGCGACGCCGACGTAGATCGAATACGGGTTGGCGATGGACACCATCTCGAGGGTCTCGTCCTCACCGGGGTTCGGCTTGGTCCCGACCACCGCGGCGCCATAGCTGGCCTCGCACTGGGTACCGTAGATCTCGGGCGGGATGAGCTTTTCACCGACCGCCGCGCGGTACGTGTAGAGGTTCAAGTCCTGGGTCTTGTCCTTGGCCTTGAGCGTGATCTTGGCCGTCGACTTCGCGGGCAGGTCGAACCGATAGAGCACGTGCTTGCCCGAGAACGCGTCGAAGTGGTTGCCCGGGAAGCAGTTCACCGCCGAGCCCTGGGCCCAGTCGAGGTCGATCTCCACGCCGCCGTCGATCTTGCCGGCGACCTTGGTCTGC
>JAEUKJ010000018.1 GCA_016792665.1 Deltaproteobacteria bacterium | reverse complement strand
TCGACCCATCCCGAAGCTCGGGCGCTTACGCTCGACACGTTCTGGATTCGGCGGGCCCGAGAAGTGCCGAGAGCAGATCCCCTGCGATGGCGGTGACGACGAAGTCGGCGCCGACTTCGAGAGCAAGTGCGCGACAACGTTCTGCGGCTGTGCTGCGCGGCCGATCGAACGCGCGAAGCGCGTTCAGGCCGCGTCAGTACGAGCCGCTTGTTGTCTGGCCTCGCGTTTAGCACGTAGCTTCGAAGGGTTGGGGTGGCGCTTGCGCCGCCGCAACCCCGTTGTGTCCGGCGGCTGCGACGCAAATGCGTCCAGCTCCCTGGGGCTGGGGCCCCAGGGAGCTGGACGCGGTGTGGCGGGAGCGAATCCTATATAGCGAGGAGCGGAGCGAAAGGCCGCGACTCGCATGCACCTGGAAATCTCGACTATATCGCGTGAGTGCCTCGGGTCCGTCGCACAAGCTTCGAGAGTTCGAGCAACGTTACCGGAACAAGGCCGACGGCAATGCCAAGTATGCAGTCGTTCAGAGACACAGGCCCGATCTCGAAGAGCTCCTGCGCGAACGGAAGGTGATGCAGGCCGAGCTGCAATAGCACCGAGATTGCCACGACGAGAAGAAGAAGGATATTCGTGAAAGCGCCGACCTCCCAAAAGACCTTGGTCGGGCTCCGCGCAGCGAAAGCACGGAACAACTCGCCGAAGACGAGCGTCGAGAAAGCGAGGTTGCGTGCAGCCTCGAGGTCACGCGTGTTGAGGGTCCAGACGAACACGACCAGCACGGCGACCGCCTGAAGTGCGCCGGTCCACAGGATGGTCTGCCACTCCGAACGCCCTAGCATTGATTCGTTCGACCGCCGTGGTGGCCGCGACAATACACCGTGATCGGGTGGATCCATCACCAGTGCAAGCGCCGGCAGGCCATCGGTGACGAGGTTCACCCACAGAATCTGCAGCGGCAAGAGTGGAAACGGAAGGCCGGCGACGGCTGCGCCGAGCATCACCAGTAGCTCGGCGCAGTTGCCGGCCAGGAGATACACCAGGGTCTTCCTGATATTGTCGAAGATGCCGCGGCCCTCGCGTACAGCCGCTACGATGCTCGCGAAGTTGTCGTCGGCGAGTACCATGTCGCTCGCTTCGCGCGTAACCTCGGTGCCGGTCTTGCCCATGGCGATCCCGATGTGCGCCTCGCGTAGCGCTGGCGCGTCGTTGACACCGTCCCCCGTCATCGCGACCACCGCGCCGCGCGCTTTCCATTCGCGCACGATGCGGAGCTTGTCGGCGGGCGTCGCGCGCGCGTGCACGACCTCGGCCTCGTTCTGTCCGTCGCGCACCAGACCGAGCTCGCGTGCGATGGCGCGGGCGGTCGCAGGATGATCCCCCGTGATCATCACGGTCTCTATGCCCGCTGCTCTGGCTGTCGAGATCGCCTCGATGACCTCGGTGCGCGGTGGATCGGCGATACCGACAAGACCGAGCAGGTGCAGCGCGCCCTCGTCGGCACCGTTGGCGACGGCGACCGCGAGCACGCGCAAGCCCCGTGCGGCCATCTCCGCCGCCGCTTCCGTGGCTCCCTCGATGCCGGAGACCGCACGCGCCATGAGCACCTCGACCGCCCCCTTCACGTACCGCCTGCCATCGGCACGCAGGATCGACATGCGCTTGGTGTCCGAATCGAAGGGCTCGACGGCAATACGTGGACGAGCCGCCTCGATGTCGGCACGGCGGATCCCGTGCTCGGCGGCGGCTGCCAGAATCGCAAGCTCCGTCGTGTCGCCGACGCCGCTCCGCTCGTCCGGTCCGAGCTCCGCGTCGCAGCAGGCCGCGCCGGCGTCGAGGAGCGCCAACGGATCCGCTCCCCAGAGCTTTCGCACACTCATGACGCCGGTCGTAAGCGTGCCGGTCTTGTCGGTGCAGATCACCGTCGTGCAGCCGAGCGTCTCGACCGACGGAAGCCGCCGCACCAAGACGTGGCGGGCGGCCATACGCTGAACGCCGACCGCGAGCGCGATGGTGACGATGGCCGGCAAGCCCTCGGGAACAGCGGCGACAGCCAGCGACACCGCGGACATGAGCACGTCCAGCGCGGGCTGCCCCCGAACGACCCCTATCAGGGCGACGAGCACGACGATCCCCAGGCAGGCGAGCAGAAGCACGCGCCCGACCTTCGCTAGGCGCAGCTGCAACGGGGTCGGCCCGGACTCCGCGCCCGCCAGCAGGTGCGCGATCGTGCCGATCTCCGTCGCCATGCCGGTCGCGACGACGCGCGCGACGCCGGTGCCCCGGGTCACGTGCGTGCCCATGAAGACGCGGTCAAACCGCTCGGCGAGAGGCGCGTCGGGGAGCGATGCCGTGGTGGACTTGTCGACCTGGGCGCTCTCGCCGGTGAGCGCCGCCTCCTGCGTGGCAAGCGTGTTCGCCTCGAGCAGCAACGCGTCCGCCGCGACGACGTCGCCTGCCTCGAGCAGCAGGAAGTCGCCCGGCACGACCTCGCGCGCCGGCACCATGACACTCGTGCCGTCGCGCAGGACGCGGGCTCTTGGGGCCGTCAGCGATCGTAGCGCGAGCACCGTGCGCTCTGCGCGGTACTCTTGGAAGAAGCCGACGAGAGCGTTGATGACCAGAATCACCGCGATCGCGATCGCGTCGGCCGTCTCCCCCAGCGCCAGTGAAACGGCGGTCGCCGCCACCAGCAACGCGACGAGCGCGCTCTTGAACTGTGACAGAAGGAGCAGCCAGGGTGAGGCGCCCTCGGATCGTGCGAGCTCGTTGGGTCCGACCTCTGTCAGAGCGTTGGCGGCCGCCGTCGCCGAAAGCCCGCCCTTCACGAGATTCCCGCCTCGAGATCGGCCTCGTGCCCCTCCGACGCGACATCGACCCGCCAGCCGAGGTCGCGCGCGATGACCGTGGCCAGCGTATTCGCGGCCGCCGGCTCGCCGTGAACGATCCACGTC
>JAEUKJ010000779.1 GCA_016792665.1 Deltaproteobacteria bacterium | reverse complement strand
CCCGTGCCGACGCGCGACATCTCGCAGCGCAGGGCAGGGGCGGGGCGCGAATACCCGGGGGCGGGAGGCTCAGCGGGGTCGTGCCCGCTGCGAGACCAGGCGCAGCCCGCGCAGGTGGCGCCGACCGGGCCGAGGCGGTGGCCGAGGGGGTGGCGCTCGTGGACGCGGGCCGAGACCTTGGACCAGAGGCTGTCGGACGACGTTTCGGTCGGAGCAGGGCGGGCCAGGTCGGCCATGGTCGCGGTCGCCGCCAGCGCGGTGCGAAACGCCGAGGCCCAGGGTTCGCGGTCGGCGCGCAGGCGGGCGGCGCGTGCGAGCGGCACGGCCGGGTCGTCAGGGGAGTCGCGGTGGGCGACGAGGGGATCGCGGCCAAGGCGGTCCCAGTAGGGGCGCCACTGGGTCGTCACGGCGAGGAGGGGGCGGAGTCCGTAGCGGTCGGCCAGGTGGGCCTGGAGGCGATGGGTCGCGTGCTCCTGGACGAGGTCGCGCTCCGAGGTGTTGTCGAGGCCCCAGTCTTCGAGGTGGAGGCCGGCGGGGGCCGCGACGATGGCGTGGCAGAGCTCGTGGAAGATGAGCTGGGCCAGGGAGTCGTCGGCGTCGAAGTCGCTTTCGGTGGAGAGGCGGATGACGCGCTCGCCGTCGAAGCTCGCGTAGACCTCGTCCGAGCGCGTGATGGTGTAGCCGAGGGTGGATGCACAGCGCAGCCAGACGAGGTCGAGCGGGTCCTCGTAGCGGTGCGTGATGGGGCGTGTGGTCGTCATGACGGTCAGGGCGTGGGGGTCGCTGCCGGCGTGGGGAGGTCGCGAGGCGCGGCTGGCCCGAGGAGTGGCGCCTCGAGCAGCTTCGGATCGGGCACGGCGACCGGCGGTGGGTCACCCATGTCGAGGCCGCTCTCGGTGGACATCCACGAGGAGATGAGGGTCACCAGCAGGGCCAGGGCGAGGAGGTTGGTGAGCCAGCGCGCCACGCGGTCGGCGAAGCCGGGCAAGAGCGGGAGGGCCCCGGCGCGGTGGAGGTGGACGCGCGTGACGACCGTCAGCCCCAGTGCGCCCAGGGCGAAGAGCAGGGTGAAGAAGAGGGGGAAGGCACCGGCGGCCATCCAGCCTGCGAGCATCGGCAGGGCCAGCGCGGTCAGGGCGAGGCCGAGGAAGCCCATGCGCCGGACCCAGGGGGCGAGCGCGATGGCCGACGCAGCCGCGCGCTCTCGCGGGGTCTTCGGGCGCTCGGCGAGCTCGCCCTCGGCCAGCGGCAGGATGTGGTGCCAGGACATGCGCCCGGGGGTGGCGAGGGTGAGGGCGACGAGGTGGCGCTCGAGCAGGAGGCGCAGGTCACGCGCGTGGCGCAGGTGGACCTCCAGGCGGGGCGTGATGCGGTCGGCGGCGAGCTCGTAGGGCAGGGTGCCGGCCCCCTCGAGGCGGCGGCGGAGGCTCGCGAGATCGGTGCGCCAGGTCGTCAGTCCGAGGGCGAGCTCGGCGGTGCGCTGCTCGTCGGAGCCGGGGGCCGGGGCCGGTGCCTCGGCAGGCGCGTCGGTGGGCGTGGGCTTGCCAGCGGCGAGGCGCTCGGCGGCGTCGCGTGCGACGGCGAGCTGGCGCTCGGCGTCATGACAGAGCTCGATGGCGCGTTGGCGCAGGCTCGCCAGCAGCGGGTCGAACTGCTCGACGCGGAGGGCGCGGCCGACGCGGCGCACCGAGCGCGCGCCGAGGTCCTTGAAGTAGGCCGGCCACGAGAGGTGGGCGGGCTCGGCATCGCTGGCAGCGGGGCTCGCGGCCGCTTTCGGGCGGCGGCGGAGGCGCGGGAGGAACCAGGCGAGGAAGAGGACGCCGAGCGCACCGCCGGCCAGGAAGAACGCCGCCCAGCCGAAGGCGCGCCCCATGGCGGCGCTGCGGAAGGCGGGTGGGGCCGCCTCGCGGGCTTCGCGCACGCGCTCCATCCAGGTCGCGTGCCAGCCGCACTGGAAGCCGGCCTGGAGCTGGGCCAGCGTCGCCTCCCTGCGCTCTCGCGCCTGGCCGGCGGCCTCGAAGTCGATGACGAAGAGACCGGGGATCGGCGGCTTCGGGGCCCGGACGACCTCGGGCCGCGAGGGGAGCGCGGCGCGCGGGTCGAACCACGCGTCTCGTGACGCGCCGTTCGACGCATTTGGGTCCGGGGCCGGGGTCGCGGGCGGCGTGGCATCGGCCGAGAGCGATGCGTCGCGTGACGCGGCCTCTGACGCGTCCGTGGTGCTGGCGCCGACGTCAGCTCGAGCAGCGGTGTCGCCGTCGGCGTCGCTCTGGGAGGAGCCCTTGTCGCAGCCGATGAACGCCAGCAGGGCGAGGGCGAGCAATCCGCGCCGATG
>JAEUKJ010000760.1 GCA_016792665.1 Deltaproteobacteria bacterium | reverse complement strand
ACTCGCACCTGCTCCTTGAGCGAGCACGAACTTGTAGCTGCCGAGCTGCGCGAGCTGCTTGTCCTTGTGGACCTCGACCGAGCCCTTGCCCGAGAAGCCCGTGCCGCCCTTGGCATCGAAGCCACCGGCCAGCTTGCATGTCAGCCAGTGCCCGACCTTGGTGTCTTTCAGCTGCAGCGTCAGGTTGCCGTTGACGCTCTCCAGGTTGTTGTTCGCCACCGAGCCGGTCGCGCCGCCACCCTGCGCGAGCCACAGCTCCTCGCCAGCGAAGGTCGCGAGCTTCTTCGGCTTGAGCACCGTGATGGAGCCCGAGCCGGAGAAGTTCTTACCCGGGAAGTCGTAGTCGGCCTTGGCCTCGACCTGGATGAAATTGCCAGAGGCATTCGGCGTGTCGCGAATCATCGCCTTCACGGTGCCGCCGATGTGCTTGATGTCACTCGACTGCAGCGTGATCTCGGCGCCTGTGCCCTTGGTCACCCAGACCGTGTAGTTGTCGTCTCCGATGCGTGTGCCAGCGATCTGCCATTCCTGGCAGAGCTCCGCTGTGCCCTTGCCCGAGAATCCGGCATCCGGCGTGTACTGCCCGGAGAGCCCGATCTTGGCGAAGGCGCCGCCCTTCTGGACTTCGATGTTGATCTTGCCGCCGATCTGCTTGAGGTCGTTCTTGACGACGTCGACCGTCGCCTCGGCGCCCTTCTTGAGCACCACGACGAAGCCACCCGCGCTCGTCAGCATCGTCTTGTCGCGTATGACCTCGAGCTTGCCATTGGCCGTCACGTTCGGGGCCTCTCCGCCCTCGTACGTGGCCCTGGCTGTCGCCCGCAGGAAGCCTGCGGCTGCACCCGGTGCGTCACTCACCAGCACGACCAGCGTGCCGTCGACCTTCTTCAGCGCGTTGGCTTTCACCTCCGCGTTCACGCCCGTCGAAGGCATGAGATAGAAGCTGTAGCCCTTGGCGCCAACGCCCTCCGCGATGGTGATCTGCTTGACCACCGTCGCGTTGCCGTTGCCGTCGAACTTGCGCTCGGCGTGCTTGTACTTGCCCGTCAGCGAGGCCTGTACGACCTTTGTGCCCGCGGGCTTGTGGAGCTCGAGCGGGATATTCGCCGTCAATTCGTCGAGCGCGAACGCCTTGACGCTGCCGGTGATATTCGCCCCATTTCCGAGATAGAGGCTGTAGCCTCCGAAGTCGGTGACCTTGACGGCCTTGATGGTCTCGAGCTTGCCCGTCCCGGAGAAGTCCGCCGGCTGCGAGCTGTACTTGCCCTGGAGGTCGAAGCGCGCCAGCGTCGCACCCTTCCAGTCGAGGTCGCCCTTGATCTGGCCGTCGACGTACTCGAGGTCGCCGTTCTTGACCGACGCCCCGATGTTGCTTCCGCCCGTGAGCCAGACCTTGAACTCGCCACCGCCGCCCGGGGTGACATTGACGCGCCCGATGAGGGTCACGCGTCCGGTCGCGGTGACCTGCGAGTTGCGCCCGTCGGCCACCTTGTAGGTCGCGGTGAAGTCGCCGGTCGCGAACGGATCACGGCCCTTGTCGACTCTCAGTTTTATCTGACCGCCGATCTCCTCCAGCTTCGACGCCTTCACCGACGCATTTCCGCCGGAGCCCGCGTCCAGGAAGATCTTCCACTCGCCGCCTTCCTTGATGAGGATCGGGTCGACGACCTTGACCGTGCCGCCGCCGTCGACGCCCTTGCCAGCCGTGTAGCTCGCGTTGGCGGTGACGATGACCTTGTCCTTCGACGTCTCGGTCACGGCCAGCTTGAAGGTGCCCTGCACCTGCTTGATCGAGCCCTTCGTGACGTCACCGGAGAAGTTGGTGCCCTGGTCGATGTGGTAGTCGAAGCGCCCCGAGCCCTCGAGGAGCGGGATGCGCTGCCTCACGTTGAGCTCGACGTGACCTGTCACGCCGTTCGGGTCGCCGATCTTGTAGTCGGCGTTGATGGCGCCGTCGGCCTTGGGCGCGCCGTTGTGGTAGCCCACTGCCTTGACGTCGATATGGGCCGTCTCGAACTCGTTGTTCTTGATCGAGAATGCCAGCTTCGACTGACTCTTGATGGCGAGGCCCCACGACTCGGGCTGCCCGTGCCCATTCAGGCCGCGCGCCGAGACCGCGTAGTCGCGCGTGAGAGTGACCTCGCCGCTGCCGGTGAACTTCGCGCCCTTGACGTCGAAGTCGGCATTGACGTTGCCCTTGGCGAGCTCGCGTCCGCCCTCGTCGACGCGCAGGTTGAGATTGCCACCGACGCGTACGAGATCACCATTCTGGGCGTGGAAGCTGGCATTACTGCCTTTCACCGCCACGAGCGTGAAGCCCGAGTACGTCCCCAGCACCTTGTCGTTGGCGAGGATGCCTTCGCCCTTGGCCTCGGTCAGGGTGCCCTTGGCGACGTCGTAGTCGACCGACACCGTGCCCTTGACGAAGTCCTTGGCATTCTCGGTGACCTTGAAGTTCACCCGACCGCCGACGTGCGAGACCTTCGACGCCGCGACGTCCAGCACGGCCTCTGTGCCGCCCTTCAAGATGACGAACCCGTAGGGCGGCCGCTGGCCGACCTCGAAGTCCTGGAGCAGCTCGCCCTTGCCCTGGCCACTGAAGCCCGCGCTCGGCGTGTATTCGCCGTTGAGTGTCACCTTGCCGGCGAACTTCGCGCCCTTCTCGACCTTGACGATGATGTTGCCGGAGATCTTGTCGACCTTGTTGTTCGACAGCACCAGCGTGCCGCCGCTCGGCGCGCACAAGGTGACCTTCCACTCACCCTTGAGGTCGAACTCCTTGTCGCGCGTCACGCCCAGCGTCGCGCCCTCGGTCGAGAGCTTCCACGCGTCGTTGACCTTCCTGGCCGTCACCGACCCGTTGAAGCGCGCGAACTCGCGGTCGTCCTCGATATTGGCATTCAGACTGCCAGTGATCGACTCGAGCTTGTTGTTGGCCACCGTCGCCTGCGCGCCGGTTCCTTCGAGGACGTTGAACTTGTATTTGCCGTCATCGCTCCGCCCGATCTCGAGCTTGCGGATGAGGGTGATGCTGCCCGTCCCGTCGAAGCGGCGCTCCGGAGCGTGCTTGTACGTGCCGTTCAACTCGACGCGCGCCAGCGGGCTCTTGTCCTCGATGCGCACCTTGACGGTGCCGCCGATGGACTTCAGCTCGTTGTTCTTGACGTCGAAGTTCGCCGCCGGCGAAGGCTCGATGACGATCTTGTAGCCGCCCGGCAGGTTGTCGCCGACGCGGATGTCACTCGTGACGCGGATATTGCCATTGGCCGAGAACAGCGGCGCAGGCCGGTTCACGAAGTCCGCATTGACGTTGCCGCTGATGACGTCGGCGCCCTTGAATCCGACGTTGGCGTTGACCTGACCGCGGATGTAGTCGAGCTGGTTCTCGGTGACCTTGAACCCGACGCCGGTCGCCGGCATGAGGAAGAAGCGCCAGTCGGTGGCCCCCTGCGGCGACACGTCCGTCCGCGCGAGGAGGTCGACCTGGCCCTGGCAGTTCAGCTTCGCGCCCGCGTCGTTGTGGTTGTAGTCGAGGTTGAACGTGCCCTTGGCGAAGGCCGTCTCGCCCTTCTTGACGTTCAGCGTGAGATTGCCATGGAGGCGTGTCACTTTCTGACCCACCACCGAGGCGCCACCCGTCGAGTCGCGTGCGATGAAGAACTTGTAGTCCGTGCCCTGGCCGACCTTCAGGTCGTTCAGGACATTGATGTTGCCCTCGGCGTTGAAGCCTGTCCCCTTGACGTAATTGCCATTGAGACTGACGCGCACCGCCTGCTTGTTGCCGTTGGGAATCTCGTCCAGGCGCAGCTTGAAGTTGCCGTTGAGCGACTCGATCGCGTTCGAGGTGATGACGGCCTTGAAGTTGGTGCCGGTCTCGACCCAGTACTTGAAGCGCTGGTCCTGGCTCCAGTCGACGTCCTTGATGACGTTGGCGTTGATGAGGCCGTTGAAGCCCTTGGTCTCACCGAGCTTGTAGCGCCCGGTCACCGAGCCGTTGGCGACCTCTTCCAGGTTGTTCAGTAGCTTCCCGTTGAGGTTGATGTTGGCTTCGTCGAGCTGGTTCTTCGACACCTTCATGTCGAGGCCCTGCCCGGCCGGGAACGCGAGATGCCAGCTCTGGATCTTCTCGCCGGAGGCGTTGCGCTCGTTGCCCCCGATGATGAGGTCTTTGACCAGGTTGATCTTGCCGTCTCCGCTGAACTGGAACTGCTTCATGTCGAGCGTTCCGTTCAGCTGACCGGCGCCATACTCGACGCCCGCGAGATTGACACCGAAGTGCAGCTTCGCGCCGATCTCCGTCAGCTGGTTCTTGGACACCGTGCCCCATACGAGGGACACGTCCTTCTTGGCCACGGCCTGCACCGGCGGCGAGCCCTTGGGAGCCTCCTCGGCGCCCTCCGGCGTGCGCGGGTACTTGAGGTCACGGGCCAGCGCCACCTGCAGCTTGCCCGAGAACTCGAGCTTTTGGACGTCGACCTTGGCGTCCATCAGCTGCCCCTTGAGTAGGGCCCCTGTCGCGTCGTGCACCTCGAAGGCTATCATGCCTGTGATGAGCTGGAGCTTGCTCTCGGCGACCTCCACGCCGACGCGCGTCCCCGGGTTGACGACGAACTTCCACTTGCCGTCCTCGGTCTGCTTCTCGATCTTCGCCTTCAGCGTGAGATCGCCCTTGAAGCCGAAGTGCCCCTTCTTGAAGTCGTAAGTGGCTTTCTCGACGTTGCCCTGCAGGAAGAGCTCGCCCTTCCGGGTGTAGTCGACCGCGAACGCGACGTTGAAGTCGCCCGGCGCGGAGTCGCGCACGGTCGCCTTGAAGTTCGAGTTCGCCTTGATGGTGATCTTGTCGTCGTTGACCGGGATGTCGACGTTGTTCTTGAGCGTGCCGGTGAGCTCGCCGCCGAACTTCTTCGTCTCGTCCGAGTAATTGCCGTTGAGACCACCTTCGAGCTTGATCTCGGGGATCGAGCCGCGCGCCGCGACGCTCGCCTCGTACGGGAAGTTGCCGTTGACGCGCGTCAGCTTGCTGTCTGTGGCCGCAACCTCGATGCGCCCGCCGTTCTTGAACGTGAGCGTCACCCCCTCGGCCGGCGCCAGCGGCCAGTTGGCCTTCAACTGCGCGTTGCCGGTCGCGGTCAGCTTCGAGGTCTGGAAGTTGTAATTGCCGTTGAAGTCGCCTTCGATCTTGCCGGTCCCGCCGGTCTGCTTGACCTCGAATTTGACACCGCGCACCGTCGCCGCGCCGAGCTTCGAGTTCTCGATCGTCAGCTGGAATTGTCCGCCCGGCTTCAACAGCACCGGGCCCGCGACGCGGTCCGGGATGCCGAAGCCCTCGGGCGCCGTCAGCGAGAACTTCGCGGTCGCGTTCAGCTTCTGGGTCGGCCCGTCGAAGTTGACGTCGACCGTACCGTTGCCGATCTTGCTCGCGGCGTGTTTGACGTCGAACGCGAGCCCGCCGGAGATTCCCAGGAGCTTGTTGTCGGCCACCGAGAGGGTACCGACCGCGCCCTGCTTGACGGTCGCGTTGTACCCCGCTGGATCTCCGAAATCGAGGGGTCTCAGTGTCGTGACGGTCGCCGTGCCCGTCACCTTGTTGTCCTTGACGACGTAGAAGACGTCGGTCCCCTTGAGCTCGAAGGTGTCTTGCTCCTGGTAGGGGAAGACCACCGTCACATTGCCGGTGATCTTTTCGAGCGCGTTGTCTTTCACGATGACGACGGCTGCCACCTTCGTGAATTTTATGCCTGTTGTGCCGATGGGCAGTTGCGGCGGCTTCATGTTGATGCGGCCGGTCGCGCTGACCTTCTGCTGCTGCACATCGAAAGTGCCGTCGATATCGCCCTTCCAGTTGGTCGTATCGAACGTCGCCTTCGCGTCGGTCTTGATGAAGCGACCGTCCTTGAACTGGACGCCGAGCTGTCCTGCCGAGAGGGTCAGCGCGTTCTCGCCGGTGCCCACCGTGTAGGCCTGGACCTGGCGCAGGACACCGCTGAGCTCCCAGCTCGAGCCGCCCGCCGCGCCGCCGCCCGCGCCACCACCGCCGCCGCCTTCGCGCGCCGGTCCACCGCCGCCGGGACCCGCCACGGCCGCGCCGCCGCCACCACCACCCGCGCCGCCGGCCCCTGCGCCCGCGCCCGCGGTCGAGGTGTAGCTCGCGCTGATGGTGCCCTCGACCCAGTTGCGCACATTGACCGTGAGACTGCCACGGACGGACCACGCCTGGTTGTGCGTGTAGCGACCGTTGACCTCACCGGCCTTGATCTGCACGCCTTCGACGCCTGGCAGATTCACGGCATTGGCCAACGTGATCTTGACCGCGCCCGAGAGTGCGCCGCCGGTCATGGCCTGGCCGCGAATCTCGACGTTGAGGTTGGCGCCACCGACCGAGATCTGGCCGTTGACGACGCCGCTCACCGTGGCTTGACCGCCTTCGGTCAACGTGAACGTCAGGCTGCCGCCGGCCAGCGTGATGCCCTGGCCGAGCGTCATCTGAGCGAACTGCACGTTGGCGCTGCCGCTGATGCCGCGATTCGAGAGTCGCAGGTTGATGCGGCTGTCGAGGAGGCCGTTGATCTTGAACTGCGCGTCGTTGATGGACGCCGCGAGCTCGGCGTACTTGCCGGTCGAGTCCTGGCGCTGGGTCACTTCGAGGCGCACATCGTCGCAGCGGACATACTCACCGACCGCGACGCGCGCCGTGATGTGGCCGCGCTCGATCTCCCAGCTGGAGTTGAAGGTGAGCTGGGCCTGGCCGAGCGTGAGCCCGGGGATCGATGCCGCCGAGCTGAAGTCGACGGTGATCTGCCCGGGCTGCTGGGCGCCGGCCGGCATGCGCGCACGGATGCGCTGACCGGCGAGGCGGACCTCGGCGAACTCGGGGCGGGCCCCGCCGCCGCCGGACTCGCTGGGCGCAGCCTGGGTCGCACCCTGGCCGCCTTCGTATTGGATCGTGTCGGCGGCGCCCGAGGCCGCGCGAGCGTAGAGGCCCGCCGCGCTGCCTTCGACGCGCACGGTCTCACCGCGTGCCGCGCGTGCACCGAGGAGGTCCGCTTCCGACTCGAGGTTCCGCTCGACGTTGACGTGCGTGCCCTTGCCCTGCGGGATCGCGACGCGACCCGCGCGCTGCTGCACGATGTGGGTCAGCTCGTGGCCGAGGACCGCGAGACCCGAGGACGAGTCGGGGTCGAAGCGGCCGGGCGCGAAGTGGATGTCGGTGCCGCGCGCGAACGCCGAGGCGCCGATGCCGGTGGCCTGGGCCGAGCCGCGGTGGATGCGGACGTCGGAGAAGGACTGGCCGAAGGCCTGCTCGAAGCGGCCGCGGACCTGGTCGGGGATCTGCTCGCCGCCGCCCGACGAGCGGGTCGTCTGGTCGATCTCGGTGGTGCTGAGCCCGCCCGCGCCGGCCTTGGCCTGGAGCACGGACTTCGGCGAAGGGGCCGCGAAGCGCCGCGCGACGCGCGCCTTCTTGTTGCGGTTCGGGTTCTTGATCTTCTTCTTGAAGGTGACCTGGGTGCGGCCGGGGGCCGGCTGCTGCGGGCGCTCGGGCTCGGTGTCCGGGCCGGTCGGGCCGCCGCCACCGGGGAGCTGCGGCTTGACTTCGGTCTGCGGCGCGGGCTGGGTCGGCTGCCCACCCTCGGTCTGCTGCTGGCCGGCGGGGGCGGTCTGGTTCGGGTTGGTCGGCGTGGTGCCGTTGGCGCCACCCTTGCCCTCCTTGCCGCCCGCCGTGTCGACCACGACCTCCTCTTTGATGAGCTTGCCGTCCTTGTCGTAGTAGCGCGTGATGGTGCGCCCCGGCATGAGGATGACCTTGCGCGTCGGCTTCCAGCCGGCCGGCACGGCCTTGCCGTCGACCTCGACGATGCGGAAGATCACCTTGCGGTGGCCGGAGACCTCGACCTGGCGACGGTCATCCTTGATGCCGAGCGCTTTGCGCGCCTCGATCTCGCCGTAGCCCTTGGAGGTCAGCGTGGTCTGGACCTTGCCCGTGAGGTAGTCCTTGACCGAGCCCGCACGGCGCTCGGAGAGCGTCATGTTGTAGGCGAAGGTCGCGGTCGTCGAGGTGTGACCCTCGATGTGGAGCTTGGTGATCTCCGGGTAGGCCTTGAGGGTCCGCGCCGCCTTCTCGAGGGTGGGGACCGCGTTCGGCTTGGTCTCGGGGATGGTGTACTTGTCGACGTTGAAGAAGATCGGGTCGACCTTCACCTCGTCTTTGACGATCTCGAAGATCTCCGGCTCGCGCACGACCTCGGTGCGCGGCTGCTTCGGGTCGGGCTCGGGTTCGGGCGTGGGCGTTGGCTCGGCCATCTCACGCGGGCCGCAGGCGGCCTGGTCGTAGCGAGCCAGCGAGGCAAGCGGGGCCGCGCCGATCTTGCCGGTCTCGGCGAAGCTCGCCGAGAGCTGGTCGGCTTCGGCCTCGGCCTGGAAGAGGTCGGGGGCGTCGTTGGCGCCGCGGAGGCGGTTCTCGAGCTGGGCGACGTGGACGACCTCGTGCGCGAGGAGGTGGCGACCTTCCTCGGTCTCGGGGTCGTAGATCTCGGGGTCGAGGAAGACCGAGCCGTCGGTCATCAAGCCCCAGATGCCCTGCTCGGCGGTCTTCTGGGTGGCGACCTCGTCGACGTGGACGTCGAGGTCGCGCGTGTTCACGCCGAGCTCGCCGCCGAGGGTGTCCAGGACCTCGCGCGTCTTGGCGGCGCGGTCGGGATCGGCGTCGAGGATCTTGTCGTCGACCTTCCGCTTGAACTCGGGGCGCGGCATCTGGATCTTCAGGCCGAGGGCGGCCGCGAGGCCTTCCAGGGCGCGCGTCGCCTCGAGCGCGTTCTCGTAGCTGTCGCGGTCGCCAAAGAGCGCGGTGTTGCCCTCGACGTCGACGAACGCCTCCTCGGCGATCTCCGCCGCGAGCACGCTGTCGCTCTCCAGCGCGCGCTGGCTCATGCCAAAGGCCTGGTCCGCGAAGGCGGGGCCCATGGCCTCCCACAAGCGGCGGAAGATCATGCCCTTGTCGGCCGGGGCCAGGAGGCCAGCGGACTCGAGGTCGGCGAGATAGAGGCCGATCTGCTCGGGGTTGTCCGAGAAGTCGAGCGAGAGCTCCTCCATCTGCTCGAGGAGGAACTCACGCTGGAGCTCACGCTGGCGCTCTTCGGCGGCCTTCTGCGTGGCTTCCTTCATGTTGCGGCGGCTGAGCTCTTCGTCACGGTTGCGAGCGACCACGCGTCACCTCGAGCAAGTGGTCCGCGAGGTCATCGCGGACAAGGAACCAAACGACCAGGGGCCTGACGGGAGGAGGGTACCTCGGGCCGGGCAGGGGGGGAAGCGCCAACCGGGGACAGTCGTCCCCAGTCGCGCCATCTGTCCCCAGATAGCTTTTCCGTCGTGATGTCGGACGCTTATCATCTGCCTTGCCATCTCCCCGGGGCTCCTGACCCCCGTCGACACGGGGGCCGGAGGCGGCCGGGGGTGGTCTGAGCAATGTTTGTGCCGCAGCTACTCGCGGTCGGCTGCGTCGGGTCGGGTCGGACGGACCGGCATCGGGTAGTCGTCGAGGCCGGGGATGGGGCGGACCTTCGCGCTGGGGCGTGGGTCGTCGCCTTGACCGTTGCTGCCGGCGGGGCCAGGCCGCGCCGCGACGCCGGCGATGGCGGTCTTCATGTTGCGACCGAGGTCGGCATCGCCGACGCCGGCCCGCACGAGGAGCTCGGGGGAGATGCCGCGGTCCTGCCAGTCGGGCGGCAGCTCGACCGCGCCGTCGGGGATGACGATACGGGCCGGCGGCAACGCCGAGGGATCGCGCGCGACCTTGCCGGCCGCCTGGTACTCGTCGAGGCAGCTCTCTTCCAGGCGCTTCTGGTTGATCGACTCGCCCGCTTCGCACGACAGGTAGGCCGCGCGCACGATGGCGTTCTTGATCATACCGCCCGTCATCTCGAAGTGCTTGGCGAGCTTCTCGAAGCTGACGTCCTCGGCCAGCGGGGCCTCGATCGGGGTCAGCGTGCGCCAGATGCGCGCGCGGCCCTCCTCGTCGGGCTCCTCGAAAGTGACACGAAATTGGATGCGACGGATGAGGGCCTTGTCGAGACTGCCAAAAAAATTGGTGGTGAGAATGACGATGCCGGGGAAGCGCTCGATCTCCTGCAAGAGGAGATTGACTTCCATATTGGCATATCGGTCCGTCGAGCTCTTGGCCTCGGCCATGCGGCTCGCGAAGAGCGAGTCGGCCTCGTCGAAGAGCAGCATCGCGTGGGAGATGCGCGCTTGCTGGAAGATTGCCTTGATGTTCTTCTCGGTCTCGCCGACCCACTTCGAGACGACCTCGGGGATATTGATCCGATAGAGTGGGCGATTGAGCTCGCCGGAGATGATCTCGGCACAGAGCGTCTTGCCGGTACCGGGAGGGCCGTCGAAGAGGCAGGTGATGCCCTTGCCGGTGACGAGCTTCTTGCCGAAGCCCCACGCGTTCAGCACGGTCGCCTGGTTCCTGCACGCGGCGACGATCTCGTGGACCTTCCTGGACGGCTTCTCCGGAAGGATGATGTCTTTCATGCGCAGGCGCGAATAGGTGCGGACGGTGAGGTCCTCGAGGGCGTAGCGGAGCTGCGCGCGGCATCCTTCTTCGAGGAGCTCCATCGTGAGGCGCGGCGACTTCGGGTTCTTCGCGAGCGCGAGGTTGACCGCGAAGAGGATCGAATTCTTGATGGTGCCACCGGAGAAGTCGTACGTGTTGGCGAGGACGTCGAGCTCGATGTCGCCTTCGAGCGGGACTTCGGGCGGGATGTGGACCTCCCAGATCTGACGACGCACCTCGGCGTCGGGGACCTCGAAGGGGAGGTTGTACATGATGCGGCGCTCGAGCCCCTCGTCGAGGTTGTGCGGGTGATTGGTGATGAGGACGAGGATGCCCTCGAAGTCCTCGACCGCCTTGAAGGCGGTGGCCTTGCGCTTGTCGCCCTTGCCGAAGAGGGCCTCGCACTCGTCGATGAGGACGATGGCGTCGCGCATCGAGGCCTCGGTCAGGAGATCGTCGAGGACCTTCTCGACGCCCTCCTTCTCGGGGATGTCGGCCGCGGACAGGGACAGGATCGGGCGGTGGGCGTGCGCGGCAAGGGCGTGCGCGAGCAGCGTCTTGCCGGTGCCGGGCGGGCCCGCGAAGAGGAAGGAGAGGCCGCGCCCGTACGGCAGGACTTTGTCGAAGCCCCACTCGGAGATCGCCTTGCGATAGTCGCGGTGGTTCTCGACGAGCTGGCGCACCTGGGTCATGTGCTCGGGCTCGAGGATGACGTTGAGCAGCGAGACCTCGGGGAACTCCAGGCGCGCGAGCTTGGCCAGCGTCTCGCTGAGCTCGTTCTCTTTCAGGATGAAGCGCAGGGTCGGGGTGGTGAGCTCCATGCGACGGGACAGGAGCCCCTCGGAAGAGCCGACCTCGGTGCGGCCGAGCGCGATCATGTGGTGGCGGATGAGCGGCGAGGACGGCAGGAAGCTCTGACGGGCTTGCACGCGCTCGGTCGCGGTGGCGCAGAAGCGCTCCATCGCCAGGCGGATCGTCACGCCGCGGTTGAACGTGTCCTTGCTGGCGGTCGAGACGAGGGCCGCCATGCGCGGCTCGATGTGCGAGGCCAGCGACAGGACGAGGCACTTCACCTCGAACGAGTTCAGGCGGAAGCGCTGGACGAGATCGGCCAGCGGCACCCCGTCGGGCCCGCGCAAGGCGACCTCCGACAGCGAGCGGAGGTTCAGCTCCCACCGCAGCCAGGCGGCCTCCGCGTCGCGGCGGCCGTCCCCCTTCAGCTCTCCGGCCAGCAGGCCGGCCACGTTGGCGACACCCTCGATGAGGGTCTGGAGATTGCGATCATTCTGCCCGGGCACGCTCATAGCCCCGGAGCTTGCGCGTAATCCCCGCGCACTTCAAGCCGCCGAGCGCGGTCGCCGGCTACTCCGACGTGAAGGTGCGGAGCCACCGGATGGCGTTGGGCTCGCCCGTGATGCGCTGGGCCATCTGCACGAGCGAGTCGGCCTGGCTCGCGGTGAGGGGGCGGTCGAGCACCGACACGTCGTAGGCCATGCCGTACTCGGGGAAGTCGACGTGGGCCGAGCGGACGTTGCTGGCGCCCGCCTCGTAGATGGCGTCGTCGACAGCCTTCTTCGTGCCGCGCTTGTCGGTGTGCACGACGGCGAGGATGTGCTGACCGTCGGGCGCCTCGAACTCGATCTTGGCGCGCGGACGGAAGACGCAGTCGCGGATCATGCCGTAGCGGGACAAGAGCTCGGTCGTGCGCGCGACGTAGAGGCCGATGCGCGGTTGGGCCTCGAGCGTGGCGGCGCCGATGTGCGGGGTCGCGAAGACGCGCGGCTCGCCCTGGTAGGGGTTCACCCAGGCCGACGTGTCCGAGGCGCGCGGCTCGTCGGGGAAGACGTCGGTCATGGCGTAGCTGACCAGCCCCTCGGTGATGGCGCGGCGCAGGTCCTCGGGGTCCACGACGAAGCCGCGGGCGAGGTTGATGAAGATGCGCGGGCTGCCCTTGGGGCGGCTCGCCCAGTGCTTGAACGTCTCGTACGAGAAGAGGCCGCGGTTCGATGCGCCTTGCACGTCGGTGGCCGAGACGTGGACGGTGACGAAGTCCGCCTGCGCGAAGACCTCTTTCATCGAATCGCAGGCGCGGTAGCCCATGGCGAGGCCGACCTCGCGCGGGATGGGCGCGGAGTCGTAGAAGACGACCTCCATGCCGAGGGCGCGCGAGAGCTGGGCGACCTGGCGGCCGATGTTGCCGAGGCCGATGACGCCGATGGTCTTGCCGAGGACCTCGTAGCGGGCGTTCGAGTTCTTGCGCCACACCGACTCGTTCATCTCGATGACGGAGTCGAACACGCGGCGCGAGAGCGCGATGAGCTCGCCGATGACCAGCTCGGCCACCGAGCGGCCGTTGCTGACCGGGTCGTTCATGACGAGGACGCCATGGTCGGCGGCGGCGTGCTTGTCGACCGAGTCGTCGCCGATGCAGCAGAGCATCACCGCGGCGAGGCTCTTCGAGGCGCGGAGCACACGGTCGTTGACCTCGACCACCGAGCGCTTGAACAGCAGGTGGTGCTGGCCGCGCTCGAGGATGCGGACGAGCTCGTCCTCGGTCGGGGCGTCCTTCAGGCGCTCGACTTCGATCCCCTGGCGGCGGAGCTCCTGGTCCAGGACCTCGCTCGGGTTCTCGACGACGAGGGCGCGGGTCAGTCGGCCGACCTCGCGGCGCGGCGCCATGGGCAGAACGGAATCGGTCATGGTCGTCTCCTTCGCGGCCCGAGCGGGCCCGACTCGGGGCCGAACGGGTACACCCGGGAACGTCGGGAAACAATCCCCTTGTCGCTCGGGCCCGTGTTTGCGACGATCTCGCATGTGCACTTCCTGACGATGATGAACGCGTCTGTCGCGGCGCTGCTGAGTGCGCCGCCGCTCGGCGAGGTCGACTTCGCGACCGTCTGGGGCAACGTGTGGCCCTGGACGTGGCCGTCGGTCGGGCTCGTCGTCTGGCTGATCGTCGCGGTCTGGGTCGGGGTGCGCTGGCGGCGCTGGGTCGAGAGGCGGCTGGCGGCGGGTGGCTTCGGCGTGTCCGACCGCTTCGTGCGCAACGTGACGCGCATCGTGATGCTCGGCGTCGTGCTGGTCGGCCTCTACGTGTGGGCGCTGATCGTGCCGTTCCAGGGCGCGGCGCACGAGTGGGTGCGGAACGACGCGCAGCCCTGGGTCTTCGCGACCATCTTCATCGCCGCGTTTCTGGCGCTCGGCTTCTACGCCATCCGCCGCGGCATCTTGTGGCTCGAGACGCGGGCCGCGCAGACCGAGACGTCGCTGGACGACGCTCTCGTCGAGGCGTTGAACCGCCCGCTCTACGTGACCCTCGTGCTCGTGTCCTTGAACCTCTGGGCCGCGATCGTGCCGATGCCTGCGGCGCTGCAGGGGTACGTGTCCAAGGGCACGCAGACGACCATCATCGTGCTCATCATCCTGTTCGCCGACGGCCTCGTGCAGGGCTGGATGATCGCGCGGTCGGAGCGCTCGAAGGTCTTGAAGACCTCGGGGACGGTCTTGCGCACGACCGCGCGCGTCATCTTCTATGCGATCGGGGCGTTGATGGCGCTGACCTCGATCGGGTTCGACGTGACCCCGGTCTTGGCGACCCTCGGCATCGGGTCGGCGGCGGCCGGCTTCGCGCTGAAGGGCACCCTCGAGGACTTCATCGCGGGGCTGCTCATCGCGGCCGACCAGCCGCTCTCGGTTGGCGATTACGTCATGATCGAAGGTGGTCAGGAGGGCTGGGTCCTGACCATCGGCTGGCGCACGACGCGGCTGCTCACGCGCTTCGACATGAAGGTCGTCGTGCCGAACTCGAAGCTGGCTGCAGCGAGCTTCGTGAACACGAGCCGGCCGCGCGAGGAGATCCGCTTCCACGCGATCGTCCCGCTGTCGTTCAAGGAGGACCTCGACGAGGCCGTGCGCATCGCGACCGAGGTGGCCGAGGAGGTGCACCGCGATGACCCGCGCGCGATCTCGACCTACCGCGCCTTCGCCTATGTCGAGCGCTTCCTGCCGTCTCAGGTCGAGATGCGATGCTGGCTGTGCGCGAAGTCGTGGGACGCGCACTTCGGGCTCTACGACAACTATCTCAGGCGTCTGTCGCGGGCCTTCAAGAAGGCGGGCATTGCCGTCACGCCGCCGGTCCAGCAGCTCGAGACGCGGTCGGGCGAAGCGATCGGCGTGGCCGTCACGGGCGAGGCGAATCGGGCGGGTGGCTCGGGCGTTGGGGGCGCGGCATGAGGTTTCGCATCGCCGATCGGCTCTGGGATGGGGTACGTCCCGAGCGGGAAGAAGAGTGGAAGCACGCGCTGCTCGACCTGAACCACGAGCACGACGGGCACCCGCCGATCCTCACCTTCGATCGGAGGGACGACGGTGGCGCGGTCATCCACCTCGAGCGACCCGACGGGAGCAGCGAGGTGCAGCTCACCTTCGATCTCCTCCGCGATCCGTTCCGCGACTACCGCGAGGTCATCACGCGCCTCTTCCGCGCGGATGCGGGGGCCTTCGGCATGCGCGACTGGGAGAGCCTCGACTACGCGAAGAAGCTCGTCCACGACGACGCGGGGATGCGCATCCGCAAGGCGATGCGGCCGCATCTCCGCGACGGCGAGGCGATCGATCTGAAGCTCGCGCGGCGGCTCTTCACGTTGGTCTTCCTCATTGCCCAAGATCTGCCGGCCGAGCTCGTGACCCGTCATCGGAGCCACGGGCCGCCGACGTGAAGAGGCAGCGAACATGGTGACGACGAAGGCAGGCACGGGACGCACCGTGCTGGACAACGAGCTCGTGTGGGTCGAGGTCTCGCGCGGGGCGCTGGCGGCCAATGCGCGGGCCTTCAAGGCGCGCGTGGCGCCGACCGGGGCGCGGCTCGGCGTGGTGGTGAAGGCCGACGCCTATGGGCACGGCCTCGAGCTGGCGGCGCGGGCCTTCCTGGAAGGCGGCGCGGACTGGTTGGTCGTCAACGGCCTGCACGAGGCCGAGGCCCTGAGGGCGGCGGGGATCGAGGCGCCGATCCACGTGGTCGGCAACGTGCCCGCCTGGATGGCCGAGCGCGTGGTGGCGGCGCGCGTGCGCATGGTGGTCTACGATGCCGAGGTCGCCCGCGCGATGGCGGCGGCCGGGCGAGCGGCCGGGGTGAGCGTGCCGCTGCACGTGAAGGTCGAGACCGGCAACCATCGGCAGGGCCTCGAGCCGGCCGACGCGCTGGCGCTGGGGCGGCTCATCGCAGAGCTGGAGGGGGTCGAGCTCGAGGGGCTGGCGACGCACTACGCCGACATCGAGGACACGACCGATCATCGCTTCGCGATGGGACAGGTCGAGCGCTTCGAGGCAGCGTTGGCGGCGTTCCGCGAGGCGGGGCTGGCGGTGCCGGTGCCGAGCACGGCGAACTCGGCGGCGACGATCCTCTGGCCGCGGACGCACGGGGCGCTGGTGCGGGTGGGCATCGCGGCCTATGGCCTGTGGCCGTCGACCGAGACCTATGCGGCGGCGCTGGCCCTGCCCGAGCAGCGCGAGGGGCGAGGTGGGTTCTTGCCGGAGCTGCGGCCGGCCCTGGCCTGGAAGACGCGCATCGTGCAGGTGAAGGACGTGCCGCAGGGCGCGTGGGTCGGCTACGGGCGGACCTATCGCTGCACGCACGCGGCCCGGATCGCGGTCATCCCGGTGGGCTATCACGAGGGCTATGATCGACGGCTGTCGAACCTCGCGCATGTCCTGGTCGACGGGGTGAGGGCGCCGGTGCGCGGGCGCGTGTGCATGAACATGGCGATGATCGAGGTCAGCGATGTGCCCCGGGCGCAGGTCGGGTCGGTCGTGACCTTGCTCGGGTCGGACGGGGACGAGCGGGTCTCGGCCGAGGACCTGGGCCGCTGGTGCGGCACGATCAACTACGAGATCGTGAGCCGCATCCACCCGGCGTTGCCGCGGGTCGGAGTCGACTGACGCAGCGCGTCATCGGGCTTTCGGACGCGAGATAACCAGGCCGAACACCCTGATTCCACGCAGGGGAGAGGGGCCTAGTTCCGGGTTGACGCACCCGCGGTCGCATGTTAACAGCCCGCCGCCGGTTGCCGAGCGCCCGGTGCCTTTCAGTCCGAACGAGCGAGAGCCGAGTTGCCGCACGAGACCACCGCCGCGATGAACGCCGCGACCCCGCAAGGTGGGTCGCAGGGTGGCGTCGCGTCTCCGGCGAGCCCGCGGCCCGTGCCCCAGTGGCGCAAGAACCGCGACCGCATGGACGGCATGTCGCTCGGGATCGAGATGGGCCTCTCGGTCGTGCTCGGCTGGTATCTGGGCAAGCTCTTCGACGACTACTTCCAGACCGCGCCGTGGGGCATGGCCTTCTTCCTGCTCGCGGGCATCCTCGCGGCGGGCAAGGCGGTGCTGCGCTTCTACAAGCAGGCCAAGAAGGTCATGGCCGTGCGCGAGCCGGGGCAGGACGTCGCCGACCGCATGGGGTCGAAGGGCGACAAAGTTGTCGCACGTCGGGCCGAGGTGCGCTCATGAGCGACGCCGAAGCCCAGACCGCGCCGAAGCGCAGCGATGGCGAACGCATGGTGCTGCAGTTCGAGCTCTGCAACCTGGCCCTCGCGGTCCTCGCCTTCGTGATCGTGCACGTCGTCGCGGGCGAGGGGGCGTTCCTCTGGGGCACCGCCGTCGGCGGCCTCATCGGCGTCCTCAACCTGCGCGCGATGGTCTTCCTCGGACGGCGCATCCTGCGATCGCAGACCAAGAGCCGCGCCGTATGGGCGACGCTGTTCGTCTTCAAGCTCGCGGTGTTGTGCACGGTGGTGTGGCTCTGCCTCGACCGCCTGCCGATCAGCTCGCTCGGCTTCCTCGTCGGCTTCTCGACGCTCCTGCCGGCGGCGCTGCTGATGACCGCGATTCGCGCGCTCGAAAAGCCCCCAGAATCCGTTGCGCCGGTCGCCGGCTCTCGCTTCGCGAGGCCTCCGGCGCCCTCGACTCCTTCTTCTTCCCACGGAGAGCGACGCCTGTGATCACGCTACGCACGCTCGCGTTCACCGCGACCCTGGCCCTTACGATCGGCGCGACCGCCGCGCGCGCCGACCTTCGCCCCGAGCCGGCTCACCACGGTGAGGCCGGGCATGGCGAAGGTCATGACGCGGGTCATGGCGAGCACGGAGCCGCGGCGCACGGCGATGCCCACGGGGAGCACGGCGGTGAGCACGCCAACCCCAAGGCCCGTCCGCAGGCGCCCGAGGATGCGCACTGGTGGATCGGCCAGGAGATCTTGCCGATCTCGCTACGCGACAAGGTCGCCGGGATGATCGGGCCGTCCTTCATCGACAAGGACCCGGCGACCAAGCTGAACGTGGGCCACATCTTCATGGGCCTCCTGGTCTTCGTCATCGGCATCGGGCTGGCGCTGGCGGCGCGGCGCAAGGTGAAGGGGTCGGTCCTCCCGCCCAAGAGCTTTGGCGCGGCGGCCTTCTTCGACATCGTCATGGAGGGCCTCATGGGCCTCATGACCTCGATGATGCCGCGCGAAAAGGCGGTCCGCTTCCTGCCGATCGTGACCTCGGCCGCGGTCTTCATCCTGCTCTCGAACCTCCTGGGTCTCCTGCCGGGCTTCGTGCCCCCCACGCAGAGTCTCAACACGACGCTCGCGCTCGGCGTGACCGCGTTCATCTACTTCACCTACCAGGGCATCCGGGCGCAGGGGATCATCGGCTTCTTCAAGCACTTCATGGGCCCGATGCTCGCGCTGGCGCCGCTCATGTTCGTGGTCGAGCTCATCGCGTACTGCGTGCGCCCGGTGTCGCTGGCGCTGCGTCTCATGGGCAACATGTTCGGCGACCATCAGGTGCTCTTCATCTTCATGAGCTTCGGGCTGCCGCTCGTGCCGCTCCCGCTGATGGCGCTCGGCATCATGGTCTGCGTCGTCCAGACCGTGGTGTTCTCGCTGCTCTTCATCGTCTACCTGTCGCTGGCGGTCGAAGAGCACGACCACGGCGATCACGCCGAGGGCCACGGCCACGGCGAGCCGGCCCACGCTCACTGAGCTTTTCCCTTTGTCCCATGTCCCGCGCGAGCGGGAACGAAGTCGTCCTAGAAGGGTCACGTCGACCCAACACCTCGAGGAGTTTTTCAGCATGAAGTCGATCACCGCATTTTTCAGCTTCCTTCTCGTCGTCCTCGGCGCTGGCGTGGCCATGGCGGCCGACGGCGCGGCGGACAACGCCTTCACCCAGGGTAGCTTCATCGCGCTCGCGGCCGGCCTCGGGCTCGGCATCGCGGCGTTCGGTGGCGCTCTCGCCCAGGGTCGCACCGCGGCCGCGGCGCTCGAGGGCATCGCCCGCAACCCCGGCGCCTCGGACAAGATCTTCACCCCGATGATCCTCGGCCTTGCGCTCATCGAGTCGCTCGTCATCTACGCGCTCGTCATCGCGTTCGTGTTCAGCGGTTCGTTCGGCAAGGGCTGATCTACGCCGAAAGCCTGGCGTGAGCCGGGCTCTCTGAGCTGCGATCATCACAACCTCGACGCGACCCTTCGGGCCGTCACCCCTCACGGGGTGGCGGCCTTTCCATTTCAGACGGTCGCGGCGAGAAAGAGCTCGCCCGCGTAACGCAGATCGAGATCGCGCTCGGCGACGTTGCCGAGGGACTCGACGAGCTCGTCCATGGCGCGCTCGAGGAGCCGCGAGACGGCGAAGGACTCGGCGTTGGTCGAGGCGTCGGTGGGCTCCAGGGCCGGGGCCGAGACGCTCTTGACGAGGCGCATGAACGTCGCGGAGAGGCCGCCCTCGGCGAAGGCGGCGCGTGAGAACGCGACGAGGGAGTCGCGATCGACCGGCGCGAAGCGGAACTCGTCGCTCAAGAGCAGGTGCAGGAGGCCGGTGCGGACGAGCGTCGTGAGGCGGATGCGGCGGCGCGCGTCGGGGCCGATGCCCGGGAGGTCGGCGGCCTCGAGGGCGTCGATGGTCAGGCCGAAGCGGTGCTCGAAGGCGTCGAGCTCGGCGGTGGCCTGGTCGACGCGGGCCTCGAGCAGCGACAGGTCGGCCAGTGTTCGTACTGGCCGATAGCCGAGGGCCGCGCCTCCTTCGAGGAGCTCGGGGAAGACCGGGCGCAGGGTCGCCGCGGCGGAGATGGTCTCGTCCGTGGGCGAGCCGAAGAGCGCGAAGCCGCGGTCCACACCCGCGCGGTGGGCGAGGCGGCGGGCCTTCTTGGCGACCGCGGTGACCAGGGTCCAGCCGGCCTTGAAGAGCGTCTCGGGCGTGACCTGGGTCACGATGCGCGCGGCGAGATCTTCGGACTCCATCGCGAGGTAGGACAGGCCGAGGTTGGCGAGGCCGACGGCGTAGTGGGCGGCTTGCGGGA
Source organism: Deltaproteobacteria bacterium (assembly GCA_016792665.1). GTDB lineage: Bacteria > Myxococcota_A > UBA9042 > PHBI01 > PHBI01 > WYBB01. The sequence continues at coordinate 6,330 of JAEUKJ010000760.1, read as the reverse complement.
GGTCGTCGAGGCGCGACAGGTCGCCGATCTCGGCCATGAAGACCTTGTTGGCGAGGTAGGCGAAGCCGTCGCCGTAGAGCTTCCGGTTGCGTTCGTCGAGGGTCGAGATGGCGTCGCGGAGGAGATCGGGTGGCCGCACGTCCTTCAGGATGAGGTCGGTGACCATGCCGCTCGCGCTGCCGATGGCCGGGCCGAGGTTCGCGGCGAGGCTCGGGGCGTCGCGCAGCGCCTGCTTCAGGGTCTGGAGCGGCACCACCGAGAAGACCTCGAGCGCCTCGGTCGGCGGCTCGTAGCCGAGGTCCTGGAGGCGCGCGTTGCGGAAGCGCTCCATGTCCTCGTTGACCGACTCGTGGAGCTCGAACTGGGCCTGCTGGAAGAGCTCGCGCGCCCGATCCATGTCGGCATCCCAGAGCAGTCGCATGAGCTGGGGGATGCGCTCTTCGAGCGGGTGATCGCGCGGGACGGTGACGGTGTAGAGGCCGTCCGGGCTCGAGAAGAACGCGAGTTCGTCGGGGATGAGGTCGATGTCGGCGTCGGCCGGCAGGACCTGGAGCTCGCCCGTGACGAGCCACATGAGGAGCTCGTCGTCCTGGGCCAGGATGAAGCGCTGGGCGGTCTCGAGGTCGACGGCCAGCGCGAGGTCGAACCACTCGAGGAAGCGCGGGATGGAGAGCTCGTGGCGGGTCCAGGTGTCGATGTCGACCAGCGCGCGGAGCTGCTCGGGCTCGGCGTACTCGAGCAACGGGTAGGCGTCTTCCTTGCCGATGTCGCGCAGCCAGTAGTGGAGCTCTTGCGGGGCGAGGCCGGCGACGAAGGCGCGCGGGTCGTCGAGGCTCAGGACCCAATCGAGCTTCTTCAAGCCGGAGGCGTTCTGCAGCTCCACCGGGAGCTTCGAGCGCTGGGTGAGGGTCGCGAGGTCGGTCGACGTGACGTGGGAAGCGGGGTCGGACATGCGGCGCAAGGTGGGGCACCGCGTGGCAAACGGCAAGGGAAGGCGGTTCTCGGCGCGCCATTGGCGGCGACCCTTGCCAGGTCACGGTCCGTGTTCGTGGGGCTTGCGCTCATCGTCGTGGCGGGTCAAAGTCCGCGTCCTCGCGCGCCCGGGACAAGCTCGGACGCGCCCTGCGAGCGGATCGAGGCGACAGCCGAGGTCGTCGCGCGCCGGGCGATTCGCGGATCCGTCGGGGCAGGCTCTGCCAGGCCTTCGACGGTGGACCCCACTCTCACTCGCAGGCACAGGACCTCATGGCGCGCCTATCCGCGCTCATCTCACGCTGGGGCAACCTCATCGCACTCGCGCTCGGCGCGGTCGTGCTCATGTTGGGGCTCGGCAAGAACGGCCTCTGGGAGCCCTGGGAGATGGATCGCGCCGATCTGGCGCGGACGCTCGCGGCCCCTCCGGAGGTCGTCATCGCCATCGCCAGGGGGCGCGGCGAGCTCGACAAACAGGTGCGCGAGGCCGCGGCCCGGGCCGAGGTCGTGGTCAAGGCGCCCGAGTCCGGAGGGCCGTCGGCGTTGCGCGCGGCCCTCGACTTCGCGCGCGCCGAGACCGTCGCGGCCATCGTCATCGACGCGGACCTGCTGCTGCCCGACCCGAGTCGTGACGATTTGTGGCGGCAGGCCGGTAAGCTCATCTCGGAGGCCGTCGGCAACGCGACCGGGGCCTCGGTCATCGTGGTGCGCAGTGACCGGCAGCCAGCAGTGGCCGAGCTGACCAAGCGCCTCGAGGTCGAGCGCTGGAAGGATGTCTGGGAGCGCGCGAGCGCGTCCTTCGGGCTCGACGGGCTCGCGGGCGAGGGTGTCCCGGCCGAGGTCGGGGCAGCGGCAGAGGCCGAGGCGGCTGCGTCCGTGACGTCCGGTGAGCTGCCCTTCGAGGTGGTCGAGGCCGGGCAGGGCGAGCGCATCCAGGCCAGCATGGCGCGCGGTCGCAGCGAAGTCGCGACGCGTGTCGCGTTCAAGGACAAGGGCGAGACCGTGGTCGCGCCGCCGCTCGAGACCTGGTTGCGCGCGGTGAGCTATCGCATCTTCGGGGTCAGCGAGTGGGCGACGCGCTTGCCCGGGGTGCTCTTGCTGCTCGCGGCGCTCTGGGTGCTGCTGTCGACCGTGCGCATGGTCTGGACGCCGCGCGTCGCGCTCTTCACGGGCGTCGTGCTCGCGACCTTGCCGCTCTTCTTCGGGCAGGCCCGCGTCATCTCCGGCGAGCCGGCCTTCGTGCTCGGCATGACGCTGGTCGGCTCGGGCATGCTGCTCTTCACGTTGCCGCAGGTGTCGCGGCGGCTCGTCTGGGGTCACCTCGTCGCGGGACTCCTGGTCGGGCTCTTCGCCAAGGGGGTCTTCGCGTTGGCGCTCTTCGGGGCCGTGGCGATCGCGCTGCCGCTGGTGTCGGGCCCGTCCAAGAAGCTCCGCGACTGGCTGCCGGCGCTGATGTTCCTCGGCGCGGCGGTCGTGACCGAGCTCATCGTGCGCGGGTCGGGGCCGGGGTCGATGTGGTCCGGGCTCGACTTTGCCGACCCGTTGTTCTCGTCGGGACCCTCGGTCTACAGCCGGACCTTCGACTCGATCATCCGCGAGCTGGGCTTCGGCTTCGCGCCGTGGTCGCCGATCATCGCGGTGGCGGTCGGGCTCATGATCTTTTCGAGCATGGACGAGAAGGACCCGAAGGGCCTCGTGGTGGTGGCGTGGTTCGCGCTGCCCGTGGTCGGGCTCATGGCGAGCCTGAAGGTCGGCAACCACTTCCTCTTCGTCGGGGTCGGTGGCGCGGCGATCGCCGTCGCGGTGATGCTCGATCGCGTGCTGAAGCGCGAGCAGGGGCCGCACGCGCTGCTGGCGCTGTTCCTGGTCATGATGTTCTACATCATGCGGCGGGAGCTGAAAGCGAGCCCCGAGCCGCTGGTCGGGTTCCTGGCCTATGACCCGCCGTTCGCGAAGGAGGGGAGCCTGCGCTTCCCCGAGACCCTCGAGCTCTCGACCCTCTTCAAGCAGTCGATGATCGTCCTCGGCATCGCATGCCTCCTGTACTTCGGGCGTGTGGCGCGCTTCGCCCTGGCCGCCGTCCGGTGGGCGCGCAAGGACCGTCCGTTCATCATCTTGCAGGGCGTCTTCGGACTCATCGCGAGCACCGGGGCGCTCACTGCCATTGGGATCTTGCACGGCATGGGCATGAGCAATCGCTTCGGCGACACCATCGCGCCCGCGCAGAAGGCGCTCGTGGGGCGTCTCATGACGGCCTCGGATCCGCCGGTGCTGCTCGGTGACGTCTTCTTGTTGCTGGTCATCATCGCGGTGGCGTTGCGTTGGATCTTCCCGAGTGCGGGCCGCGCGGTGGCAGCGCTGGTGCCCGCATGGCTCTATCGCGGTCGGCCCTATCGCGTGATCTGGGGGATCGTGTTCGCGCTCTTCGCGCTGATGCTCGTCTCGGTGCTGGGCGTGTCGACGCCCGAAGGCTACTGGACCGAGCTGGCGTTCAGCGTCACCGGGGCCGCGGCGCTCGGTGTCTCGGTCCTCTTCGGGTTCCTGGTGCACCGGGTCAGGCGAGATGAGCCGAAGGACCGATGGGTCCCGGTGCTCGCGGCGTTGGCGATGGTCGCGTTCCTCATCGCGACTCAGGTCGTGCGGGACGCGCAGTTGAAGAGTGGCCTCAGCGCGCTCCTGGCGGTGCTGGGCCTCTTCGTGGCGGTCTTTGCGGTGGCGCCGTGGATGCTCGCGCGCGTCGAGCGATTCGTCGTCGGATCGTGCGTCGTCGTCGGCCTGGTCCTCTGGTCGATCACCGTCCCGTTGGTCGCGCGCGGTGTGTCGGTGGCCGAGGTCGTCATGCCGGACGCAGGCAGCGGGATGTGGGTGGCCGTCTTCACCACGTTCGGTAGCCTCATGTTCCTCGGGCCGGTCCTCGGGTCCATCCTGCTGGTCCTCAATCGCCACATCGAGTCCGTGCTGCACCTCGGATCGAAGGTGATCGGCGTGTTCAGGCGTCCCCGGGTGCTGGCCGGTGGTGGGACCGAGGTGTTCGTCCTGCGCGTCGACTCGGAGAAGTGGGTCGCGTTCTCCGAGAAGCCGCAGGTCTTCGTGACGGTGGCGGTGCTGGTCGCGCTCATCGGGGCGGCGACCCACATCCTGAAGCTCGAGCCGGCGCTGGCCGTGAACGTGAGCCAGAAGCACATCCTCGACACGTGGCACGCCAAGGCGGGCGAGGGCGCGCCGCTCTACAAGCACGGGTCCTTCGCGACCCAGGGGCGCAAGGACGCGAACTTCTACACGGCCGACATGCCCGAGATCCGCGATCGCAACGCGGCGCTCAAGGTGCTGCTCGGTCGCGAGGATCAGATCCTCGATGTCGAGACGCCGCTCGGGACCGAGACCCTGGTCTTTCCGGGTTGGAACAAGGACCTGGACCTGAACGGCGACGGACGCCGCGACGCGCCGGTGCTGAGCGGCTTTGCGACCGCGGTGGGCGACACCGTGCTCACCGACGCGACCCAGAAGTGGGCGCCGAAGAGCCTCGTCGGACGCTACCTGCGCGATGCGTCGGGGCAGCTCTGGGCCATCGTCGACAACGACGCGACGAGCGTGCGGGTCGCCGACAACGAGCGCCTCACCTTCGGGCTGAGCCCGCGCTCGCGCGCCTATTACGCGATCGACGCGGTGCGCACCGACCTCATGGCGACCGCCGAGAAGCGCGAGCGGCGGGCGCTGCTGTTGCCGGCCGACCAGCTCAGCGAGCTCAACTTCGCCTATCGGCAGCTCTCGGGTGGCGAGCACCTGCCGGTCCTCGATGGCTCGAGCTATCGCGTGCTGCTGACGACCTCGTGGCTCAACGAGGACGAGAAGACGCAGAACCGCCTTGCGCTCGCGACGTACGACGACAAGACCTTCGCCGAGATCAAGGACAAGCGCCTGCGCCGCGAGTGGGGCAACTTCGAGGACACGATCCAGATCGTCGGCTACTCGACCGACAAGGACACGGTCTCCACCGGCTCGAACCTGCGCCTGACGGTTTACTACAAGGTCCTGAAACTCGTGAAGAAGTCGCTCAAGATCTTCATCCACATGGACAAGGGCGGCGGCGGGGCGCGCATCGCGGGCGACCACTGGCCGCTGAATCCGACGCGCCACACCGAAGAGAACAAGAACTGCGGCGGCTGCTACCGGACCGACCATTGGCTGGTCGGCGACATCGTCGAGGACAGCTACGACATCGAGATCCCCGAAGGAAACACGGGCGAGTACACGATCTGGGTCGGCCTCTTCCAGCCGGGCGCCGACACGCGCATGCAGGTCAAGAGCTGGGACAAGAAGCGCGTGAAGCACGACGGCGCGAACCGCCTCGGGCTCGGCACCATCCTCGTGAAATGACCGCGTGAGCGCGATCGCACCGGCCTTCGTGGTGCTCGTCTTTGCCGTCGGTGCGTCGCTCGGCAGCTTCGTCAACGTCGTCGCGCATCGCGTGCCGCAACGTCTCTCGCTGGTGAAGCCCGCGTCGCGCTGCCCCTCGTGTGGCACGCCGATCAAGTGGCACGACAACGTGCCGGTCTTCGGGTGGCTCTGGCTGCGCGGGCGGTGCCGCGCGTGCGGGGTCGCGATCTCGGCGCGCTACCCGCTGGTCGAGCTCGCGCTCGGGCTGGTGGCGGTCGCGCTCTGGATGGCATGGGCCCATGCGCTGGGCGCCGCGCCGCTCACGACCGAGCGCTTCGTCGCGGGGCTGGTCGTGCCGTTCACGCTGCAGCTCGCACTGGCGTCGGGGTTGGTCGCGCTGGCGCTGATCGACCTCGACTGGTTCCTCCTGCCCGACGTCATCACGCTGCCGCTCGCGCTGCTCGGGCTGATGGCGTCGCTGGCGATCGGCAAGCAGACCGGGGTCGACCTGCCGGCGGCGTCGCTGGGCGCGCTGGTCGGCTTCGGGGTGCCGCTCGCGGTGGGCCTCATCTATGCTCTCGTCACGGGTCGGGTCGGGTTGGGCGGCGGCGACTGGAAGTTGCTCGGCGCCATCGGGGCCTGGCTCGGCATGCCGGCGGCGCTCTTCGTCCTCTTCGCGGGCGCGCTGCACGGCCTCCTGGCGGCCATTCTCTTCAGGCGGGACTTCGCGCGCGCGGCCCCGCCGCTCTTGCCGGGCGAGGTCGCAGAGCCCGAAGCGATCGAGCCGGAGGGGGCGAGCGTGGCGGAGACGCGCTTTGGGCGGCTGCACGTGCCGTTCGGGCCGTTCCTGGTGGTGGCTGCGTTCGAGTGGTTGCTCTTCGGGCGCGAGCTGGCCCATGCCCTCGGGCCGTTCTTCGGGGTGCGCGCATGAGCGCCGACGACCCCCACGCACGCGGCGTCGTGCTGGCGCCGAAGGTGTCG
>JAEUKJ010000752.1 GCA_016792665.1 Deltaproteobacteria bacterium | reverse complement strand
ACTACGACTTCATCGAGGCCGACATCGCCGACCGCACCGCGCGCGTGACGCTCGACTTCGGCCCCGACGACGTCGAGGTCTACGACGTCGCAGCGAACGTCGGCAGAGACGCCAGCGGCCGCCCGACCGGCGTCTCGCTCGCCGAGGTGCTCGACCGCCTGGACATCCCCTACAAGGCCGACCCGCTCGACAACCCCGACTTCGAGCGCTTCCAGCAGTTCATCTTCAAGATCGGCACCCGCTCCACCGAGCTCTACACCGGCGCGCCTCCGCCGCTCGGCGACCCGGCCCCCTACCCCGCCGACCTCGCCCCCGGCCCACGTCCCCTGCGCCGCGGCTGGTACGCCATCATCGAACGCAAGAACGGCACCCTCACCTTCGACGACCAGCTCTTCGTGGCGCGCCTCCTGCCGGGCGATCGCGCGACCCTGACCTTCATCGAAGACAAAGATCGCGACGGCGTCTCGCAGCTCGAGGAGCGCCTGCATGGCACCAGCGACGACGCCATCGACAGCGACGGCGACGGCCTGTCGGACTGGTGGGAGATCAAGGTCGGCCACATCGTGCGCGTCGACGGCCAGCCGCCCCGCGCCGTGAAGTCCAACCCGGCCGTGAAAGACAGCGACAACGACGGCCTCGACGACAAGGCCGAGCTGCTCGCCGGCACCCACCCCTGGATCGCCGACACCGACGGCGACCGCGCCCCCGACAAGGCCGAGGTCGACGCCCAGACCAACCCGCTCCACTACGACAGCGCCGCCCCCGTCGTCCCGCACTGCGGCGTCGCCCCGGCCGGCCCGGTCTACGTGCAGTCCCGGCGCTTCGAGGTCACCGACCCCGACGTCGACCTGACCTCGGTCACGGTCCGTTGGGTCGACGGCCACACCATCACGCTGCGCACCCCGCCGACCGGCACCTGGTTCGCCGATCTCGTGCACCCGGGCGAGATCCTCTCGGTCACCGCGACCGATCTGCGCGACCTCACGACCACCCGCCAGTGCGTCCAGGCCGTCCCGTGAACCCGCCTCTCCGCCTCGCCCCGAGGAGCCCCTCCATGCGCCGCCTCACCGCACTCCTCCACACGCTCACGCTCGCCGCCCCTCTCACGTTCGCCGCCTGTGGCGACACGGTCTACGATCTCGCCGAGGTCCCACCCGGCGCCACCGGCAAGACCGACAAGCCCGTCTTCGACAGCGACGGCCGCCTCATCGACCCGCAGGCCGACAGCGACGGCGACGGCATCTCGGATGGCGACGAGATCGCCGGCTGGACCGTGACCATCGACGGCAACGGCTTCGCGGTCGTATCGGTCGGATCGGGCTCGCGCGAAGACCTCGAGGTCCGCCAGGTGACGAGCGACCCGCGTTACGCCGACACCGACGGCGACGGCCTCCTGGACGGCGAAGAGCGCCGCGCCAAGTGTGACCCGCGCCGCATCGACACCGACGGCGACACGCTCGGCGACTTCGACGAGGTGAGCCGCTGGGGCACGAGCCCGTCGTCGGCCGACACCGACGGTGATGCCCGCGGCGGTGACCCGCAGCACCCTCGGCCCCCGATCTTCGGCCTCTTCGACGCGGCCGAGCTGCGGCTCATGAAGAACCCGCTCGACCCCAACGGCCCCCTCATCCCCGGCCCGGGCGCGACCTCGCCACTGTTTGCCGACACCGACGGCGACGGCGTCAGCGACTACGACGAGGTGCTCGGCGGCAAGCGTCGCGCGACCTTTGCAGAGGTGCCCAAGCTGAAGTTCGTGCCGACCCCGGGCGCGGCCTTCGACATGTACTTCAACGTCACGAACACCGAGGGCAAGACGGTCACCACGACCCAGGGCTCGACGACCTCCTTCGAGGAGGGCGGCCACGTC
>JAEUKJ010000694.1 GCA_016792665.1 Deltaproteobacteria bacterium | reverse complement strand
GGCCGGGATCCGGCTCACCCTCCTCCACACCGTCTACGTCCGCGGCGGCTTCGGCAAGGCCGCGACCGACGGACAGCGTCGCTTCCTCACCAAGACCCTGGACGAGGTCGACGCGCAGCTCGATCGCCTCGCCCCACTCGTCGACGGCACGCGCACCCGCCTCGGCCTCGCCATCCACTCGGTGCGGGCCGTCCCCGAGGCCTGGCTCGCCCCGCTGGCCCAGCGCGCCCGCGACCTCGGGCTGCCGCTCCACCTGCACGCCGCCGAGCAGACCGGCGAGGTCGACCAGTGCCGCGCCGCGACCGGCCTCACGCCCGTGGCCCTGCTCGCGCAGAACGGCGTCCTGTCGCCGCGCACGACGATCGTGCATGGCACCTGGCTCGACGATGCCGACGTAGCGTTGCTGGCCGAGAGCGGCACCACCGTGGCCTTGTGCCCGACCACCGAGTCCGACCTCGGCGACGGCATCCCGCGCGTGGCAGACCTCTTCGCCGCCGGCGTGCCGCTCGCCATCGGTACCGACTCGCACGCTGTCCTGGACCCCTTCGTCGAGCTCCGCCAGGTCGAGTCCCTGGCCCGTCTCGCGACCCGCAAGCGCTGCATCCTCGCGGACGCGACGGGCGCGGTCGCGCCGGTCCTCCAGCAGATCGGCACGACCAACGGCTACCGCTGCCTCGACCTCGACGCGAGCGGCGACACCGTCACCCTCGACACCACCGACCGCGTCTTCGAAGGGACGCGCGACCACCGCGCCGTCGCCCTCACCTCCGGGCACCGCGGCCTGGTCTCCCAGGTCACGGTCCGCGGCGAGAGGATCGTCGACGGCGGGCGATGGCTCGGCTGAAGGCGCGCCCGGGCTACCCCTTGGAGGGCTCCGGCTGCTGCGCCGACACGACCGCGTAGGCCGAGAGGTTCACGATGTCGCTGGCGTCGACGTTCAGCGCGAGGAGATGCACGGGGCGGTTCATCCCGAGGAGGATCGGCCCGAAGATGCTGGCCCCGCCGATCTGGTGGAGCATCTTGTAGGTGATGTTGGCCGAGGCCAGGTTCGGGAAGATGAAGACGTTGGCGGGCTCGGTCAGCCGGCTCCACGGGAAGAGCTGCCCGCGCAGCTCCATGTCGACCGCGACGTCGACCTGGATCTCGCCTTCGATCATGAGGCTCGGGTCGCGCTGCCGGACGAGCTCGGTGGCCCGCGCCATCTTGCGGCAGGTGTCGTCCTGCACCGCGCCGAAGTTCGCAAAGGACAGCATCGCCACGCGCGGCACGATGTCGAAGCTCTTCACGCGCTCGACCACGTCCAGCGTGATCTGCGCCAGCTCCTCGGCCGAGGGATCGATCTGCACGGTCGTGTCGGCGAAGAACAGCGTGCGCGAGCGCGTGAGCAGGATGTACATGCCGCAGGCCCGCCCCCGCGCCCCGATGAGCTGGAGCGCAGGCCGCATCGCCTCGGCGTACGCCTTGGTCGCGCCCATGACGATCGAGTCGGCCTCGCCCTCGCGCAACATCATGAGGCCGAAGCGCGTCTGCGAGTGCATGCGACGCCGCGCCTCCGGGCGCGTCACTCCGCGCCGCTCCATGAGCTTCAGGAACTTCGCCGCATAGTCCTCGAAGTGCGGGTGGCTCGGCGGATCGACGACCTCGATGCCGTCGAGGTCGAGACCGGCGGCCTCGGCGATCTTGGCGATCTGGTCCCGCTTCCCGATGAGGATCGGCTGCGCGATCCCCTCGCGCGCGAGCACCGTCGCGGCCTTCACCACACGGTCGTCGTAGCCCTCGGGGAAGACGACCCGCTTCGGATCCGAGCGCGCCTTGTCGATGATCTGCCGCATGAGCCCGCGCCCCGGGTCCATCATCTGTTCCAGGCGCTGCCGGTACACATCCCAGTCGGCGATCGGCTTTCGCGCGACCCCGCTCTCGATGGCGGCGCGCGCCACCGCGGGCGCGACCCAGCCCAGCACGCGCGGGTCGAAGGGCTTGGGGATGATGTAGTCGCGGCCGAAGCTGAAGCTCATGCCGCCATAGGCCCGCATGACCGAGGCCGGCACCGACTCCTTGGCGAGCGCCGCGATGGCCCGCACCGCCGCGATCTTCATGGCCTCGTTGATCTTCGACGCGCGCACGTCCAGCGCGCCGCGGAAGATGAAGGGGAAGCCGAGGACGTTGTTGACCTGGTTCGGGTAGTCGCTGCGGCCGGTCGCGACGATGGCGTCCGGGCGCACCGCCATGACGTCCGGCGGCAGGATCTCGGGGTCGGGGTTGGCCAACGCCATGACGATCGGGCGGTCGGCCATGAGCGCGACCATGTCGGGCTTGACGATGCCGCCCGCCGAGAGGCCGACCAGAACATCGGCCCCGACCAGCGCCTCGCGCAGGGTCTTGCAGTCGGTGTCGCGCGCGAAGGCGCGGCGATACGGGTCGAGATCGGCTGCGTCCTCCGTGCGCAGGACGCCCTGCTTGTCGACCACCAGGATGCGCTCGGCCCGCACGCCGAGCTCGATGAAGAGACGCGCACAGGCGAGGCCGGCCGCGCCCGCCCCGATGAGGACCATGCGCAGGTCGTGGAGGGACTTGCCCTGCACCTCGGCGGCGTTCAAGAGGGCAGCCCCCGCGATGATGGCCGTGCCGTGCTGGTCGTCGTGGAAGACCGGGATCGACATCGTCTCGCGCAGGCGCTCCTCGATGAAGAAGGCCTCGGGCGCCTTCAGGTCTTCGAGGTTCACGCCGCCAAAGGTCGGCTCGAGGGCTTTGACGACCTGGATGAAGGTCTCGGGATCGCCGTCGACCTCGAGGTCGAAGACGTCGATGTCGGCGAAGCGCTTGAAGAGGACGGCCTTGCCCTCCATGACCGGCTTGGCAGCCGCCGGGCCGATGTCGCCGAGCCCGAGGACGGCCGTGCCGTTGGTGATGACGGCCACGAGGTTGCCGCGCGCGGTGTAGTCCCAGACCTTGTTCGGGTCCTTGGCGATGGCCAGACAGGGGGCCGCGACGCCGGGCGAGTAGGCGAGCGAGAGGTCGATCTGCGTGGCCATCGGCTTGGTCGCGCGGATCTCGAGCTTGCCCGGGCGGGGCGGTCCCGCGTGGTAGGCCAGGGCGTCGTCGTCGAGTCGCTTGGTCGTCATCGCTGCCTCGCGCCGACGGGTCGAGCGAGCTTGCCAGCCGCCAGCGTGCGCGGGTTGTAGCGCGCCGAGCCCCCCTTCGCCAACCTCGCTCGTCAGGTCGCCTCGCGAGCGGCCGCACAGCGGCGCGAGTCGCACTGGCATCGACGAGCGGCAGCGGCGCGAGTCGCACTGGCATCGACGAGCGGCAGCGGCGCGAGTCGCGCTGGCATCGACGAGCGGCAGCGGCGCGAGTCGCGATGGCATCGACGAGCGGCCAGGGCCCCAGCGCCCTCGCGGAAAACAAAGATGGACGCACGCAAGGGGGATCTACGAACGCCGCGCGCGCTGCTATGCTCCCGCGCGATGAACGCCGCCCCGCCTCCCGACCTCGCGCCCGCCGATCCCTCACCCGCCCCGGCCAGAAGCCTCGCCCTACGCGTACTGTCCGCGCTCGGCATGGCGCTCGGCGTCCTCGTACTGGCGTTGGCGACCGTCTTCTTCGGGACCTACTTCTGGCTCGCGTCGAGCCCGGGGCGCGCACAGCTCGCCGGCCTGGTACGCGCCGCGGCGCCCGCGGTCGAGGTCGATCTGGTCGCCTGGGGCCCGGACCCCGGCACCGTCGTCCTCGGGCCTGGGCGCGTTCGGGACGGCTCGGGGCGCGAGCTGGCGGCGCTGAATGGTGGTTCAGTGCAAGTCGCGCCGCTGTCTGTCCTGAGCGGCGACCTCACGGTCCTCCGACTCGAGCTCGAGCTCGGGCGCGTCGCCATGCACCAGGGCGCCGACGGCCGCGTCGACCTCGCCTCGGCGCTGGCCCCACCGCGGCCCGTCGCAGTGGCCTCGGGCGCGCCGTCCAAGCCGCGCGAGCCGATCCGCATCGACGCCTTCCGCGCCCGCATCGCCGAGCTGGCCCTGGACCTCCAGCCCGCGCCCAGCGGCATCGTGCTCCGCGACCTCGAGGTCGAGGGCACGCTCACCCTCGGCGCTCCCGAAGCGCTGGCGGTCGCGCTGGAGGTGCGGGTCGGGGCCTTCGATGCCGCCTGGAACAAGGGGCGGAAGGTGGTCGGCTGCCACCGAATCGCAGCCAGCCTGAGGCTGGGCGGGGACACCCTCGAGGTCGAGCACCTGGACTTCTTCCGAACCGACGCGCGCGGCGTCGAGTCGGCCATCGTCTCGGTGCGCGGCGACATCAAGGGCCTCGGCCGTGCCGCGCCCGCGATCCCGACCGCCACTTTCGCGGTGACCCTCTCGCTCTCGCCCTTCGACACGCACCTCGTCACGGGCGGCGCCCTGCCCTTCGGCATGGATCTCGACGGCGTCGCCCTCGTGGTCGGCCCCGACGTCGAGCGCGGCGTGCGCGTCGCCGGTTCCATCGGACAGGCCATGGCGGGGCGCTGGACCTCGGGCCCGTTCGCCATGGACGAGCTCACGCTGGCGGGGGCCCGCTTCGTCGCGACGCCCGGGCTGCTCGTGCCCGAGCTCGAAGTCGCCATCGACGGCATCTCGGCGGCACGCCTCACGGGGGTCGACTGGCGCCTCGAAGGGATCGACCTCACCCCGCTCGGAGCCACCCTCGAGAAGCGCCTCGACGCCTTCGCCCACGCGCGCGTCGCCACATGGACCCTGCCGACCGGCGTGGTCGGCCCGGCCGAGCTCGCGCTCTCGACGACCCTCAAGCTCACCGGCGGCACCCTCGACGCCCTCGCGCGCACCTCGTACGGGGACATCGACGCGCGCGGCCTCCTGCGCTCGAGCCCGTTCACGAAGAAGACCGACTTCAGCGCGACCTTCGCCCTGCGCGACCTCACCGGCCCCTTGCGCCAGGCCTTCATGCACGACCTCGACGACACCGCGCGCGCCCGCCTGCTGGGCGATGATGGGGCCGCTGCGCTGTCGGGCGAGGCCGAGCTCGACCTCGAGCTCGACCGCGAAGCCCCCGATCCCGAGGCCGCGGATCGCGCCGACGTGTGGGTCGCCACCCTCGAGTGGCTCACCGGCCGCCTGGTCGGAAAGACGGCCCTCGCCTGGGACGGTTACGCCTGGAGCGACGCCCCGGTCGAGCCCCCGACCCCGGTTCGGGACGCGCCGGAGGAGCCCTGACCCCCTCGCTTCCCGAGCCCTCGCCGCGCCCCAGTGACGTGAGCGACCTCGAGCCGGCTGCACGCGCAGCCGGACGCGGCCCCTTGCGCCAGCTCGGCCGCGCACTGCTGGCGGTCTTGCGCCTCCTCGGCCGCGTCATCGGCGGCCTCCTGCTCGGAACCTATCTCCTGGTCTCGCGCAGCCTCGTCGTCATCCTCGCCCTCTACCTCGTCGTCTACTTCCTCGCAGCCTCGCGCCCGATGAAGGGGCTCATCCAGCAGGCGGTCTCAGACGCGATCCCCGGCACCATCGGCGCCGCGTCGATCCAGTGGGGGCCCCTGCCCTGGCACGTGCGCATCGCCGAGGCGCGCGTCCTCGGCGACCGCGGCGAAGAGGTCATCCGCTGCCGCGGCATCGAGGCGACGGTCGATCTCGGCGACACGCTCGAGTCGCTCTTCGCGCTCGTCACCGACCCGGACGTCCACGCGCTGAAGATCCACCTGAAGCGCGTGGACCTCCTCGAGCCCTGGGCCCGCGTCGAGGTCACCGACACCCTGGTCGGCCTCGAGCGCGCCCTCGTCCCGCGCGACGACCCCAACGAGCCCCCGTCCACGGGCCCGCCCTTCGTCTTCGGCATCCACTCCGACGTCGTGCGCGTCATCGACGGCGGCTCGCGCGTCGACGCACCAGGCTTCCTCCTCGAGGCCAACGGCGTCGACGCGGTCACCGACTTCACGCTCGTGAGCACGCCCTTCGACATGCGCTTCGACGTGCCGCGCGCCGACGTCCCCCACGTCGACCTGCGCTTCACGACCTTCCCGCACCTGCCCGGCGCCCTCGCCTTCGCCGCCAACGACCTCCAGGTCGACGACTTCCGCTGGCGCCACCTCGGCTTCGCGTGGCGCGCCGCCGCCGGCATCCTCGGACCGCGCTTCGCTCCGCACGGTCGCTTCGAGGGCGCGGGCCACCTCGACGCTGCGCCCTCCCCGGTGACCTTCGGCGGCGAAGGGCGCCTCGTCCTTCCCGACGGCTCGCCACTCTTGGCGGCCCTCTCGCTCGACACGGTGCGCGGCCCGCTGACCGCGACCATCGCGGCGCGCGGCAATGTCGAGCAGCTCCGCGCCGCCTACACCTTCGAGAGTGACGAGCTCGCCGCCGGTCCGCTGCTCTTGGACGCCCTGACGGTGCAAGGTCGCATCGAGCCCATCGGCACGGCGGACATCCCCGACCGCCACGCCCTGCTCATCGACCACGCCGAGGCGCACTACGGTGCCGGCCAGGTCACGGTCGACGGCCTGAGCTGGTCCCCGCGCGTCCCCGACGCCACCGAGCGCGACCTCGCCATGCAGGTCGCGGTCGCCGATCTCGACGTCGGCGCCGCGCTCGAGTCCCTCCTCGGCGCCGCCTTCCCCGGCCCCGGCGGACGCCCGACCTCGTTCCCGACCGCGAGCTGGACGGGTCGCGCCACTCTCGCTCTCCGCGCCCGCCCGGCCGCCGAGCTCGGCCCCGGCATGCCCGACGCCGCGGCGAGCGATGGGCCTTTCGTCGACCACTGGGACGCGGCCTGGGACCTCGACCTCGAGCCCACCCGCCTCCTCTTCGGGCGCGCCGGCCCACCGCTCGGCCCCTTCTTCTCGCCGTCCGGACAGCCCGCCTGGGTCGTGTCGGGCCGGGTCACGCGCCGCCTCGCCGCGTCGGGCCTGCTCGTCCCGTCGCGCGCCGGGCCGAACCTCGTCGCCCCCGTCGACTTCCTGCACCTCGAAGGGTTCATGCTCGATGCGGGCCAGGACCGCGCACGCGTAGCGGGCGACATCGACCTGGTCAGCGGCGCGCTCGACCTCGAGCCCTACCTGCGCATCGGCGACCTGGCCCTGGCCACACGCCTCCTGCGCACCCTGGGGGCTCCAAGCGAGTTGCGCGCGGCGGGGGCGCTGCCCGATCTCGGTGGCCGCCTGGTCGTCAAGGCGGCCCACGCCGGCGGGACCCTCGCCGCACCCGAGCTGTCGGCGACCATCAACTGGACGCAGGCGCGCATGGGTGAGCGCGAGCTCGGCCAGGTCAAGGGGACCTTGTCCCTTTCCGGCCGAACCTTGTCGCTGTCGGGCTTCACCTCGAAGAGCGGGCTCGGTGACTTCGCGCTGGACGGGCACGTCGACCTCCGCGACATCGCCGCCAAGCCTGCCTCCTTCAGCCTGCGCGGCCGCAAAATCGACGGCCTCCTCGCCTCGGCCCTGGGTCCCTGGCTCGGCGCGGACGCTCGCGTCTCGGTCGTCGAGGGCGAGGTGCACGGCGCGGTCGCCGACCCGATCGGCTCGCTCGCAGGCTCGGGCACGGTGATCGTCACCCACGCCTCGATCGGCGGCGAGCCCGGCATTCGCGTCGCAGCGCGCGTCACCGTGCGCCCCGGGCTGGCCCTCCAGATCGAGGACCTGCGCATGACCCTCGCCGATGGCACCGAGCTGACCGGCCGCCTCCGCACGAGCGCGCTCCATGCCTCCGGCACCATGCCCGTGCCGAACCCGAGCCTCGAAGGCCGCCTCGAGGTCGGCGACCTCTCCATCGCCAACCTCGCGCCGCTGGCACGCGCCCTCCCCGGCCTCTCGGCGATCTTGCGCGGGCGCCTGACCCTCGCCGGCACGTTGGCCCACCCCATCGTCATCGGCACCGTGGACATCGACGACGCGGTCATCGGCCGCCTGGCGCTAGGCGATGCGCGCCTCGCCATCACCACCAGCGACGACCAGCTCGAGGTCTCGGCCTTCGACAACGACTTCTTCCCTGGCTTCTCGCTCGAGCACGCGACCCTCGACCTGTTCGACAAGCTCGACGGCCGTCGCTTCCCTGGGCGCCTCGCGGCCACGGTGCGCGCGCGCAAGAAGAACCTCGGCGAGCTCTTCCCCGAGCTCGCCAGCGACGCCTTCGAGCTCGTCGGCAGCGCCGCGGCCGAGGTCGCCATCGAGCCCTCGGGCCAGGCCTCGCTGAAGCTCCGCGCTGCCCCCGGCGACCTCGCGATCCACATCCCCGACCGCGCCGCGCGCTGGGTGAACACCACCGAGCTCCTGGTCGTGACCGACCCACGCCCCGGCCAGGAGCGGCTCGTACGCCTGCACCCGACCACGCTCGCCCCGGTCGCGAGCGCGGGTGCGGTGCCCTCGGTGCGGCCCGAGATCGAAGCCTGCGGCACCCTCGACCTCGACCGCATCGACACCGTGGACGCCGCCGGCCAGAAGGTCCGAAACCTCGACGATGCCCTCCGCCTCCAGCTCGCGGGCTCGCTCGACTTCGCCCTCGTCCCCGGCCTCGCCAACGTCTTCTCCGTGTCGGACGGCCGCCTCGTCATCGCGCACGACCCCGTCGCCAGCCGCAGCGTCGGCGACGACACCTGCCTCCAGAACGCCCCCGACCTGCTCTACATCCGCGGCCAGCCGACCTCCCCCGTCATCCTCGGCCGCCTCGACGCGCGCGGCGTCGTCCTCGTCCCACGCGGCTCGGGCCGCGAGATCCGGCTCCGCGACGGGGCCAGCGTCCTCCTTCGCGAGGGCCGGGTCGTCGGCACCCAACGCATCTTGCTCGGCGCCGATGGCACGCGCTTCGGAGGCGACCTCGACGACGGCACCTTCTCGCTGTCCGGCGACCTCATCGCGCGCGCCTTCCGCCTCCTCTCGCTCGATCTCGCCGTCGAAGGGACGGACCTTTTCATACAAAGTGCCGGCGAGTTCGCGATCTCGGCGAGCCCGTCCGTCCGCCTCCGCGCGCTCGGCCTCGACTCGCCCGAACCCGAGCTCTGGGTGAGCGGCGACGTGCCGATTTCCGACGGAAGATTCTCAAAGAGTTTCGACACCTTCGCGCGCGCCGTCGGCGGTGCCCTGGGCGGACGGGCCGACGCCTACTCGACCTCGCTCATCGACGAGCTGCCGTGGGTCGGGCGCGCGCGCCTCGACCTCAACGTGACGGCCGCCGACTTCCAGATCCAGACGGCCTTGCCGCTCGCGCGCACCGATCTGCGCTCGCGCCTGGACCTCACCGTGCGCGGCACCGTCGCCGAGCCTCGCCTCTTTCGACGCATCGATCTCCTGGCCGGCGGCACCCTCACCTACCTCCTGTTCGAGCGCACCTTCGTCGTGAACCAGGGCGCGGTCGACTTCGACGGCGACCCCGAGCGCCCCCTCATCGAGGTCACGGCGCAGACCGCGATCACCTACGTGCAGCGCGCCCAGACCGCCCTCCAGGAGGAAGACCAGAAGGAGGTCACGGTGGTCCTGCGCATGTCGGGGCGCGTGCCCGACCTCAAGATCGAGCTCTCGAGCGACGACCCGACGCTCGGCCAGGCCGACCTCCAGTCCCTGCTCCTGACCGGCCGCCCGCGCGGCGACCTCGACCGCGCCGAAGAGAACCGCCTCGTCTCGGCCGATCTCGCCTCGGTCATCAACGCCGTCCTGTCGGCACCCTTCGTCCGCACCGCCTCGGTCGGCCTCGACCAGAAGGGCAGCCTCGAGTATCGCGTCGGCACCTGCTTCGCGCCCAACCTCTGCTTTGACACGACGACCGTCTCCGACGACACCGAGACCCGCCTCCGCGCGCGCTTCTCGCTCTCCATCGGTGACGACCTCGTGTGCGAAGGCACGCTCCGCCGCAGCGAAGGCGGCGCCCGCACCGACGACGACGCCTACGAGGCGCGCTGCCGCTATCGGATCCCCCTCGAATGATCGCGCGCTCGCACAGGTTGGCCCTCATCACGCTCATCGCGGCCACGGTCGCGACCGCGGGGCCATGGGTCACAGTCGTTCACGCGCTCGATCCGGCCCACGATCTCGCCGCCTGCTTCGAGCGTCCGGTCGCCGATGCGCGGGTGGTCGGCTGCGACGCCTCGTGTGAGCCGCCGCTCCTCTCGCTGCTCGCCAGCGTCGCGCGCGGCGTCCGCCTGACGCCGTCCCGCGCCGACCAGCTCGTCCAGCGCATCGAGGCGAGCCGCCTCACGACGAAGGCCCGCCTCACCTGCATCGCCGCGGGCCCGGCCTCGTTGCTCGAGCTCGACGTGGTCCCGATGACCTACGTGCGCCGCGTCGAGATCACCGGCAACGAGGCCTTCCGCCGGAAGGACATCCTGAAGCGCGTCTTCCTGCGCCCTGGCACGCCGCTCCCCGTCGACCCGAAGGCCCCGCTCGAGGACGAGCAGGTGCGCCGCCAGGTCGAGTCGATCGAGCGCCTCTACCGGCAGTCGGGCCTGGACGAGGTCAAGGTCGAGGTCCTGGTGACGCCCGTCGATCGCACCCACATCGACCTCGAGGTGCGCCTGCACGAGGGGGCTCGCACCCGCCTGGAGAGCGTCGTCGCGCGCCATCTCCACAGCGGCCAGCCCGACCCCGACGCGGCGTTGCGCCCGGACCTGCGCTGCCCCACGATCGACCAGCGACGGCTCGAGCGCCTGGTCGGGCTCGGGGTCGGTGACGTCTGGACGCGCGTCCTCGAACGCCAGCTCAAGGAGCGGCTGCGTCTGGCCTTCCAGGGCGCGGGGTTCGAGCGCCCGAAGGTGTCGGTCGTGCTGAGCGACAACCCGCCGGGCGAGCTGCACGTCACCGTCGAGACCGAGCGCTGCTGGCTCGTGCGCATCTGGGAGCGCGACCTGCCCGCCACCGCCAGCGACAGCGCCCTCTCCTTCCGGTGGCAGGACCCGGTCCACCCCGACGACGCGCGCGCCGACCCACCCGGCGACGCGGCGACCCGCGCTCCCACCAGCGCCCCGCCGCCGTGGCGTCGCGCCGAACCCTCGGACTTCACAAAGACCCTGCCCTTTGCCGAGAGCGGCTCCTTCGAGCGCGACGAGGCCTCGCGCGGCGTCGCGTCGCTGGCCGCCGAGTTCCGCGCGCGCGGCTTCCCGTTCGCCGAGGTGCGCCTCGAACACCGCGCCCTCGCGGCCCGCCCCGAGCGACGCGGCTCGGAGCTCTCGGGCATCATCGACTACTACGTCACGAAGAACCTCTATCGCCGCCTCGACGCCATCCGCCTCGTCCACGACGGCTCGGCCACGTTCGACGACCCGACCTTGCGCGGGCTCATGAAGACTAGCTCGTACGACTTCTTCGGCGGCTCGGGCGCCTTCGACGAGCAGCGCGTCCTGGCCGACCTCGTGGCCATCGAGGCCTATCACCGCGAGCGCGGCTTCCCCGCGTTCCGCTTCCTTCCGCCGGCTGCGCGCCCGGGCGAGGTCCTCTTCGCGTACGGCGAGGGCGACCGCGTCTTCGCGCTCGCCAAGCACCCCGACTCCCCCAACTCGACCCTGGTGATCCGCATGGCCGAGGGCCCGCGCGTCGTGCTCGGGCGCGTGCGCATGACCGGTGCCACGATCGCCACCGAGGCCGAGCTCGAGACCCTCTCCGGGTTCGCCGCCGGTCGCCCCATCGGCCCCCTCCTCCTGCGCGAGGGGCTCGAGAAGCTCGGTCGCTTCTACCGGATGCGCGGCTACCATCGCCTCCAGCTCGAGCCGCTGTGCGGCACGGATTCCCCCTCGACCTGCACGGCCGAGAGCCTCGCCGGCAAGGACACGGTCGACCTCGAGATCCGCATCACCGAGGGTCCCCTCATCCGCGTCGGCGCCATCGTCTGGCGAGGCAACGCCGAGACCGACCCGCACGTCCTCGTTCGCGACCTGCCCCAGCCCGGCGAGGTCCTGGACTTCGACCGCATCAACCTCGCCGTGCGCAAGATGCGCGCGCTCGGCACCTTCAACTCGGTGCGCGTCGACGTCGAAGGGCTCGACACCCCGCGCACCGCGACCGCGACCGGCGGCCCGACGCCTCGCGACGAAGGCACCGAGGTCAGCGACGTGGTCCTGGTCGTCTCGGTCGAGGAGACCCAGTACCGCTTCCTCGACGTGGCCCTCGGGCTGCGCTCGATCCGCCGCGCCAACATCGGCAAGGTCCCGGCCTGGGCGGCGTCTGGTGCCGGCGTCCTGGTCGATCAGGTCGACCGCCTCACCACGGGCCTCGGCCGCGGCTTCCCCCTCGACATCCCCGACCTCCTCCTCACGTTCGACTTCGAGTACGTCGACCTCAACGCCGACGGGGTGGGCAACCGCCTCCGGATCCCCTTCAACGCCGGCTTCTCGCTCTCGCAGTTCCTGAGGCTCGCGACCTTCGACCCGTCCTACACGCTGCCGCGCCTCTTCGACACCGACCTCCGCCTCACCGCGCGCGGCATCGCCGAGCTCGACCGCGTCACCGATCCGCTGGACCGCCTCGAGCTCGGCGTCGAAGGCGACCTCGTCATCCCGTTGTCAGACGTCATGCTGGCCGGCCTCACGACGCGCGCTGGCGTCATCCAGCTCCAGGCCCCCGAGGACGACTGCGTCTACTGCCTCACCGGGCCGCCCATCGGCTTCGGCTCGTCCATCGGCCAGGAGACGGTCGACGCCACCGCCGACGCCCTCGCGTGCGCGGCCGATCCGACCTCCGCCGCATGCCAGGAGCGCGGCTTCCGCCCACAGTTCACGGTCGGCCTGCGCTGGCGTTGGGACACCCAGGACACGCCGCTCCACCCGACGCGCGGCTTCTCGCTGGCGGCCTCCACATCGTTCATCCTCGACCGCGATCGCCTGGCCTCGGCGCCGGTCTTCAACCAGTTCGTGAAGTGGGAGGCCTCGGCCCGCGCCGCCATCTCGTTCCAATCGATCGTCTTTGCCGCCTTCTTTCGCTACGGCGGGGCGGCGACCTTCGGCGAGGCCTTCCTCCCACCCGACGAGCGCTTCACGTTGGGCGGCTCGAACGGCGTGCGCGGCTTCGCCGACAACGGCATCTGCCGCTACGACAAGAGCGGCAAGCTCGACCCGACCTGCCCCGCCGAGTTCGGCGGCAACGTCGTCATCAACGGCTCCTTCGAGCTGCGCGTGCCGGTCCTCGAGTCGGTCGGGATCTGGCTCGGCGCCTTCCTCGACTTCGGCGCCCTCGCCGAGTCCCACGACCAGCTCTACCCGGAGAGCTTCCGCGCCTCCTCGGGATTCGGGATCCGCTGGCTCCTGGGCGGCCTCTTCCCGATCCGCCTCGACGTCGGCTTCCCGCTCTTCTCACGCCGCTGCCAGGCCTACGCCGAAGACGGGAGCTGCATCGCCGAGGAGCCGAGCCAGGTGCACTTCGGCCTCCTCTACACCTTCTGAGGCGCCCGGCACGGCTACATACTTGCCGTGTGAGGCGCGCGCCCCGCGGCCCGCGGCGACAGCGCCATGGCCGCCCCCAGGCCGAGGAAGCTCGCCACCAGAGCGCTTCCGCCGTAGCCGAGGAGCGGCAGGACCGACGGCACCCAGGGGGCCATCGCGATCGGCACGAGCAGGCTCGCGCTGAGCGTCACGACCGGCGCCAACGCCAGGGGATCCGAGCCCGGCCCGCGCCAGCGACGCGCCTGCGCCCAGAGGCCCCAGGGCAGCGCTGCGACCAGCCCGAGCGCGACGAACGAGAGCACGCCGAGCGCGAAGTTGCTCTGCACGACCAGGCCGAGCACCCCTTCGCTGCCCAGCGACGGCGCGAGGATCGGATCCGCGAGCCCTGCGAGCCCGACCCCGACCAGCGCCAGCGCGAGCGTCTCGGGCACGGCGCGCCGCGCGCCCTCCCCATGACTGGCGATCCCGACAGCCAGCGCCGCCACCACGATCGCGCTCGCGAGGTCGGCCGTCAGCGCCATCGCCGCCAGCGCCGCCCCCAGGAGGGCCAGTGCCTGACCACGCCTTCGCTGCGCGGCGAGCGCCCCGAGCCCGAGCCCGATGAACGGCATCGCCAGCGTCGCGATCTGGATCTGCAGCGGCCCGAGCCGCACCCAGCGCGAGGCCCCGCCGGCGGCGACCCCGACGAGCCCCGTCACCGCGACCGCCACCACCGCGAGCCACGCCGCCCCGGGAGCCTCGCCCTCCAGGATGCGGCGCGGCGTCGACGCCATGAGCGCCCCGAGCGTCGCCCCGACGCCCAGAAAGACGAGGGTCCCAACCAGCGGCGGAGGCTCGACGCCCGCCTCCGAGGCGACCAGCTGCCCGCCGAGGATCCCCAGGAGGACCGCCACGCAGGCCGGCAAGAGGACCCACCAGCGCACGCGCCGCGCGGCCGCCTGCCGGTCCATCGCCACCGCGCCGAGGAGGACACGCGCGTAGACCCAGCGGGCCCGAGCCGCGAGCCGACGGGCCGCCGCGCTCGCCTCCGGAGTGCCCTGCGACGCCAACGCCCCGACCTCGTGCTCGAGGTCCGCGGCCGCCGCCGCGAGGGTGCGCTGGTAGGTCTCGGGCTCGAGGTGCGCCTCGCCCCAGCGCAGGATGAAGCCGCCGGTCGCTCGCGGCGCGCTCATCGCGTCCCCTTCGGCGCGGGCGGAAGTGCTCCGGGAGCGGCCTGCACGGCCTTCGAGGCCACCGCCGCGGCCAGCGCCTCGGACACGGACGCTTGCAGACTGAGGAGCGCCACCGCCCCGGGCGTGCGCCGATACAGGCGGCGCGGCGGCCCTCCCCGATCGGCCGGCGCTTCCTCCTGACGCGAGGTCACGAGCCCGACCGCCTCCATCCGGGCCAGCGTCACATACACGGTCCCGCGCTTGAGGCGCCCTCCGGACGCAGCCACGAGCGCCAACCCGTAGCGCTCGCCATCGTCCAGGAGCTCCAGCACGAGGCGCTCGATCATCGAGAGGGCCTGCTTCATGGCGAGCACTCTTACAAGACGAAAGACTGAAGTCAACCCTCAGGAATCGTCGCCCGTGTCCCCTGTCTCGCGCTCCCGCCAGCGCCGCGCGAGCGCCTCGTTCGAGAGCCCCGCGAGCGATCCCTCCGCCACGCCCTCGGCCGCCCAGGCGAGGGCATCCCGCACCCAGCCTCCAGGTGCGCGATCCGACGTCGCGACCAACACCTCCGCGAAGCCCTCGGGCGCCTTGGGCCGCCTCCCGTCCTCGTGGCCGAGGGCCGCGATGCGCGCGCTCAAGAGCTCGAGGTTGCGCCGGATCCGCTGGGCCTCCCTGGCCTTGGTACTCGTCCAGTCGGCGGCCGAGAACGCGAGCGTCAGCGGCAGGTGCTCGCCGAGCTCACGCACCAGGCGCGCGACGGCGCGGTCGGTCCAGGACGCCTCGAACTGATGCACGCGCGGGTGGTGCTCGATGACCGCCGCGATGCGGTCGATGCGCGCGGGCGCCATCCCCAGGCGATAGCCGATGCCGGCGAAAAGCCGCGCCCCGAGCGCCTCGTGCCGATGAAAGGCCAGGTGCCCCCGGCCCAGCAGCGCGCGCGTCGCGACCTTGCCGATGTCGTGACAGAGGGCGACCCAGCGCAGATCGCGGTCCGGCGGCGTCTTCTCCAGGACCTTGAGGGTGTGCTCCCAGAGGTCCTTGTGCGGCACGGGCGAGCTCCGATGGAACCCGACCATCGCCTGCACCTCGGGCACGACCGCGCGCAGGACGCCCCATCGCTCCAGGACGCGCAGGGCCACGCTGGCCCGGTCCGAAGCAAGGGCCTCGTCGAGGGCCTCGCCCAGCCGTGACCAGCTCGCACTGGAGACGCGCCCGACCTCGCGGGACACCTGAATGCACAGCCACTCAGCCCGCTCGGCGGGCAAGTCCGCGGCCTCGTACGCGAGCGCGACCACGTCCTCGGGCCGCCCGAGGTAGTCCCGAAGGATCTCGGCCGCGCGGTCGTGCGCGGGCGGGCTGGCATCACCAGCGCCCTCCACGGGATCGTCGTGCGAGAGGTCCTCGACCATCGGCGCCGGGTAGCACCCGCGCCCGTGGCGGTCAACGTGCGTGTCCTCGCGGCATGGCCTAGGCGCCGACCCACCTCGACCCGGGCGCCGCGCAGTGTTAGGCTCCCGCGTCTGCGGGCCGACGCCCCGGAACGGGTCGTGATGACTACCTTCGAAGTGACGTTCGAGAGCGCCGAGGGAAGGGCGCTGAAGCTCCTCGTCGCCGCCGACAACTGGGTCGAGGCGTGGCAGGACGGCCTCTTCGCGCTCGGCATCGACGCCGTGCCCGAGGACGCGACCTGCGAAGTCACCGACGATGGCGTCCGCGGCGAGCTCCCTTCCCAGGGGCGCCGCTTCCGCGTGCGCGTCGTCCGCGACCCTGTGAGCCGCCCGGCGCGCGGACTCCCGCGCCTCCTCGCCGCCGCACCCAACCCGTCCGCCGAGCCGCCCGAGCCGCCCACCCAGCGCAAGACGACCCGCGGCTACGAACCGCCCGAACCGCCCACCCGGCGCGAGGCGACCCGAACGTTCGAGGCTGCCGAGCCGCCCACACCGCGCAAGACGACCCGTGGCTACGAGCCGCCCGAGCCCGCGACCCAACGCGAGGCCACCCGGACCTTCGAGGCTGCCGAGCCCGCGACCCAACGCGAGGCCACCCAGACCTTCGAGCCTCCGGAGCCGCCCACCGCGCGCAAGACGACCCGCGGCCACGAGCCGCCCGAGCCCGCGACCCAGCGCGAGGCGACCCAGACCTTCGAGCTTCCGGAGCCGCCCACCGCGCCGAGCAAGGCCTCGCGCACCTTGACGCCCCCGCGGTCGAAGCGCGCCGCTACCGAGCCCGCCGAGGTCAAGGCGGCCCCACGCCCGGGCTCACGCCCGAGCCCTCGACCCGTGCGCAGCGACGAGACGAGCCCGGCGGCGCAGGTACCTCCCGCGCGGCGCCCCGAGACCCCCGACCCGATCGCGCGCGTGCTGTCCGACCTCGAGCGCCAGCGCCTCCTCGCGCGCCCCATGCGCATCTCGCCGCAGACCGGCCTCCCGACCCCCGTCCCGGCCGGCCGCGGCACGCGCCGGACCCCGACCCCGCAGAATGTGCCGCGCCCTGGAGCCGCCGACGAGCGCCAGCGACCGCGCCGCGCGACCACCGCCTTCTCGGTCGACGGCGACGCCTCGCTCCCTCAGGAGTTCCGGCCCGTCCTCTCCGCCCAGGCCCCGGCCGACCTGCCCGCCGCCCTGCAGTGGGCCGCCGACACCGCCTGGGAGCACGTCCCCTGCGGCCTCGCCCTGCTGGTCGGCGTCGACGTCGGGCTGGTGGCCACCCTCGACGACCGCGAGCCGCTCGACGACGTCGTCGTGCACGGTGAGATCCTCGCCGCCCGCGGCGAGCTCGCCCGCGAGCTGAAGGGCTGCCTCGTGCCGGTCTCCTCGGGCCCCGCGACGCTGACCGCGCGACGCCCGAGCCGGATCCGCTTCTCCGAAGGCGCCCGCCTCGCGGTCGAGTCCCTCGACGAGCGCACCTGGCACATCCCCATCACCTCGGTGCTGCGCGTCCCCCTCGACCGCATGGACGCCGAGCGCCTCGGCTTCGGCATCCTCGGCCTCGTGCTGGTCAACGCCACGCGCGGCAGCGGCTTCACCGACGGCGAGGCGAGCGCCACCGCCTACCTCGTCCACACCCTCGCCAACCTCGCGACTTCGTGAGCGATCACCGCCAAGGCTCCCGGGCCACCCGGAGGCGCCATCAGTGCAGGGTCGGACGCGTCCGCGCGACCCACCCATCGAGGTAGTCGAAGTAGAGCCGCACGAAGAGCCGCTGCGCCGAGTCGGGGGCCGAGCGGATGCGCGTGCGCTGCGTGCTGAGATCGCCCTCGGTGCGCAGCTCCTCGAAGAGCGTCGACGCCCCGGCCACCACGTCGGGATCGACCTCGAGCGGCTCGACGAAGCTCCGCCTCACGAGCCCGGGGTCGAACAGGTGGTGGTAGCCACGAAGGCTCTGGTCGAGGCAGAACGGGAGGGTGCGCCACATGCCTTCAAGGTGACCATATATGGTCACCCATCGCAAGGGCTGGGGCGGATTCGATCGCGGTCAGCGCACGCGCGCATCGACGCCCAGGATGGCGCGCCTCTCGGGGTGTGCCAACCAGCGCTCACGCAGCTCGGCGTCATCGAAGCCGTCGCCCATCGACAAGAGCACGCTCCGCGCTTCGGCCAGGCACGCCTCGGCACCGGGCCTCTTGCCGTTGACGAGCAGCGCCCGCCCGAGCACCCAGAGCGCCCGCGGCAAGAGTCGCTTGGCGCCCTCGCGCGCGGCGTCGACGCCACGCCCGGCGAGGTCGAGGGCCATTCCGTGCTGGCGCCGCGTCAACGCAGCCTCGGCCGCCAGCGAGAACGCCGCGCTCGCCTTGGCCCCCTCGAGCCTGCGCTGGGCTCTGAACCCCATCTCGGATGCGGCTCTCAGCACCTCGTCCGCCGCCGCGAAGCCCCGCAACCCGAGCGCCACCTCGAGCACGACCAGCCGCGCCCACACCGAGACCGGGTCCGAGGCCCCGACCCGCGCGGCCGCCTCGCTCGCGAAGCGCCACGCCTCCTCACGTCGGCCGAGCTCGACCGCGACCCGCGCCATCAAGATCGACCCGCGCGCCGAGGTCGTCGCCGCTCCCTCGTCGTCGGCCAACGCCCGCGCGAAGCGCGCGTGGTCCATCGCGAGGTCCAGATCTCCCAGCTCGAAGCGACATCCGCCCAGCTCGAGCTCGACTGCTGCATCGAGCTCTGGCGTCCGCTCGCGCGGCAAGCCATTGGCGCTCTCGCGGGCCAGCGTCAGGGCCCGATCGACCCGCCCCTCCTCGCGCCAACGCTCACACGCCAGGAGCTGCGCCTTGATGCGCGAGGTGGCGCGCCCCGTGCGACGCGCGACGTCGGCGAGCTGGTCGATGGCCTCGGCCGCGAGCTCACCCCACCCCACCTCCAGGCACAGCTCGGCGCGCGCCTCGAGCAAGACGATCCGCGCCTCGATGTCGTCGCGCGCGGCCCCGAGCCTGGGCGTTGGCCGCCCTGCCGTCGCGCCTCCGGGTGCGCTCGATGCCAGCCCCGAAAAGACGCCGAGCCCGGCCTCGAGCTCGGTCAGCGCCGCGGTCGGAAGCCCTTCGGCGCGAAAACGCAGCGCCCGCGCCCAGTGCAGGCGCGCGCGCGCCACCGTCGAGACCTCTTCGACCGCGCGATGTTCGCCCCCGCGCCCCGCCGCAGGCTCGACCCGCGTGAGCTCGGCGGGCGTCAGCCGCGGCCGGAGGAACGATGCGCTCGTGGTCGCTGGGACGCCCAGCGCGACGAGGCCGGCGGCATCGTCGACCAGGCGATCCCAGTCCCGTCGCCGCAGATCGAGTGCCATCCGCAGCTCGAGCGCGACCTGGATCGTGTGTCGATGCCCGGTCTCCGCGCCGAGCTCGGCGATGCGCCGGACCAGCGCGTCCAGCCGATCGAGCTCGCCACACGCGATGAGGACCCGCACCTCGGTCCTCAAGATGAGCACCTCGTAGCGCCAGAGCTCGAGGTCCTCGGCCTGGCCCTCACCATGTCGCGCCACCAGCTCGCGCGCCCGCGCGACGAGCCCCATCGCCCGCTCCAACCAACCGCGCCCCGGCCGCGCCTCGGCCGCCGCCAGCAGGTGCGGCACCGCCAGGAGCGGCGCATCCGAGTCCAACCACTCCTCCGCGATCCGATGCGGCGGGGCGAGCACTTCCTCCAACGCCTGAGCCAGCCGCCGGTGCACCGCCCGGCGCTGCGCACTCCCGAGCTGCCCGTAGAGCGTCGCCCGCCGCGGCTCGTCGCCGACCTCGATCGTCCCGTCCCCGCGCGCCCTCAGCACCCCCGAGCCGATGAGCTCGGGCAGCTCGGCGACCCACCCGCCCAGATAGGGCGGCATCGCCGCCTCGGGCACCGCGCCCTTGATGCACGCGATGAGCGCGTCGAGCGGCTCGACCCGCCGCCCCGGCATGAGCGCCCCGCGATCGCGCGGACTGACCCCGACCTCGCGCCAGGCATAGCCCTCGCCATTGCGCACGAGGTGTCCTTCGCGCTCGAAGGCGGCCAGGGCCTCGATGACCCCCGCGGGCGTCGACGGCAAAACGAAGGCCGGATCCGTCGGCGCCTCCGATCCGGCCTCGACCTCCCACGGCGCCCCGATCCGCCCGAGGGCCCGATGCAGCCAGGCCCGCATCGAGGCCCCATCCCACCCCGGTAGATCCACGATCGACACGCCGCTCGGCGCCCCGAGCATCGCCACCAGCGGCTCCGAGAGCTCTGAGCCCGCGTTCAGGGTCGCAACCAGCCGCACGCCTCGGCGCTCGGGCCCGCCGAGATCGAGCGCCTGGCCAAGCGCCTGCAGGCCCTCGGGATCGTTCGCGGCGAGCCCCTCGACGACGAGCACCATCGGCCGCTCGGCGCCGGCCTCTTCCCACGCGCGCACCGGACGCCCACGCGGTTCGAGCTGGCCCAGGACCTCGCGCACCGGCGCCCACGCCCGCTCCGACTCGTCGGGCTCCCGGGCCTCGAAGCGCAACGGGATGATGCGCGCCCGACGTGCCGCTGCCTCGTCGAGCACCGGCCCGAGCAGGCGCCGCGCGAAGAACCCGGCCGGGATCCGCACGATGATCGCCCAGGGCTCTCCCGGGGGCAGCGGCTCGTCCGTCACCCGCACGGCGAGCGCCTCGAGCCAGCCGCGCCAGGGCAAGGGCACGGTGAGGAGGCGCTGGACGAAGGCCTCGGGCGGCTCGATCACCTCGCTCCAACCAGTCGCGCGACTGAGCTCCTCGAGCACCATCGAGGCGGTCGTCGGCCGCTCTGCCGGGTCGCTCGCGAGCAAGCGGCGAACGAGGCTCGCCAGCGCCGGCGGGCAGCTCGTGGCCGTCAACGGCGGTGGCCCCTCGTCTCTCCGCCGCGCCCAGAGCTGGTCGATGTCGCTCTCGGGCCAGGGCCTGCGGTTCTCGATCATCTCGAAGAGCAGGAGCCCGACCGCGTAGAGGTCGCTGCGGGCATCGACGACACCGCCCTCGAGCACCTCGGGAGCCGCGTACTCGGGCGTCGCCGTGACCTCGTCACCAATGGCCTTGCCGCGCGCGAGCGCGACCCCGAAGTCGATGAGGTGGACCCCGATCCGCTCGCTCCGGCCGTCGCCACCGACGAGCTCGCCGGTGTGCGACCCTGCTGCGCGCGGCGCGCCCTGGTCGACCAGGACGTTGGCCGGCTTGAGGTCTCCGTGCAGCCAACCTTGCCGGTGCAGGTGGTCCAGCGCGCGCAGGAGCCCGGTCGCGATCGCCGCGATGACGCGCAGCGGGATCCGCCCTTCGAAGCGCTCGGCGATCGACGTGAGCGGGACGCCCGACGCGACCTCCATCGTGAAGTACGGAAGCAGGGCGGCCCTGGGCTCACCCGCGAAGCCCTCGCGCTGCGAGGCGGTCCTCGGCTCACTCGCGAGGCCCTCGCGCGGCGCGCCCGCCCAGGCCCCCTCCGCGCTCGCGAAGCCGAGTTCGTAGGCGCGCGGGATGTTCGGATGAGCGAGCTGCCGGTGGATCCGGAACTCGCGCAGGAAGGCCGCCACGTCATGGCCGCCGTCGGGGACGAAGCGCTTCAGCGCGACGAGACGCTCCCCCTGGAGCAGGTCCTCCACCAGGAGGACGCGGCCCATGCCGCCCGCACCCAGCGTGCGAACGACGCGGTAGCGCCCGTCGAAGAGCGAGCGCGGCGCGGGCTCGGCCTGGCCGCTCTCCGCGCCGTCGGCGCTTCCGCCGCCGCCCGTCGCACCAGTACTCACACGAGCTTCGCCCAGAGCGGGATGAGCCGCGCCAAGTCGGCATCGAGGGCCTCGACGATGGTCGGCAGGGTCGGCGCCGGATCGGGCATCGCGTAGACCTTGGCGAACGCGACCGGCGTCGCGTGGTCCGCCCCCATCTCGACAGCGATCCCCTGGTCGAGCAGCGCATCGATGGTCGCAGCATCGAGCGGCGGCGCGAAGGAGCGCGCGTGCGGGTCGAGGACCAGCCTGAGCTCGCCCTTCGAGAGCTCGACGGCAAGATGCGGACGGTCCGTGAACTGCGACGGCGCGTGCTCACCCGAGCCCCACGCCATGCTGATCGTGTCGATGCGCTGGTTCGTGCCGAGCTCCAAGCGCCACGGTGAAGTCCTCGACTTCTCATCGTAGTGCGGGTGCAGGCGCCCGTCCGAGTAGCGCGACAGAGAGCTGAGAAGCGCGTCGTTCAGCTCGAGCAACGCATCGCGCAGCTTCAGCCGGTCCAGGTTCCGCCCCGCGTCCCCGGCGCCGCCCGCCAACGAGTCGAGACTCTCGGCATCGACCCACGGATGCTCACCGGCTTGAGCCGCGGGCAGCTGCGTGATGCGCCGCACGGGCTTCGGCGCAGGTGCCGCGATGACCATCTCGACCAGCTGCGGCAGGAGCTCGTCCCCCTCGTGGCGCTGACACCACGCGAGGATGCTCGCCAACAGGAAGCGCGGCTTCCCCTCGATGGAGAAGCGCGGCAGGTCGGTCTTGGCGACGAGCGCCTCGACGGTCTTGTCGGGGACGCGGAAGAGGGCGGCGAGTTCTTGCTCGGTGAGCACAGGGTCGAACATGGAGACATCATAGACCCGCTGGGCCGATGCCAAAAGGCCGGCTCGGGCGATCGTGGTCCGACCGCGCCCCGCGAGTCGCGGCGCAAACGCAGAAAGCCCCGGCATAACCGGGGCTTTCGTAGTCAAACGCTCACCCGGACAGAAGTTGTCCAGGCAGCGCGGACCAGAACCTCAGCGGAAGCGCCCGCCCCCGCCACGCCCACCGCGCGACGGCTGGGATGGCGTCGCCGGGGTCGACGGCGACCGCGACGGCCGCTGGAAGCTCGGCTGCGACGGGGTCGGCGTCGACGGCCGCGAGGGCTGGGCTTGCGGCTGCGACTGAGGCTGACGCGAAGGACGCTCGAACGAGGGTCGCGACTCCGGCTGACGTGAAGGACGCTCGAAGCTCGGCTGGCGCGAAGGACGCGACTCCGGCTGACGCGAAGGACGCTCGAAGCTCGGCTGCGAAGGACGCGACTCCGGCTGACGCGCTGGACGCTCGACGCTCGGCTGCGAGG
>JAEUKJ010000667.1 GCA_016792665.1 Deltaproteobacteria bacterium | reverse complement strand
GGTGGTCGAGGTCGTGGAAGCCGTCGACGTGGCCGAGCCCGTGCCCGACGTGGTCGAGCCCGCGCCCGATGGCGAAGGCGCGGCGCATGCCGGGATCCCGGTGCGCACCGTGCGCGCCTCGACCGTGGTCGAGCCGGGCGGGTGCGCGGCTGGCGGGTTGGACCTCGGGGCGACGGCGCTGGGGTTGCTTGCGCTGGCGGCGTGCCGGCTCTGGGTGCGGCGCGCCCGAGGCACTGGGGCACTCATTCCATGAGTGCGCGGCGCTGCCCCACGTGTGCCGCCGAGGTCCCCGAGGACGCGCGCTTCTGCGGTGGCTGCGGCGGGGCGCTCGCGATAGAGGTCGTGCCGTCGGGGACGGTGCCGTCCGCCCCCGGCCTGAAGGTATCGCTGGATGGTGCGACGCTGCGTGACTTCGCGGTCGAGCGCCGCTGCGTCCTCCGCTTCCGCTGCGATCTGGAGGGCGCGTCGGTGGGCCTCGACGCGGTCAGCGTCCACGCGAGCCTGTCGGGGCGCGAGGTCGGCTCGGTCGCGACCCTGGCCGTCCCCGCGGGGCACGGCGCGGTCGTCGCGCTGGCGTTCGTCCCGGCGGTCGCAGGTCAGCACGAGCTCGTCGGCGAGGTGCGTGCGGCGCGCGGCCCCGAGCGCTGGACGGGTGGCTTCGGGCCGTTGCTCTTGAAGGTCGGCGACGGCTCGGCGCCTTCGATCCATGTCCACATCGACCAGTCGAGCGCGCGGGTCATCGACAACTCGCGCGCCAACTTCGCGCCCGAGGTCGCCTCCGGCGGGCTGGTGGCCGACGGTGAGTGGCGCGCCCTCGAGGTCGCGTGGTGCGTCGAGGCGGCCCCGCAACCCGCACCGTCTCAGGCGCCGCGCGGTCCGGTCGCCTTCGAGATGACGACGCCGAAGGGCCGCTGGACCGCCGACCGCGTCCTGGCCCACGGCGAGCTCGCGACGGTCTATGCCGGGCGCGGCGGGGGCCGTGAGGTCGTGCTGAAGGTCGTCGACGATCGCAGCGACAACGACCTCATGCTGAACGAGGCGAAGGTGCTCGGGCTCTTGTCCGAGGGCACGGCGTCCCCGCACCTGCCCGTCGTCCTCGACACGTTGAAGACCGCCGATGGTCGTGTCGGCACCGTCCTCGAGCGCGTGGACGGCCTCGACCTCATCGCGCTGCGCGAGCGCCTGCCTGGCGGGGTTCCGCCGCGTCACCTGATCTGGATCCTGCGGCGCGCGCTGGCTGCGCTGGCCTTCGCGCACGGTCGCGGCATCCTGCACGGCAACCTCGATCCGGCACACCTCGTCATCCGCCCGCGCGACCACATGCTCTGGGTGGTCGACTGGTGCTACGGCATCGTCAGCCCGGCCACGACCGGCGACCGCTTCAAGGCCCTGAACGAGGTCTACTCTCCGCCCGAGGTGGCCCAGCGCCGCGCCCCGACCCCGGCCAGCGACCTCTATGCGCTCGGCAAGTGCCTCATCTTCGCGGCCGGCGGCGACCCCGCCCAGAAGACCCTGCCGCCGATGGACGAGCGCCTGGAGCGCCTGCTGCGCTTCATCGTGGTCGAGAGCCAGGGCGGTCGTCCCCAGGACGCCCACGCGCTCTATCTCGAGGTCGAGCGCGTGCGTGAGCGCATCTGGGGCCCGCACACCTTCGAGCCCTTCGAGGTCTAGGCCCGCGCTCGCACGCTGCGCGCGGTGGTGCTCGCCTCGACGGAACGGGCGCGCTCGGGCATGCTCGCGGCGCACACGAACCTCGGAGCCAGACGATGGGTGGCGGACACTACAGCCTCGATATCGCTTACGAAAACCGCAGCGGTGCGCGCGCCGCCTTCGCGCAGCCTGCGACCGAGACGACGCGCATGGCCGTCCACCCGGCGCTGAACCCGCTCGGCAAGGTGCGCGAGGTCAACAACGAGACGCCGATCGTCGTGGCCCTGGACGTCACGCGCAGCCGCGGCGACGACACCAAGCTCATGTACGACAAGCTCCCGCAGCTCATGGGGCAGCTCGAGCTGAAGGGCTACGTGAAGAACCCGGGGATCTGCTTTGCGGCCATCGGCGACGTCGACGCCGACCGCGCACCGCTGCAGGTCGGGCAGTTCGAGGCCGACAACCGCCTGGACGAGGTGCTCGAGCGCTTCTGGATCGAAGAGGGCGGCGGCGGCACCGGGCAGGAGAGCTACGAGCTCGCGGCCTACTTCTTCGCGCGTACCAACTGCGTGCGTCTCGCCGCCGGCACGGGCAAGAAGGGCTACTTCTTCTTCGTCGGCGACGAGGGCTTCTACCCGACGGTCGAGGCCGCGCGCGTGCGCAAGGTGATCGGCGACGAGCTGACCGAGGACCTCGACAGCGCCCAGGTGTTCGCGCGCCTGCAGGAGAAGTTCCACGTCTTCTTCATCTTCCCGCGGAAGACCCTGGCCGAGAGAAAGTCCAACATCGACGCGGAGATCAAAGACCGCGTGACGCGCGCTGGCGGCATGTACGACGGGGTCGACATCCGCGCGTCGCTGCTCTGGGACAACCGCAACGACCTCGACCTGCACGTCATCGCGCCGAGCACCGAGCACATCTACTACGGTCACAAGGTCAGCGGCTGCGGCGGCTGGCTCGACGTCGACATGAACGTCCAGGGCGACACGGTGAAGCCCGTCGAGAACGTCCGCTGGCCCAAGGGGCGCGCGCCGGCGGGGCGCTACAAGGTGTTCGTCCAGAACTTCCGCTTCCACGAGCCGAGCCAGGCCCCGACGCGCTTCAAGGTCGAGCTCGAGGTGGCCGGCGAGATCCGCCACGTCGACGGAATCATCTCGCCCAACGGGCAGACCCGCGACGCCTCCGACGTCGTCGTCGCCGAGTTCGACTACTCGCCCGACCTCGCGGCCGAGGCCGAGCGCCGCGAGGCCATCTATGCGGCCTACTCGGACGAGACGGTGCTCGGGCAGTGGGCCAAGGTCATCCCGCGCGACCACATCCTGAGGGTCGGCGATCCGAAGGCGATCATCGAGGTCCTGGCCGGCGCCCTGGGGATCGCCAACGGCGCGACCGACCTCGACGGCGTCCTGGCCGACCTGCGCGAGCGCGGCGAACCGGCCGAGCGCGTGAGCGAGATCGAGGCGGCGCTCTCGGGGCTGGCCCGCGTGCGCGATGTCGCGGCGGCGAGCGTGAGCGGCGAGGTCCCGAGCGGGGCTACGGGCGGCCCGAAGCGCTCTGTCCGCCTGTAGCACCTGGGACCGCGTGTTGCGGCCCGAACCGGCCCTAGCAGTGATCGAAGAGGGTCGGAAGGTGCCGCTCGATGGAGGCGAAGGCGGCCTCCATGGAGATCGGGTGGCCGGCCTCGAGGCTCAGCGTCGAGACCTCGAGATCGGCGAACCCACACGGGGCGATGGCGCGAAAGCCGTCGAGCGCGTTGCACACGTTGAGTGCCAGCCCGTGCATGGTGACGCCGCGTGACAGGTGCAGCCCGAGGCTGCCGAGCTTGCGCCCGTCGCGATAGACCCCGGGGCGCTCGTCGTCATAGACCAGATCGGGCACGCCCAGGTCGGCCGCGACGGCCTGCATCAGCGCCCCGAGCCCGCGGATGAGGCGCCGGACGCCGATGCGCGCGCGGCCCGTGTCGAGGATCGGATAGGCGATGGCCTGGCCCGGCCCATGCCAGGTCGCAAACCCGCCGCGGTCCGTCTTGATGACCGGGGTCGCGAGGCGCGCGAGCGCATCCAGGTCGACGACGCCGCCGCGCTTGCCGAGCGTCACGACCGGGTCGTGCTCCAGCAGGAGGCACTCGTCCCGGCCGCCGGCGAGGACGCGCGCGCGTGCTTCCTCCTGGAGGCGAAGGCCGTCTGGGTAGCTCACGCGGCCGAGGCGCACGATGGTGAGCGGCATCATGATGGACCTCCTCTGGAGCGCGCGGGCGCTCGCGACTTGAAGACCCGGTAGAGCCAGATGAGTGCCACGAGCAGGATCGGCGTGCCGATGGCGAGTGCCACGAGCATCGGGACGACCACGCTCTGAGGTGCGAGGGCCGCCTCGAAGGTGAGGTCCGGCGCGATGACGAAGGGCCACTGGGCGCGCCCCAGGCCGACGACGACGACGATGACCTGGGTGGCGCCCAGGGCGCGAGCGAGGCGATAGCGCGCGCGATAGGCGGCGCCGATGGCCGCGAACCCGAGCACGCCGGCGCCGATTTGCAGGAGCGCCGCGTCGAGCCCATCGGCGAGTCGCGCCGCGATGTGCGGGGCCTGGGTCTCGGCCAGGGCCAGGACGACGATCGAGAGCACGCCCGCCAGGGCGCCACTCAGCACGGCGCGCAGGCGGAAGTCGCGCGTGAGGCCGGGGTCGGGGTCGGGCTCGGACTCGCTCTCGACGGCGAGGTACAGGGCGGCCAGCCACGCGAACAAGGTCGTCACGAAGGCGCCGACCAGGAATGGAAAGGGGGCGAACCAGGCCGAGATGAAGCCGACCTCGGGGCGCACGCGCTGCTGGTCGTCGAGCCGGATCTGACCGGTCAAGAGGGCCCCCATGACGACGCCCAGGAACAGCGGCGTGAGCAGGCTCGAGACTGCAAAGACCGTGCGCCAGCGCGCCGCACCGCGGCCGGGCAGGGGGTCGTAGCTGCGGAAGACGAAGGCCGCGCCGCGCAGCACGATGCCGATGAGCATCGCGAGGATCGGCAGGTGCAGCGCGGTCGAGATGGCGGCGTACGCGGTCGGCAGGGCCACGAACATGACGACCACCAGCAGGATGAGCCAGACGTGGTTGGCCTCCCAGATCGGGGCGAGGGCCCGCTCGATGAGGGCGCGTTGGTCGGCCTTGCGGAGGCCCGAGGCAAAGAGGTCCCAGACCCCGCCGCCGAAGTCGGCGCCGCCGGTCAGCGCATAGGCGACCAACGCGAAGAGGAGGACCGCGGCGACGAGCTCGGGCAGCATCACGGGACCTCGTGGGCGTGGGGCGCGGGGGTGTTTCCCGAGGCCGCGGTCGGCTCGGGTGGCGCAAAGAAGACGTGGCGCTTCAAGAGCGTCAGCGCCGTCACCCCGAGCACGACGTAGAGGATCGAGAAGGCGAGGAACGGCCCCCACAGCCCGGGCATCGGGGTCACCGAGTCGACCGTCTTCATGATCCCGTGGATGACCCAGGGCTGGCGCCCGACCTCGGTCACGACCCACCCGGCCTCGACCGCGACGAACCCGAGCGGCGAGACGAGCACGATGAGGGTCAGGATCTTCCGCCCGCTCGGCACCGCCGAGGCACCGGGGTCACCGGCGCGCCTGGCCGCGCGGCGTCGGCGCCAGGCCAGGAACGCGACCAGCACCCCGGTCCCGGCGAGCGCCATGCCCGAGGCGACCATCACCTGAAAGGCCAGGTGCGTCGCGGCGACGGGCGGCCACAGCTCGCGCGGGTAGTCGCGGAGCCCCTTCACCTCGGCGTCGAAGTCGCCAAATGCCAAAAACGACAGGCCGCACGGGACATCGATCGAGAAGCGGGTCATCTGGTCGGCCTCGTCCGGGAGGCCGCCGATGCGCAGCGGCGCACAGCGCTCGGTGTACCAGTGGCCTTCCATCGCGGCCAGCTTCACGGGCTGGTTCACCGCGACCTGCTTGGCCGAGAGGTCCCCCGACAGCGGCATCAGCACGGCGCCGACCCCCATCACCCAGAGCGCGAGGCCCAGGGCGCGCTGGTCGAAGCGTGAGCCGGCGTGCTTGCGCAGGCGCCATGCATGGATGCCTGCGACGGCCGCGCCGACCGCGACGAAGGCCGCGATGGTCATGTGCAGGCACTGGGTGAAGGCGGCCGGGTTGAGCATGGCCGCCAGGGGGTCGACGTCGACGACCTGGCCGTCGGCCCCCAACGTGAAGCCCGTCGGGGTGTTCATCCAGGCGTTCGCCGTCACCACGAAGAGGCCCGACAGCGTGCCCATTACCAGCACGAGCACGCCGGTCGGGAGGTGCACGCGCGGCGACAGGCGGTTCCACCCGTAGAGGTAGAGGCCGAGTCCGATGGCCTCCAGGAAGAAGGCGAAGCCCTCGAGCGAGAAGGGCATGCCGATGACGGGGCCCGCGAAGCGCATGAACTCCGGGAAGAGGAGCCCGAGCTCGAAGGACAGCACGGTCCCCGACACCGCCCCGACCGCGAACAGGATGGCCGTTCCCTTGGCCCAGCGCCGCGCCAGGTCGAGGTCGATCGCGGCGTCGTGCGCGGCCTGCTCGGCCCCCGGTCCGCCGGCTGCGGCGCGCCTGAGCGCTCTCTGATGGCGTCGCTCGGCGAGCACCATCAAGAGCGGCATCGCGATCCCCGCGCATGCGAAGACGATGTGGAAGGCGAGGGACATCGCCATCTGTGCGCGCGCGAAGTCCGGGTCGTCCATCGTCACTCCTCGGGTCGGCGTCCGCGGGCGATTCGGCCAGCCTCCCGGCGCACTATGGCAGGCCACCGGCCCGCGCGATAGCCGCCGGCCGCGCCATGAGGGGCA
This sequence comes from Deltaproteobacteria bacterium, assembly GCA_016792665.1. Classification (GTDB taxonomy): domain Bacteria; phylum Myxococcota_A; class UBA9042; order PHBI01; family PHBI01; genus WYBB01. The sequence goes on along the minus strand of JAEUKJ010000667.1, from coordinate 433 downwards.
GGTATCGGCCGAGTCGTCGGCGCGCCGGTCGCCGTGCGCGAACCGCCCTCGCAGCCGTGCCCCCGCGCGGAGCTGCACCTGCCACGAGTCGGCCCCCGCGCAGAGCTGCACCTGATCGACGCCACCCGCCCTGATGAAGCCTCGCCGCGGGCCGCCACTCGTGGCACATTGCGCCGGATGAGCGACTCCCTCCACGCCCTTGTCCCCGGTCATCCCGGGCCCATCGTCCCCAAGGTCCCAGGCTGGCGCGCCCAATGGCTGCGCTGGACGCTCCTCGCCGTCGTCGTCCTCGGCGTGCTGTCGGCCTACATCTTCCTGCCGCTCAAAGACTGGCTCTCGGCCATCGCGATCGAGCTCCGCGCGCTCGGCGCCCTGGGCTTCGTCGTCTTCGTCGGCACCTATGTCGGTGCCTCGCTCCTGCTCTTGCCCGCGG
>JAEUKJ010000629.1 GCA_016792665.1 Deltaproteobacteria bacterium | reverse complement strand
TGCGCGCTGCTCCGGTCCGCCGGGTCGGGAGACCCCCCTCCCGCTCGCTGCGAGCTCTGGTCGAGAATGTGGGCATCGGCGCGGCGCGCGTGGTCGTCGGGTCATCCCGATCCCGGCGTCCCGTCGCACCGTGATCGTCCTTGCCATGTTGGTCTCTGGGTCGGGCGACCCTCCTCCCGCTCGCTGCGAGCTCTGGCCTGGAATGTGGGCATCGGCGCGGCGCGAGAGGTCGTCGGGTCATCCCGATCCCGGCGTCCCGTCGCGCGGTGATCGTCATTGCCATCGTGGTCGCCGGGGCGCTATATCCGGCCCGCCCTGGGCCTCATGTGGTCGCTGGGGCAGTGGTCTCCGGCTCGACGAGGCGAGGCGCCATGAAGTTCCCCATCATCGACTCTTCCAGTGGGCTCGTGACCCAGGGCGGGAGCCCGACGCCGGCCCCGCGCAACGCCAAGCCGCGCGTGCCGAAGCCGCCGTGGCTCAAGGTGAAGGCCCCGGGCGGTGGGCGCTACGAGCAGATCCGGCAGCGTCTGGAGGGGCTCGAGCTCTTCACGGTCTGCCAGGAGGCGCAGTGCCCGAACATCGGCGAGTGCTGGTCGGGGGGCACGGCCACCATCATGCTGATGGGCGGGACCTGCACGCGCGGCTGCCGCTTCTGCGCGGTCGCGACCGGCAAGCCCGCGCCTCTCGACCCGCGCGAGCCGTATCACGCGGCCGAGGCGGTCGCGGCCATGGGCGTCGACTACATCGTCCTGACCTCGGTCAACCGCGATGACCTGCCCGATGGTGGGGCGGCCCACTTCGCGGCCTGCGTGCGCGAGCTGAAGCGCCTCCAGCCGTCCATCCTGGTCGAGGTCCTCATCCCCGACTTCCAGGGACGCATGGGCGGGGTCGAGGCCATCATCGACGCAGGCGCCGACGTCGTGGCGCACAACGTCGAGACCACGCGTGCGCTGACGCGCAAGGTGCGCGACGTGCGCGCGACCTTCGACCAGTCGCTGGCGGTGCTGAAGTACATCAAGATGTACGGAAAGGGGCGCGGCAAGAACGGCGTGGACGTGCTGGCCAAGACCTCGATCATGCTCGGCCTCGGCGAGCCGGCCGAGGACGTGAGGCAGGCGCTGGTCGAGCTGCGCGAGGTCGGCTGCGACGTGGTCACCTTCGGGCAGTACCTCCAGCCGTCGCCCAAGCACCTGGCGGTCACCGAGTTCGTGAGCCCGACGGTCTTCGACGGTTGGGCCGAGGAGGCGCGCGCCATGGGCTTCCTGTACGTGGCGTCGGGACCGCTCGTGCGCTCGAGCTACCGTGCCGGCGAGTTCTTCCTCGAGGCGCACCTGCACGCTGCGGCCGAGGCGGCCAAGGCGCCAGAGGCGGGTGCCGCGTGAGCGGTGTGGTGCCAGGGCTGGGCGTCGATCCCAGCGAAGATGCGCGCAATCTCGGGCGGCTGGTCGAGCTGGTCGCGCACGCCCGCGGGGCCGAGGAGCTGCTCGCGCGGCTGTCGCATGCCGGGCAGATTCGGCCGGTGCCCCCGGTCGGTCGGGCCATCCCCGCGATGGTCGGGGCGGGCTTCGCGCTCGAGCCCGGGGACTGGCTCTTCGGGACGGCGCGCGACTGGCCGGCGGCGCTGGCGCGCGGGCTCTCGCACGAGGCCTTGCTGATGCAGGCCTTCGGCAAGCGACACGAGCGGACCCTGCCGGGGGCGGTCTTCGATCGCGAGCTCGGGGTGTCGCTGACGGAGGGGTCGCATGCCGGACACGTGGCCGAAGCGGTGGGATTCGGGGTCGCGGCCGAGCAACGTGGGTCGGGACAGATCGCCGTGTGTTGCCTCGGGTCGGGGACCCTGAC
>JAEUKJ010000616.1 GCA_016792665.1 Deltaproteobacteria bacterium | reverse complement strand
CCGCGGGCCAGGGCGCGCATCGACAGCTCGAAGGTCTCGCCGCCCACGTGCTCGAAGACGACGTCGACCCCGCGCCCGCCCGTGGCCGACTTCACGGCCTTGGCCCAGTCGCTCGAGCGGCTGTCGAAGACCGCCTCGGCGCCCAGCTCGAGGGCCGCCTGGCGCTTGTCCTCGCTGCCCGCGGTCGCAAGGACGCGCGCCCCGAGGAAGCGGGCGATCTGGATCGCCGCGACCCCGACGCCGCTGCCGGCGGACTGGACGAGCACGGTCTCGCCGCCGCGCAGCTCGGCCCGTGCGACGAGCATGTGCCACGCCGTGAGGAAGGTCAGCGACATGGCGGCCGCGGCCTCATGGGTGAGCGACGCCGGCTTCTCGACCACGTTGGCGCGCGGGACTTTCACGAGCTCGGCCAGCGCGCCGTCGCAGGTCTCGCCGAGGATCCCGTAGCTTGCGCACAGCGCGTCGCGCCCGCTGAGGCACTCGGCGCAGACCCCGCACGAGATGCCCGGCAGGACCATGACCGGCGTGCCGATCGCGGGGCCATCGACGCCGGGACCGAGCGCGTGGATCTCGCCCGAGGCGTCCGCGCCGGTGGTCGCCGGCAGGTGGAAGGGCGCGCCCGGCAGGCCGCGACGGATCCATAGATCGAGGTGATTGAGAGCCACCGCACGCACGCGCACGACGACCTCACCCGGGCCCGGCACCGGATCGGGGACGTCCTCGATCTGGAGCACCTCGGGTCCACCATGCTGCCGAATGACGACCGCCTTCATCGTCCCTCCTCAACGAGCCTGGTCTCGTGCTAGCACGCTCGCGTGACCTCGGACACGCCCAACCTGCACGACGCCGCGCCGCCAGCACCCGTCTCCGTCGGCCCCCGCCGGTGGCTCGCGTGGGCCGCCGCGCTCGCTTCCGCGTTGGTTCCGGGGCTCGGACAGCTCGCCCGTGGCCGAATCGGCGACGGCGTCCTCATCCTGGCGCTAGCGGGGTGGCTCCATCTCTTCCTCGCCGGGCAGGTCGCCGCGGGGGCGCGCACCGCGGCCTTCGTCTTTGGGGCCCCGGCCGCCGAGGGCGGCCTGCGCGCCCCGGTCTTCGTGGTCTTCACCGTGCTCATGATCGCGCTGCATGGGTTCGCCGCGATCGATGCATGGCGTGCATACCGCCCGCCGACCTCGGCAGAGCGCCGAGACCAGCGCAACGCCGCCGCGTGAAGGCGAGCGGCGCGAGAAAAGGGTCGGGCGAGGTCCGTTGAGACCTCGCCCGGGAGCTCCGCAGGGCCGTTGGATCCTCCCGACCCCAACCCTTTCCTCTGGAAAGGGGGGCTTCGGTATGACCGCTTCAGGCTTCCCACTACAGTGAAGGTGGGCTTGCACACCGCGATCAGGGATGAATCCCTAGGTCAAGATTACGGGTGGGGACGATATTGGAAGATCGACGCGGCACCCACAGAGACATCACGCTTTGGAAGGTAGCACCGAAGTCCGGCCCGGTCATCAGCGCGGCCTGATTATTTGCCGGGTGGGGCCGTGGGGATCTCCAAGGTGGGCAGCGCGCCCGGTGAGAGCCGCTTCCCGAGGAGCTCGGACGCCTCGCGCCAGCGCTTGGCGAGGACCTCGCGCCGCGCAGGTCCGAGGGCCCGTCCGGCGTCCTCGGCGAGGGTTCGGATCTCGCTCGCCTCGGTGCGCTCCCACGCGCGCAGTGCCGCGATCAGACCCGCCTCGTCGAGCTCGCCACGCGCACGTCGCTCGGCCAGAGCGATCAAGCTGTCGACCCCACGCAGGGCGCGATCGAGGGCCTCTTCCCCGGGGTCGTGGCAGGCCGACACGGCGAGGACCGCGACGATCATCGCGACCAGGCCCCGAGGCGAGCGCACCCCGTCGACCGGACGCACCCGAACGGGCTGTCCGTGGGGAGTCAAGGCAACTCCGTTCGCGACCGGGTGGGACCCGATCGGCGAAGGAGGGGAAGGTGGGTTGCGTTGTCGGGCCCCGCCATGGAGGCTGCCCGACTTCGCTTCAACCGACAGAATCTGCGAAAGGGGGGACTTGAACCCCCACGAGCGTAGTGCTCACTAGAACCTGAACCTAGCGCGTCTACCAATTCCGCCACTTTCGCATCTGCGGTGCACGGGCACCTTCGTCCCCGTGCTCGGCTCCACTAACCCCACTGCGAGGCGAGGTCAAGAGCGTCGTTCTCAGCTCTTCTTCGAGCCCTTCTTCGGGGCGGGGGCCGGAGCCTTCGCCGCGGCCGAGGCCGCCATCGCAGCGTTGCGCTTGCGGGCCGTGCGGGCCTTCTTCTTGTTCTGCGAATCGCGGCGACGCATCTTGCTCGAGCGGTCTCCAAGACCCATATCGATTCTCCTCGTTCGGGGGCGGCTGGATGGACCGGCCTGCCAAAAGTCGCGGCACCCTATGCGAAGTCTTCGCGCGACGCCAGCCCAATTTGAACTCGTCGCTGCGACCCCCGGGGGCGGCGTCACTTCGCTGGGTCGGTCGTGCGGCGACC
>JAEUKJ010000597.1 GCA_016792665.1 Deltaproteobacteria bacterium | reverse complement strand
GACGTGGTCCACTACGGGACCTACAACTGCCGCTACATCGCGGGCACCACCTCGTTCTCGCAGCATGCGTTTGCCAACGCCATCGACATCGCCGGGGTGCAGACCTCGACCGGCCAGCGCTACACCGTGCTGTCCCACTGGGAGGACGGCGTCGCCGATCCGACGACCCCGGGCGGCGAGCTCCTCTTCTGGCTCGCGCACGCCATGCACGACGAGCACATCTGGAACGTGATCCTCACCCCCGAGTACAACGACGCGCACAACGATCACCTGCACGTCGACCTCACCCCGGGGAGCTGGTTCCTCTCCGAGTAGCCCGCGGGCGCCGCCAGGTCAGTCCGCGAAGCGCAGGAAGTGCTCGGGCGCGAAGTGCGCGTCGCGGCGCAGATCGAAGGCGTGCCACGGGCGCCGCATGACCTTGGCCAGGGCCAGGACCCCGGGCTGCGCGCTGTGTCCCTTGAGGGCGACGGCGCCGCGTTGGACGAGCCCGCCGAGCACGCGTCGATAGAGTGGGCGCGCCAACCCGCGGCCGTGCAGCTCGGGTCTGAGCACCAGCTCGAGCCCGCCGTGCGTGCCCCAGAACGCATCGTCCTGCACGAGGTCGCCGCCCGCGTGACCGACCACGTCGTCGCCGCGCAAGAGCACGAGGTGGTGCTCGCGACGCGCCGCGAGATCGGCGGCGACGCGGCGCAGGTGGGAAGGCTCGCCGCAGAACCAGCACCACTCGGGGTGCGGCTGGAAGACGCTGCGGTGCAGCGCGACGACGTGGCCGACGTGCCGTTGCTGCATTGCCACGACACTCAGGCCGAGAGCGCCGAGCGGCGTGTCGTCGGGAGGTCCCAGGGCCGCGAGCGCCGACCGTGGCTCGCCGACCATGGCGACCGAGCTGATCCCGAAGCCGCTCGCCAGGGCGACCTCCAGCAAGGGGCGATCGTGAACGGTCACCTCGAGGAGGGTCGCCCCATCGAGAGCCGACGCATGACGCGCGAGCCAGGTGCCGATCGCCGCCAGGGCGGCCGCGTCGGTCGGGTCGCGATCGACGAAGGCCAGGACGACCGGCCCGCCGAACCAGGCCGCGGGGTCTCGGAAGAAGGCGAGCTGCGCCACCGGGCGATCGCCCACATGGAGGCGCTCGTGCACGAGGCCGAGGTCGCTGCCGCGGTCGTAGAGAGACCCCAGGCGTTGCCGCGACGCGGCGTTGTCGCCGAGGAAGCCGGGCGTGCGCGCCAGCGTCGCCAGGCGCAGCGCGACGAAGTCCGAGCGCGGCGAAGACATGGCGGCATCTTGCACGGGCGAGCGAGTCGCGCCAAGCTCCGCGCGTGGCAACCATCCAGGACGAAAAGCATCGCCGACTCGAGGAGCTATCCGTCCGGGCATCGCGGGCCTATGTCGAGTCCGGCATGCACGGGGTCGAGGCCGAGGTGGTGCTGGTCATCGATGCCTCGCCGCGCATGGCACCGCTCTATGCGAACGGCGTCGTGCAGGCCCTGTCGACCGCGCTGCTGGCCCTCGCGATGAAGTTTGACGACGACGGCGTGGTCCCTATCTGGAGCTTCGCTGACGAGGCGCGACACCTCGGCGAGATCAAGAGCACCGACCACGCGGGCTGGATCGCGCGCCACGTGCCGCTGCCGCGTCAGGCCGCCGCGGACCCGGCGCCGACCCGCTACGCGCCGTTCATCGACGCGATCGGCCGACGCTACTTCCCGAACGAGTGGAGCGCGCCGGGCAAGGCGCGACAGGTCGGCGACCGCCTGAAGCGCACCGTCATCGACTACCCCGGCGTGGAAGAGCTGCGCACCTGTCCGGTCTTCGTGGTCATCGTGACCAGCGGGGACTGCGACGACTCCCTCGAGACGACCAAGCTCCTGAGGCGCGCCAGCCACCTGCCGATCTTCTGGCAGTTCGCGGGCATCCGGGCCCCGGGCGACAGCGGTGCCTTCCGCTTCCTACGCGGGGTCGACAAGCTCACCGACACGCACGTCGACGGGTGCGGCTTCTTCGAGCCCGAGGCCCTCGACGACGCCGAGCGCCTCTTCAATGGACTCTTGAACGAGCTGCCGCGCTGGATGGATGACCCGAAGGTGCGCGCCATGTTGGTGCAGCCCCCGGCGGAGACCGACGCCAGCGACGGGCTCGACGCCCTCTTGATGGGGCTGCCTGCGCGCGAGGCAGCGCGTCGCGAGAAGGAGCGCCTCGAGCGCATCCGACGGCGCGAGATGCGGCAGCAGGTCGCCACGCTCGAGGTCGAACAGGCCGCCGCGTGGCCGCGGATCCGGGCCGAAGCCGAAGCCGATCCCGTCGAAGGCGAGGACACCGAGCCCGAGGCCGAGGCCGCGCCACGCCGTGAGCGCGCCGAGTCGCCGCCGCGACGCGTGCAGCTCGGCACGCGCCCCTACAACGCGGGCGATGGCATCGCCCCGGCGCTGCCGCCGCGGCGCCCGACGGTGTCGTTCTCGAACCTGAGCGCCGAGGACGCGCCCCCGCCGAGCGCCGTCGACGACGACGACGAGCAGACGGTCGAGACCGCGGCCGAACGGCTGGCTCGCATCCGCGCGCGACGCACGGCGCGCAAGACCAATCCGAGCTGACCCGGCGCGAAGCTCAGCGCTTCCGCGCAGGCCCGAGCACGCGCGCGAGCTCGGCCGCGTAGCGCTCGGCCCGACGCCGCCCGAAGCCCGGCACCTCGGCGAGCGCCGACTCGGGGAAGAAGGCCAGGTGCTCGAGCGCGACCAGCGGCAAGACGCCCGCGTGTCCGATCCCCCGGCGCTCGGCCTCGTCGCGCCGCCACGCCTTCAAGGCCGCGAGCCGCGTGCGTGTCGCGGGATCGGGCGGCCCCTTCCGCTTGGGAAGCGGCGGGAGATCGGGCGGTGACGCGACGGGCCCTGACGGCGGCGCACCAGGCCCTGAAGACGGCGACGAGGCCAGAGGCGTCGGGTGGCGCGGCTCGGCGGCAGGCGTCGCCTCGACCTCGCCAAAGGTCGCGAGCGCCACGCGCACGACCCGGCGGAGCTGCTCGATGTCGGCGTGGACGAGACGCGAGTGGAAGCGCGCGCGCAGGCCAGGCACGTTCGGGTTCAGGCGCTCGGCGGCGAGCTCGGGCGCCTGCGCGAGCTGGATGAGGAGGGCGTTGGGCAAGAGACGACCCGGCGGCAGGTCGAGCTCGCGCGCCTTCTGATCCCGCCACGTGACCAGGGCATGCAGGAGGTGAAGGCCCTCGGGCTCGAGGCTCGAGGCGCCATCGATGGTCCGAAAGCGCTTCGGATCCGGGATGTTCGCCGTCACGCGCGCCGCCCCGATCAGTGCGGAGGCAACCGCCAGCTCGTCCTCGAGATCGGCGGCGACGATCTTCTGATGCAGCACCCCGAACAAGGCCCGGAGGTGGGCCACATCCGTCAGCGCATGCGCGACCGCCTCGCCGTCCAGGGGCCGCGCACGCCAGTCGATCGACCGCGGCGCCGGCAGGGTCACGCCGAGATATTCGTGGAGGAGGGCCTTCAAGCCGGTGCGCGGCAGGCCCAGGAGGACCGCCGCCTCTTGCGTGTCGAGGACGTGCCGCGGCCGCACGCCGAGCTCGCGCCGCAGCGCCGCCAGCGTATGCTCGCCGCCATGGACGAGGAGGGCCGCGTCCTCGGGGAGGCGAGCGAAGAGAGCCGCGAGCGGGCTCGGACGCGCCTCGAACGCGAGCGCGTCGATCGCCACGAGCCCTCCCTCGAAAGCCGCGCCGACCTCGAGCTGCACGAGGCACAACCTCGGTCGATAAGCACCCAACGCGTTGGTCTCGACCGCGAGCGGCAGGAGCCGCGCCGCCCCGAGCACGTCACCGAGCGCCGCCAGAGCGCGCGGCTCGGCGATGACCGTGGGCAGAGGCGACGCATCCAGGCCGGACATCGCACCACCATCGCCAAAGGGCGCCCGCCGGTCAACGCCCCCTCGTCCTTCGCACCCTTCGCCCCTGGGCGAAGCCGCGCGGGCCCGCGACGGCGACGATCTGGCGGCCATGGGCGATACCGGCCGACGCGCTTGAACCGCGGCGCGAGTTCGGCAATGCTCTCGATCGGACGTGCGGGTGCGTTCGCTCTGGAGGCATGGATGGCG
>JAEUKJ010000517.1 GCA_016792665.1 Deltaproteobacteria bacterium | reverse complement strand
TCACCCGAGGTCCGTCCCTCATGTGCTCGTTCACTCGTCGCTCGCCGATCGCTCGATCGGCATCTGCACTCTCTCCGCGAAGCCTTGTGCGAATTGCACCCGCCGGCAGCCTCGCTCCGCGAGGCCTTGTGCGAGGCCGTTCGGCCTTGGCCGCCATCGCATTCGCCGCCGTCTGCGCCCTCGTCGCGGGCCCGCTCGGCTCCAACGCAGCGCACGCCGGCGCCTTCTACATCCCCGAGCGTGGGGCCCGCGCCCTCTCGCTCGGCGGGGCCTTCATCGCTGGCGCCGACGATCTCAACGCGCAGTGGCTGAACCCCGCCGCGCTCACGCGCCTGTCGAAGGACTTCGCCCTCTACGTCGACCTCGGCCTCATCTTCTCGGACCAGTCCTTCGCGCGCCAAAGCGACGAAGAGGTCATCCGCAAGGACCCGACCTACGCTGACGGCATCCCCTCCGTGAGCGACGAAGGCCCGCCCTTCCCCGACCCGTCACTGGCCATCGCGACCAACTTCGGGCTCGAAGACTGGGTCTTCTGCCTCGGCGCCTACGGCCCCTACGCCGGCACCAACCAGTGGCCCGAGGATGGCCCGCAGCGCTACTCGCTCGTCTCGCTGCAAGCGGTCGAGTTCTTCGCGCAGCTCTCGGTCGCCTGGCGCCCGAGCGACCGCTTCTCGATCGGCATCGGCCTCCAATCGGTCATGACCAGCATCAAGCAGCGCCTCGTCATCTCGAGCTACCCGGGCGTCTTCGGCTGGCCCGAGCAGCGCGACCTCGACGTGCTGGCCCAGGTCGACGTGGTCGACGCCTTCACCCCGTCGGGCAACCTCGGCCTGCTCATCACGCCGGTCGACGGCTTCGACATCGGCCTCTCGGCGCAGCTTCCGGTCTCGGCCGACCTCTCCGGCAAGCTCAAGACCCGCCGCCCGTCCCACTACTACTTCTCCGACACGCAGATCGTCGGCGACAACATCAACGTGAAGCTCGACTTCCCCTGGATCTTCCGGGTCGGTCTGCGCGCCTTCGACCCCGACCTCTGGTCGGTCGAGCTCGCCGCCGTCCTCGAGATGTGGAGCGCGCTGGACGCGATCTCGGTGGCCCCGGGCGAGGGCGGCATCGCGTTCACCAACGTCCCCGGCATCGGCACCTACAACGTCAAGCCGTTCAGCATCGAGCAGCGCTACGACGACGTCGTGTCGATTCGCCTCGGCGGCTCGTGGTCCCCCTCGCGCGGTGACTTCACCGTGCGCGCGGGCGTCTTCTACGAGACCGGCGCCGCCCCGGACGAGACCCTGTCGGTCCTCGACATCGACGGCGACAAGCTCGGCTTCGCCGTCGGCGGCACGCTGCGCCTCGGCAAGTTCCAGATCGACCTCACGGCGGCCTGGGTCGAGACCTTCGAGCGGACGGTCACCAACAGCGAGAAGACCCAGGTCAACCCGATCTACACCGCCGACCCGACTCCCTACGACGAGACCGGCCCGAGCACGATTGGCAACGGCACCTACTCGGCGCGTAACATCATCCTCGCAACGACGTTCTCCGCGGGGTTTTGAGATGAACTCTCACTTTCTTCGACGCACCTTCCGCACCGCCCGCCACGCCCGCCTCATGCCGGTCGCCCTCGCGCTGACCGCGCTCACCCCGCTGGCCTGTGACGAGCCCTTCGAGACCGAGCCGAACTACCAGTACGGCGACTTCGGCACCGAAGTGTACCAGATGCTCCACGACGAGTTCCTCTGGTCGGGCACGGCCGGCGAGGGGGCCGCGCGCTCCGCCGCCTTCGCGCAGCACCAGCCCGACGTCATCTGGGCCTTGAACGCCATGACCCAGGGCAAGGTCTCGACCGGCATGCTGCCCCTCATGGAGCGCTTCCT
>JAEUKJ010000457.1 GCA_016792665.1 Deltaproteobacteria bacterium | reverse complement strand
GGGCCTGAGCCGAGGCCGATTTCGCCCAGGGGGTCGGGGACTTCGGTCGCGGTGGGGGCGAGCCTGGTGGTGTTTGGGCGCCGGAAGGGGGCGGGCTCGTGGTCGCGGCGCTGGGCGTGGAGGTGGCGCTCCTTGGAGAAGCGACTCTCTCGCGTCGGGTTGACGCCGAGTCCGGGGAGGCCGCGGTCGACGGTGGTCCATGCGTCGAGCAGCGTCAGGCGCCCCGGGTCGAGGTCGAGCTCGGCGCGTGCCAGGATCGTGGCCGAGGAGCTGTCGGCGTTGGCGCGCGTGACCAGGCGATCGTCCTCGGTGGTCCAGGCCGTGCCCTGGTCGTTGGTGAAGCGGAAGTTGGAGCGCGTGGTGAGTCCGTCGATGGCGAGCGACAGGCCGCCGCCACCGACCCAGGCGCGGAGGACGCCGGTGCCGAAGCTGCCGGTGGCGAGCTCGGCGTCGGCGGCCACGCGCTCGGGAGCGCGGCGCGAGTGCAAGAGGACGGCGCCGCCGAGGCCGGTCACGCCGAGCGCCCAGGGGCTTCGGCCGCGATAGAGATCGACGTGGTCCAGGGGGCCAAGAGGCAGGGTCGACAGGTCGACCGGGGCCCCGTCGGCGGGATTCAGCGGGATGCCGTCCAGGGCGAGCAGCACCTGCTCAGGGGAGGAGCCGCGGATCGACAAGGTCGCGAAGGCGCCGAGCCCGCCGAGCCGCGTGACGTCCATGCCGGGCTCGTCGTCGAGGAGCGTCGCGAGGTCGCGGCCCGCGGTCTCTTCGAGGCGGGCGCGGTCGAGCACCGCGGTCGGCGGTGTCGTGTCTCGCGGCCGAACCACGGTCTTGAACTCGTCGCCGCCACGCGCGCTGTCGGTCGACGCGGGTGTCGTCGGCTCGGGGGCCGATGCGAGGAGCGCGAACGCGAGCGTGAGCGCTGGCGACACCCCGCGGCTATTGGATGCGCACGCGCCACTCGGCGCCGGTCGGCGAGTCCATGACCACGATGCCCTTCTGGTCGAGCTCGGCGCGGAGCTGGTCGGCCTCGGCCCATTTCTTGTCGCGACGCAGCTCGTCGCGCTGGGCGATGAGCTGCTCGATGTCGGCGCGCGCGAGGCCGAGCGCGGAGAGGCGCTTCTCGCGGACCTCTTCCAAGAACGCGCTGGTCGGCTGCGAGAGGAGGCCGGTCGCGCTGGCGACCAGCCGGAAGGCGTCGAGCGCCGGCTTGACGACCGGGCGGGCGCGCTTCTTGGCCTTCTTGTGGTTGCCGAGCCGGTTCACGGCGCGCGCCAACTCGAAGAGAAAGCCCAAGGCCTGCGCGGTGTTGAAGTCCTCGTCGAGAGCCTGGTCGAACTTCGCGGCGAAGGCGCGGCCGAGGTCGAGCACGGCCTGAGCGTCCTCGCCGAGGTCCTTCGCGACCACGTCCGCGCTCTCGTCACCCTCGAAGGACTCGGCGACCTCGCGCGCTTCGTAGAGGCGCGAGACCATGGCGAGCGCGTCCGGCAACGCCTCGGGGCCCCAGGGGAGCGGCGAGCGGTAGTGGTTCTGGAGGTAGTAGAGGCGCAGCGTCTGGGCCGGGAAGGCCGCGAGCGCGTCCTCGACGTTGATGACGTTGCCGAGCGACTTCCCCATCTTCTGGCCGCTGGCCATGGTGAGCAGGCCGTTGTGGGTCCAGTAGCGGGCGTAGGTCGCTCCGTGGGCGCACTCGCTCTGGGCGACCTCGTTCTCGTGGTGCGGGAAGACGAGGTCCAGGCCGCCGCCGTGGATGTCGAGGGTCGCGCCGAGCTGGGCGTGCGACATGGCCGAGCACTCGATGTGCCAGCCCGGGCGGCCCTTGCCCCAGGGCGAGTCCCACGCGGGCTCGCCGGGCTTGGCGGCCTTCCAGAGGGCGAAGTCGGCGGCGTCGCGCTTGCCTGCGTCGGGGTCGCCGCTGCGGAGCTCGTCGATCTTCTGACCCGAGAGCTTGCCGTACTCGGGGAAGGTGCGGACGTCGAACCAGACGCTGCCCTCGGAGGGGTAGGCGTGGCCCTTGTCGATGAGGGTGCCGATCAAGCGCACGATGTCGTCGATCGAGGTCGACACGCGCGGCTCGTGGTCGGGCGGCAGGAGGCCGAGACCGGTCGCGTCGTCGTGGAAGGCGTCGATGTAGCGCTGGGCCAGGGCGGCCGGATCCTCGCCGCGCTCGTTGGCGCGGTGGATGATCTTGTCGTCGACGTCGGTGAAGTTGCGCACGAAGGTCACGGCCCAGCCGTTGTGGCGCAGCCAGCGCACGAACGTGTCGAAGACGACCATGGCGCGCGCGTGCCCGACGTGGCACCGATCGTAGACCGTCATGCCGCAGACGTAGAGGCCGACCTGTCCGGGCACCACGGGCTCGAAGGGGCGAACGTCGCGGGTGAGGGTCGAGTAGAGGCGGAAGGGGCGGGGCGTCGTCATGCGTCGGGTCTCGTTCGGGGACACGTTGGGTCGTGACGCTTACCAGAGCCGATCCCTCGGGTCGAGACGCGCGTTGGGGGCGGCCCGACGATCCGGCAGGCCGCTTTCGACGTATTGTTTCAGGGGTGTGCGAAAAAACGCACCTTGTGACTTGAGCGGAACCGACCGCTCTGGCAACCAAGGGAGTCGCTGGAGGGAGCTGTCGTTGAACGTAGGGTTGTCGAGGTCGCGCGCAGGGCTTGCGGGATGCGCTCTTGCTGGGGTCGTGCTGGCCCTGGTCGCGCCGGCCTGTGTCGACGGTCCACGCCAGACCTGGGCCCAGGTCGACTCGGGCGACGCCTTCGACACGGCGATCGGCAGCGACATCGACGCGCGCGACACGCGCGACACCGGCGACACGGCCGAGCCCGACACGCTGCCGCCCGACACGCTCGACACGCTCGACACGCTCGACACGACGACCGCGGAAGACGCCGACACCGAGTCGGACTCCGAGACCTTCGATCCCGACGGCGACACCTCTTCCGACACCGGCCCCGACGGCGAGGTCTGCGAGTGCCCCGACGACGATGACCCGTGCACGGTCGCCGCGTGCAGCGCGGGCGGGTGCGAGCAGGTGACGATCCCGGGGTGCTGCGAGAAGGACGTCGACTGCGAGGGCATCCCGTCGTGCCTGCCCCTCAGCTGCGTCGAGCACGTGTGCACGCCGGGCGAGGGGCCGGTCGGTGCGCCGAGCGCCGGGGTGTGTGACGACGGCGACCCGTGCACGGTCGAGGACGCGTGCGATGGCAACGTCTGCGCCGGGACACCGCTTACATGCACCAATGACCACGGCGCGAATCAGTGCGTCGAAGGCGCGTGCGCGCCGAGCTGCGACCCCGGCTGGAAGAGCTGTGACGACGACCTCGCCAACGGCTGCGAGCGCTCGACGCGGACCCTCAGCGATTGCGGCGAGTGCGACGCCCGGTGCGAGGGCGACAATGCGTCGATGACCTGCGCGACGGGGACGTGCGCCGTGCTCTCGTGCAAGGCCGACTACGCCGACTGCGACGACAAGGCCTCGACCGGCTGCGAGGTGCACCTCAGGCCGCCCGGGGTGTGCAGCGACGGCGCCTCGCTCGGGTCGTTTCCGGGCGAGGACAAGGTCAACTGTGGGGCGCTCGGGCTCACGTGCTCGTCGACCTCGACCGTGGTCCGCAGCACGACCAATGGCCGTGGGTCGGCCTGGTACAAGGCGCGCGCTGTCGACTCCGTCAGCTCGAGTTGCAGCGAGAAGGTCATCGCGCGCATCCGTCTCCAGCCGCCGCCCGGGGTCAACTACGACCTCAAGGTGTTCGGTCCGTGTGGCAGCCTGCGATCGCTGTCGAACAACGAAGGGGACTCTCCTGAAGAGGTCGAGGTCACGGCCGCCGATGCGGGTTTCCAGGACGACTCGTTCGACTACTGGATCCAGATCTCCTACGTCGGCGTGACGACGGCCCAGAAGGCATGTGGTATGTGGACCCTCTACATCGACGGTCGCACCACGGCCTGCCCCTGAGCCCGAGGGCGACGTCGCAGCGCGGAGGCGCGACATGCTCGGATGGAAACGCTGGATGGTCATCACGATCGCGGGGCTCGGCCTCGGTGGGTGCGCGAGCAGCCACCGCAACGCCGACGGGACCTGCAAGACCTACAAGCCGCTGTCGATGTGCACGCCGGGCTTCCACGAGGAGTGCGAGGTCACGCGCGATGGGTGTGAGCAGTGCTCCTGCGTGCCGGATGGGGGCGAGCTCGGCAACCCGGGGCCCGACCTCCGTCCCTGAGCTGGCGCTTCGCCCTACGTGACCCGGCAGGTGTAGCGGCCGTGCGGGTCGGTTCCGCGCGCGCTGGTGGGGCGAGCGCAGCGACGCCGTCGTGAATATCGATGAGAGCCCGCCGTTCGGAGGCTCCATGGCCTCGTTCCTCCGCGCCCTCGTCGTCACGACCGCCCTCGTCCTCGCCCTCGGCACGGTCGCGACGGTGGCCCTGGTCGCGGGTGAGAGTCCGGCCCTGGCGTCGCACTACGCGCTGGTGCATGCCGACTTCGTGAGCGCGGCCGAGCGTCGCGCCCTGTCGCGCGCCGGGATCCTCGACACCGAGGTGCTGCTGGGCTGGCTCACGACGCCGAAGAAGCGGGCCTGGGTCGAGCGCGAGACCGGCATCACGCTGGTGCGCCTGGAGGCCTTGGCGACGCAGTGCGATCTGTTGCGCGTGCCGGGCTTCGGGCCGACGATGGTCGGGCCGCTGCAGAAGTCGGGGATCCGCGACAGCGAGGACCTTTCCTACGCTGACCCGCAAGACCTGCTCGACCGCCTGCGGGTCGCGACGCGCGGCACGGCCCAGGCCAAGCGTCTCCCCGACATCAGCACGGTCGCGACCTGGGTCGCCGAGGCGCGGCGGCTTCGGCCGATGCTCGTCCTCGATCGCTTGCGCTAGACCGGGCTCGACACGACCCGCGCCACGCCGCCCCCCAGGCGGTCGGCGAAGCGGCGCGCGACGGCCAGGACCTCGTCCGGGGTTGCGACCTTCTTCGAGGCGTAGAGGAACGCGGCGATGCGTCGGGTCCCGGGAGCGACCTTGGCGGTCATCGCGTCCTTCACGGGGTTGCCCAGCGCCGGGCCGTCGACGGCCGCGATGAGGAGCAGCTTCGAGAGGTCGATGGCGTGGCCCGACGGGTTGAACACGTACGACTCGCCGTCGCGCCCCAGGCGGACCTCGAGCGCGCCCGCCGGGGATGCGGCGAGGCAGAGGTCGAGGTCGAGGACCGACATCGGCCAGCCGGTCTCGAGCGAGAGCGCGTTGTTGACGTCGACCACGTCAAGGAGACGCGGGAAGGTGCCGGCGCGGCGGGCCTCGGCCAGGTACTCGGAGGCGGGCTTGTTGCGGCCGGTCGCCTTGAAGCCGTGGCGCTTCAAGAGCTGGCGGGTGG